>NZ_JAVFHM010000294.1:0-383213 GCF_041954005.1 Priestia sp. BR_2 | reverse complement strand
AGGTGGTCTTGCTTACATCAGATGTGAGACATACTATACATACTAGGCTGTTGTTGATCATTCTGTTAAATGGTGTATGTAGCTATTTGTAACTTGTGCTGATCGTTCCTCTTTTTGTTAATTTTTTTTATTTTTCTGTGCTTGCTTTGTTTCGTCGTCATTCTTTGTGTCATTTTTCTTCTTCTTTTGCTTTTTGCTTTTGCTTCTGCTTCTTGCTTCTGCTTTTTCTTCTTCTTCTTTCTTCGGCTTCTGCTTCTTGCTTCTTGCTTCGGCTTCTTGCTTCGGCTTCCTGCTTCTGCTTCTTGTCTTGTTTCTGCTTCTTGCTTCGGCTTCCTGCTTCTGCTTCTGCTTCTTGCTTCGGCTTCTTGGCTTCTTGCTTCAACTTCATACTTCAGTTACTTACGCCGTTATCCCAATTACTTGCTTCTGCTACTTGGTACTACTCCCTACTCTCTGCTCCCTGCTCTTGCTCTTTAAATTTGGTGAATGACGTGAACAGTTGAGCCGCAAGTCGGATTTCAGTGCAACGTTTCCGAACGCCGTTAGTTACATTTTTCTGCCAATACGCTACAATAGGGGTGAATTTGCCTTATACCCTAAACGACCAAGGAGTGATCATCGATTATGAAGTACGCAGCTCTAGGTAAATCCGGCATGAAAGTAAGTCGTCTGTGTTTGGGGACGATGAATTTCGGTCCTGCCACGGATGAAAAGGAAGCCTTCCGCATCATGGATGCAGCGCTTGATGCCGGCGTCAATTTCTTTGATACGGCGAACATCTACGGCTGGGGCGAGAATTCGGGCCTGACCGAAACCATCATCGGACGCTGGTTTAACCAAGGCGGGGGCCGCCGCGAAAAAGTCGTTTTGGCTACTAAATTCTACGGTTCCATGAGTGATCCTCTGGATGGCCCCAACAATGAAGCCGGGCTGTCGAGCTATAAACTTCGCCGTCATCTCGAAGGGTCGCTGAAACGTCTGCAGACCGACCATATCGAGCTGTACCAAATGCATCACGTCGATCCTTCCGTCACTTGGGACGAGCTGTGGGGCGCTTTTGAGGTTGCGGTCAATCAAGGAAAAATCGGATATGTCGGATCCAGCAACTTTGCCGGCTGGCAGATTGCGGTTGCGCAGGCCGCGGCCCAGAGCCGTCACTTCCTCGGTCTCGTTTCCGAGCAGCACAAATACAGCCTGACCTGCCGATTGCCGGAACTCGAAGTGCTCCCCGCTTCGCAGCAGCTGGGTCTCGGCGTGATTCCATGGAGTCCGCTGGACGGGGGACTGCTGGGACGCAATGCCCTTAAAAAAATCGAGGGCTCGCGCAGCGGAGGCAATGCGGAGCGCGTAGAGAAGCACCGCGCGCAGCTGGAACAGTTTTCCGCTCTCTGCCAAGAGCTGGGCGAACCGCAGGATAACGTCGCTCTTGCCTGGGTGCTGAAGAACCCGGCCGTTACCGGACCGATTATTGGGCCGCGCACGCTGGAGCAATTCGAAAGCTCCTTGCGCTCGCTTGAGATCGAACTTGATGAATCCGTGATGAAGCGCTTGGATGAAATATTCCCGGGCCCGGGCGGCGCCGCCCCGCAGGCCTACGCCTGGTAAGATCCGGGCTCCGCATCGACGCCTTAACGAAACCCTGTCTTATCTCGTTGATCAGCTGCATCAATCCGGTATCGGCCCTCTGCTATGAGGCCGTTTAAGGCTCGATGCCAGTGTCTTGATATCTGCATTCCACGTCTGGCCAACAGTTTAATAAAGCAAATAAAAGAGGAGCCGGCGGCCCCTCTTTTTTTATGGCATTCACCTTCAGCGCTCATGCGGAGAGCAGATCTCCCGCCACGCCAAGTATGGATTACAGCGTAGCGCGCTCGCGCCGGCTAAACGTTTTGCGTTTCTCGATCAGGACATTCACCGCATCGACGTAGGCACGTGCGCTCGCTTCCAGAATGTCGGTGCTCAAGCCGCGGCCTTGCGCGGCCACGTCGTTTTGGGACAGCACGACATGCACTTCACCTTGGGCATCCTTGCCGTGCGTTACCGACTTGATGGAATAGTCCGCAAGCGTAACCTCTTCTCCGGTCACCTTGTCGATCGCGTTATAGATCGCGTCCACGGAACCGTTGCCCTCGGCCTCTTCTTCAATCGTCTGATCTTCTGTTGCAATGCGCACCCGCGCCGTCGGCGTTGATTCGTTGCCGTAAGCAACAAAGATCGTTTCCAGCTTGAAGACCTCCGGCGTATCGATCAGTTTCTCCTCCAGCAGAGCCAGAAGATCCTCATCGGAAACTTCCTTCTTCTTGTCGGCCAGCACTTTGAATTTGGCGAATGCGTCATTCACCTGTTCTTCGGTCAGCTCATAACCCAGATCCAGCAGCTTCTCCCGGAAAGCATGGCGGCCGGAATGTTTGCCTAATACCAGCTTGCTTTCTTTGAGTCCGATGGACTCGGGGGTCATAATTTCGTAGGTTGTCTTCTCCTTCAGCATACCGTCCTGGTGAATGCCGGATTCATGGGCGAACGCGTTCGCGCCGACAATCGCTTTGTTGCCTGGCACGACCATGCCGGTCAGCTTGCTCACAAGGCGGCTCGTGCGGGCGATTTCGGTTAAGGCCAGCCCCGTCTTCGCTCCAAAGAATTCGGAACGCGTCTCGAGCGCCATCGCAATTTCCTCGATCGCGGTATTGCCTGCACGTTCACCGATTCCGTTGATCGTGCCTTCGATCTGATCGGCCCCGTTCAGAATGGCGGCAAGGGTGTTCGCCGTGGCCATGCCCAGATCGTTATGGCAGTGCGCACTCAGCTGAACCTTCTCGATATCCGGAACATTTTCCTTCAAGTATTTGAAGATGGCCCCGTATTCCGAAGGGTTCAAATATCCCACGGTATCCGGAATGTTCACGACATTGGCGCCTTCGCGCACTGCCATGGCGACGACCTCGGCCATGAAATCAAGCTCGGTCCGGCCCGCATCCTCCAGGGAAAATTCCACTTTGGAAAAGTACTTCTTGGCGTAACGGATCGAAGCCTGCGCCGTTTCCAGCACCTGCTGCTTCTCCATCCGCAGCTTGAACTTGCGGTGAATCGGCGAAGTGGCCAGGAACACGTGAATGCACGGGTCCTGGGCGCCTTGAAGCGCTTCGCGAACCGCATCGATGTCATTTTCTCTGGAGCGTGACAATCCAATGACCGTAACGTCCTTAACCGCGCGTGCCACTGCATTCACAGCTGCAAGGTCACCGGGTGACGCCGCTGGAAACCCTGCTTCCATGCGGTCGATTTTCAACTTTTCGAGCTGAAGGGCGATTTCCACCTTTTCCCGAGTGTTCAAATTCACGCCAGGAGACTGTTCACCATCTCTCAGCGTTGTATCAAAGACATAAATCTTTCGCATGTCGGCACCTCCTTGAAGTTTATCTCATGACGTAAACATCCGGCGGCAGTTGATAGAATCCCCTGCCGCCGGCTGCTTAATCTGACGGGTCCGGGCAGCAGCATCATCATCTCATGCCGGACTGCCCCAAACCCCGAAGAATTCCTTATGAATTCTATATATTCTTATTTTTTGATCCAATGCATCATTTCGCGAAGCTCTGCACCCACCACTTCGATCGGATGCTCGGACTCGTTGCGGCGAGTAGCTGTCAGGAAAGCGCGTCCCGATTGGTTCTCAAGGATAAAGTCGCGGGCGAATTTACCTTGTTGAATATCAGACAGGACTTCTTTCATTGCCTTCTTGGTATCTTCGGTTACCACGCGAGGGCCTGTTACATAGTCGCCATACTCCGCCGTGTTGCTGATGGAGTCGCGCATGCTTGCAAGACCGCCTTCATAGATCATGTCCACGATCAGCTTCAGTTCATGCAGGCACTCGAAGTATGCCATTTCCGGCGCATATCCAGCCTCGGTCAACGTTTCGAAACCTGCTTTGACCAATGCGGATACACCGCCGCACAATACCGCTTGCTCACCGAACAAGTCTGTTTCGGTTTCTTCGCGGAAGGAAGTCTCGATAACGCCTGCGCGAGTACAGCCGATGCCTTTTGCATAAGCAAGACCGATCGCCTTAGCTTGTCCAGTCGCGTCTTTCTCGATTGCGATCAATCCAGGTACGCCAAAGCCTTCAACGTACGTACGGCGAACCATGTGACCCGGGGATTTAGGAGCAACCAGAAGAACGTCGTTGTCCTTAGGAGCTACGATTTGACCGAAATGAACGTTGAAACCGTGGGAGAACATCAGTGCCGCGCCTTTTTTCAGGTTTGGCTCGATATCGTTTTTGTACACCGCTGCTTGCGTTTCGTCCGGCATCAGGATTTGTACTACATCCGCACGGCTAACGGCTTCCGCTACAGGGAGTACTTCGAAACCGTCGTTTTTCGCTTTGTCGAACGATTTGCCTTCACGAAGACCAATGACAACCTGAAGTCCGCTGTCGCGCAGGTTTTGCGCTTGGGCATGACCTTGGCTTCCGTAGCCGATAACCGCGATTGTTTTGTCTTTCAGCACGCTGAGTTCTGCATCTTGTTCATAGTAAGTAGTAATTGCCATTTGTATAAGTCCTCCTTTGATTTTAAAGACCCTTCATGATGAGCGGGTATCTCAATAGACCGCTGCTTACCCGATCTGCTGAGACACCCGCTCATGCCATGCAGGTGTCTAACGCTTATATTGCAATAACTTTGTCATCCGGATAAAAAGAATAATGTTACATCATTACGCGTTACCGCGAATCATCGCGGTAACCCCGGTACGGGAAAGCTCCTGGATGCCATAAGGCTTAAGCAGCTCGATCATCGCATCGATTTTGACGGTATCGCCGACAACCTGAACCATCAGGTTGGTCGTGCCGATATCCACGACGGATGCGCGGAAGGTTTCGACGACGCCCATAATTTCCGGTCTTGCCGACGGCTCGGCTTTTACTTTGATCAGGGCGAGCTCCCGGGCAACCATCGGCTTCGAGCTCAGATTGATGACTTTAATGACATCGATCAGCTTGTAAAGCTGTTTCTCTACCTGCTCCAGTGTCGTTTCGTCTCCAGTGGTTACGATAACCATCCGGGACAAGCCGCTTTCCTCCGACTGTCCCACGGTAATGCTCTCGATGTTAAAGCCCCGGCGTCCGAATAACCCGGATACGCGCTGCAGGACACCCGGCTGGTCATTCACTAGTACGGCAATGGTATGTTTTGTACTCATCTTACGCATCCCCCATCAGCATTTGATCGATTGTCGACCCTTGCGTCACCATCGGATACACGTTCTCGCCCTTCTCTACAACGAATTCAACGAGGACGGGCCCCGGCGTTTCCATCGCTTCGGCCCAAGCACGCTGTGCTTCTTCTTTCGTGGTGGCACGAAGTCCTTTGACACCGTAGGCTTCAGCAAGCTTGACGAAATCAGGGCTGCCTGCCAGATCGATATGGCTGTAACGGTTATCGTAAATGATCTCCTGCCATTGACGAACCATCCCAAGCACCTGGTTGTTGATGACAACGATTTTTACCGGAATGTTGTTGATGGCACAGATGGCAAGTTCTTGCGAACACATCTGCATGCCGCCATCCCCGTTGATCGAAATGACCAAGCGATCCGGATGCGCCATCTGGGCACCAATCGCGGACGGGAATCCGAAGCCCATCGTTCCGAGACCGCCGGAGGTGATCCAGGAACGCGGCTGGTTGAACTTGTAATACTGCGCGGCCCACATTTGGTGCTGACCAACGTCAGTCGTTACAATGGCTTCGCCCTTCGTGGTATCGTTCAGCATTTCGATAACCCATTGCGGCTTCAGCACCGTATCCGAATCGACATAACGGAACGGATACTCGGCTTTCCATTTGCGGATCTGGTCTCTCCACGCATCGGCTTTCGCAGCGTACGAAACGATCGGGTTCAGCATCTCAAGCACCGTCTTCACGTCACCGACAATCGGAATATCGGTCGGCACGTTCTTGCCGATCTCGGCCGGGTCAATGTCGATATGAACGATCTTCGCGTGTGGCGCGAATCCGTCAAGCTTGCCGGTAACCCTGTCATCAAATCTTGCCCCGATGTTGATCAGCAGATCCGACTGCTGAATACCATGGTTCGATGTGTAGGTTCCGTGCATGCCCGGCATTCCTGTCCACAGATCGTTGCCTGTCGGGAAGGCGCCAAGGCCGAGAAGCGTTGTCGTGATCGGAATCCCGGTTTTGTTCACGAATTCGTGCAGTCCTTCGTGAGCACCGGAGTAAATCACGCCGCCGCCGGCAAGAATCATCGGACGCTCGGCCTCCTCGATCGCGCGGGCCAGTTTATCCAACTGAAGTTTGTTCGGCACCGTCCGAGGATTATATCCTCTCAGTTGGATTCGCTCTTCCGGCTGGAACAGCGTGGTTGCCGCGGATACATCCTTCGGAATGTCGATCAGCACCGGTCCTTTGCGACCGGTTGAGGCGATATGGAAGGCCTCATGAATCACCCTTGGCAGATCCTTAACGTCCCTTACCAGATAGCTGTGTTTCGTAATCGGCATCGTGATGCCTGTAATATCCGCTTCCTGGAAAGCATCCGTACCAATCAGGGTTGTTGCAACGTTACCGGTAATAACAACGAGCGGAACGGAATCCATGTAAGCTGTTGCGATACCGGTCACAAGGTTCGTTGCCCCCGGTCCTGAAGTTGCTATGCATACGCCGACTTTGCCGCTTGCGCGGGCGTAACCGTCAGCGGCATGAATGGCACCTTGCTCGTGTCGGGTCAAGACATGGTTGAAATCCTTAAAACCATACATCGCATCGTAGATATACAGGACGGCTCCGCCCGGATATCCGAAGACGCACTCGACACCTTCGAGCAGAAGACTCCGAAGCAAGATTTCCGAACCGGTAATCACTTCAGGCTTCAACCATTTCTCTCGTAATTGTTCTGTAGACCGCACTTCTGGAGTTTGCGCGCTCATCAGTCATCCTCCTCTCAAATATTGGCACTCTTCTCTTTCATCCATGATTCAAGCAACAAAAAAACCTTCCGTCGCCACACCCGGAGTATCTCCGTGTGAGGGACGAAAGGTTTAGCTTCCGTGGTACCACCCATATTTGCCCTACACCTCGCAGTGCAGAGCCTCAGCAGGTATGAAGAACGCATGAACACAGCTCTTCAATATCTGCAGTCCGTAACGCGGACTAAGACGATTCCCCCTAATAAACGCTGTTACGACTTAATGCGATAAAGTCATAGCGTAGCATCTTTCAGGGAAACAGCTCCGAGGTGAGCTCGTATAAAAGGGGTTTTGGTGGTGGTTTCAGCTGATCCATCCACTCTCTGAGCAAAAGAGCCCTTTAAACTTCGTCCTCATCATTGCCGATTGGATATATTCGTTAAAATGTTTAGAAACATTATATGATTCATTCAATCCAGAAGTCAACACATTTATTTTACTTCCGATGAAAGGTTTTCATTCACAATGGGCGCAATTCCTCCGCCGCCTTGAACCAAAACACCCTATGAAACCCTGCTACATATGATAAATGGAGCAGACTTAACCGCGGTGAAGGGAGGAAACAACACGATGATCCGTTACCGAAAACCGGACCAGGATGATCCGATGATTCTGCAGCTCATCGAGTCCCAACTCGTCCCGCTTTCCCATATGACCAAAAAAGAGTTGGACCTCATCCGCAAGGATATTCCCTCTCGTTTACGGCGCGGCGTGACCCTTGTCGCTTCGCCTCAGGATAACGAAAAAATCGTTGCTTTTATCCATTTCATGATGCACGGCGAGCTGCTGTATATCGATATGCTGGCCGTCGCATCCACCGCACAGCGAAAACGGTGGGGTGTCCGTTTGATGGAACATGCCGAACGTTTCGCTGTATCCCGCGGATGCAAACGTGCCAAAGTCATGGTGGACATCGGCAACCACACCGGCCTTCATTTTTACCGAAAGCTTGGCTATACGGTGACCAGAATGATCGAACCCAGCCGATGTTATGAGTTGGAAAAGATTTGGTTCCTCTAATTACCAGAAGAAGCCTGGCCCGAATCCTGGTCCAAAACCCGGTCCAAAGCCTGGTCCAAAGCCCGGCCCGAAACCGCCGTAACCCGGTCCAAAGCCGCCAGGGTAGCCTCCAAACCCGCCGCCATATGCATAAGGTGCCGTACCAATGGCAAGAAGATCAAACAATGCGAGCGGAATAATCGCCTTGGTTTTCACCTTTTTCCCCTTGGTTGCCGGTTCCACATAAAGGCGGTTGCCGGAGACGCGTACCAGCTTGCCCGTCACCATAGTTCCGTTTTTCTTATACGCCACGATCTCTTTGCCCACGTATGATTTCACTTTCGCCTTGCTGACAGGCTTGTGCATAAGATCCCTCCTCAGGTAATATACATTTCAATTTATTCCGGAAGGAGTTCCCTTGCTTGTTTCAATGCCCTTACGATAGCAAAAGATAGGCGACTCTCTCCATGAGCCGAGCACCCGTGCCGCCGAAATGATGCATGATAGCGGGGGGACGCAAAATAAAAAAAACCGCCGTAATATTACGGCGGTTTTTTCATACACGTATAATTAAGCGTTCACTTTTTCTTTAGCTACAGTAGCCAAGGAATTGAACGCGTTCAGGTCGTTCACAGCCAGATCAGCCAGCATTTTGCGGTTGATGTCCACGCCAGCAAGCTTCAGTCCATGCATCAATTTGCTGTAGGACAGACCGTTTTGACGAGCAGCCGCGTTGATACGAACGATCCACAATTTGCGGAAGTTACGCTTCGTATTGCGACGATCGCGGTATGCATAAACGAGGGATTTCATAACCTGCTCGTTCGCTGTTTTAAAAATGCGGTGTTTGGAACCGAAATAACCTTTCGCAAGCTTCAATACTTTTTTATGTCGACGACGAACGACAAATCCGCCTTTAACTCGTGCCATATCAAAAGACCTCCCAATAATTGTTGTTTACTATTTCAAGTTAGCCAGACCTTGCTTCAAACGTTTAACATCTCCAGGCGCCATGACAGGGCTATTGGACAATACGCGCTTCGCACGCTTGGATTTGTGGGAAAGCAAGTGGTTTTTGTAAGCTTTATAACGTTTAACTTTACCAGTACCAGTAATTTTGAAGCGGCCTTTCAGGCTGCTATGTGTTTTCATTTTAGGCATTGTAGTACTTCCTCCTCTAATTTCTCTTAGGCTTTTGGAGCCAAAATCATAATCATGCTGCGGCCTTCCAATTTCGGTTGACGCTCAATGACGCAGAGATCCGCCACTTCCGTTTTCACGCGCTCCAAAATCTTCTGACCGATGTTAGCATGGGTGATTTCACGGCCGCGGAAACGCACGGAGCATTTCACTTTATCGCCGTCTTTCAAAAACTTAACGACATTGCGAAGCTTGGTTTGATAATCATGCTCCTCAATGTTGGCTCGGAACCATACTTCTTTGATGTCCACAATTTTCTGGTTCTTCCGTGCTTCCTTCTCTTTTTTCTGCTGCTCATAGCGGAATTTACCGTAGTCCATGATGCGGCATACCGGCGGTTTCGCCTGAGGGGCCACGTTCACCAGATCCAGATTGAGATCAATTGCCATTTGCAGTGCTTCACGAATCGGCTTGATCCCGATTTGCTCACCTTCGGCACCAACCAAACGTACTTCTTTGGCCCGAATCTCGTCATTGATCATATGTTCCTTACTGATAGTCCTCCACCTCCAAATTACTTGTTGTTCCTGTTTGCAAAAAATAAAGGGATGACGGGTTAACCACCGACATCCCTATTTGATACTCATCTCACAAATGAAGTTGAATCCATTCATTGATTTCGTGATCAAACCAGCCAACGCATGTCGGTCAGGTGAGAAGCGGCGCTTCTGCTTGCAATCAGATATTCTGTTTAACAGACTAGGATAGTATAACAGGTCATCCTAACATCTGTCAACACAAATGGCATAAAAATTTTGGATTAGCCTTGTTTGCTCTGAACTTCTTCAAGGCGCACAACCCGGGTATGCTCCGTATGGCTCCACTGCTTGTTGTTCTGCGTGAAGAACGCGTATACCGTGATGGGATACCACGACAGCAGATAAATCGGAAACAGCACCAGATACATATATACCTTCTTGTACTTCACCTTCTCCAGAATCATCGCAATCATGAACGTGAACACATTCGCCGCAATCGCCGTAAAGCTCAGCCATAGCGGTAAATAACCGTACAGGTTCGCGATGTTCGGACCATTGAAGAACGAGCTGTCAACCCAGATGATGGCCGTCAACAAGAAAGTCAGCAGCACGATGTAGACGTTGACTCCGTAAAGGGCCAAGTCCAGCTTCACAAGGCTGCGCTCCTTAATGGCACGCCACAACAGCGGGAAGAAATAACGGCGGGCAACCGTAAAGTGACCCTGCATCCAGCGCAGACGTTGTCTGGCGGAAGCCTTAAACGTAAGCGGTTTTTCGTCGAATACCTTCGCGTCGTAATTGAACTTCGGATACACGCCGCGCATGACGCTGCGCATGGTGAACTCCAAGTCCTCCACCAGACTGGTTGCGCCCCAGCCGATCTCCTTCAAGAGATTGGTCTCGAAGCACATTCCCGTTCCGCCGAGGAAGTTGGCCATGTTCAGATTGCTGCGGGACAGCTGCCACAAGCGGTTGATATACCAGTAGGAAACCCCGTAAGAGGCGGTGATCCAAGAATCCTCTGGGTTCTTGGTATCGATATATCCCTGGATAACTCTCGCTCCAGAGCAAAGATCGTTGTTCATTTCATTCAAGAAATTCGGATCCGCCAGATTATCCGCATCAAACATAACGACCGCGTCATACTGGCGCGGCATCGCCCAGAGCTCTTTCAGCATCCATTCGATGGCATAGCCTTTGCCTCGAAGATTCTGATTCGTGCGCACGCAGGCGTTCATCCCGTGGGCACGGACGATTTCTGCTGTACGGTCTGTACAGTTGTCGCAAATGACAAATACGTCGTACAGATGTTTCGGATAATTTAGCTGTTTCAGGTTCTCCATTAATGCCCCGACAACCTGCTCTTCGTTATGCGCAGCAACTAACACTGCAAATGATTTATTGGGTTCAAACTGTTGTTTCTTTTTTCTTTTGACCAGACCAAACAAAGAGAATACGAACTGGTACACACCCACCGCGGCCAAGAATAGTTGGAGCGCGATAAAGATGGCGTCTGTCATGATTCTCCGTTACCCCCTTTTTATAACCCGAGAATGTTTGTTTTTTTCTCTCTAAGTTCTTCGCATTTTTGTTGTTGCTATGACCCTGTGACTTGTGTCTGTCCTTCTAGTAGCCTCGGTGCCGCGGGGCAACTTCGCACGTCATACACGATTTTCCACACTTTTGAATCTTTTGTCAAAACCGTGGAATGCTCTAATTTACGGAAAAACTTCGTAAAAGAGCTCAGCTTGCATTCCAGTTTGCCAGCAAGCTTCGTTTCAAACGGCTTTAGTTCTTATTTTCATCCGTTTTCTTGCTTTTTATTTCTCTTGGCTGCCCATTTTTTCTTTTTCGACTTGTCCGCCAATAAATAAACGCAACAGACAACCAAAAAGTTTTCGTTTTTTTCAGTGCTCTTTCTCTAATAAACTTTTTGACGTCCGTTTGAATCATTGTAGCGGCATCTCCTACTCAAGTCAAAAGACCACGGACCCTGATTTTCTACAAAATGCGCGCTGCTGGCTAACTCCTTAAGTAGCAAGGGTCCAGCGAGAAGCTTGCCGAATCAATTAGCCGTTCCCGGGACCAAAGTCCCTTACCTGCAAGGGGGAAGTGGTTGATTTCTCTTCCCAAAATCGATATGTTAAAGTTAAAGAATAACGCTGCAGAACGGGTGAAAAGTAGTGGCTAAAAAAAGAGTCTTGCTGTTATCTGAAGGGTTCGGCGCAGGCCATACACAGGCCGCTCATGCACTCTCCAGCAGCCTGCGCCAGTTGTCCCCTAGCGTACAGACCAAAGTTCTCGAGCTCGGGAGCTTCTTGAACCCTAAAATCGCTCCACTGATCATTTCGGCCTACAGAAAGACCATTACGACTCGCCCAAGATTGGTCGGGTACATGTACCGCCATCAAAAATCCTTTAACCGTTTTACCGCTTTAGCGCTTCACCGAATGTTCTATACAAGCACCAAGAACGTGGTCAGGCAGCTCCGACCCGACATCATTGTGTGCACCCATTTCATACCAAGTGCGGTCATCTCGCGTTTGAAACGGCTGGGCACGAACGTGCCCCTGTGTACCGTTATAACCGATTATGATGCTCACGATACATGGATCAGCCCTGAGGTCGACCGATATTTCGTGTCCACGCCGGAAGTGAAGCGAAAGCTGCTCAATCGCGGGGTTTCCCAAGCCAAAATTCAGGTCACCGGCATACCGATCCATCCCGACTTCTGGACGCATCCGAGCAAGGAGGAAATCCGGGCGCGGTTTAACCTGTCCGATATGCCTACCGTGCTGGTGATGGGCGGAGGCTGGGGCATCATGAATGACGAAGTTGTGCATGAATTTCTGACCCGATGGCGAGAAGAAGTCCAGATCATATTTTGCCTCGGCAATAATGACAAGGGCCGCGAGGAGATGGAGAGCAATTCCAGGTTCCAGCATCCGAACATCCGGATATTGGGCTTTACGCGGGAGATCGACAAGCTGATGGAGGTGTCGGATCTGCTCGTTACGAAGCCCGGCGGCATGACATGCACCGAAGGCCTGGCCAAAGGAATTCCGATGCTGTTCCATCAGCCCCTTCCGGGACAGGAAGAAGAAAACTGCCAGTACTTCACGGCACAGGGATTGGGAGAGCCCATCCATTCCCTGGAGGTTCTGGGCAAATGGATGAACAAGCTGCTTCATCAATACGACCTGATCCAAGAACAACGGGCGCAAAACTTGCAGGACATCGAACGCTTTCATCCCATGCAAAGCGCCCGCAGCATCATCGACATGCTGGAAAACGAAAAGGTGTACTCCTGAATAAGGAGCACACCTTTTTTGCTGCGTTTTATCGCGAGCAAATCACCCGAATGGATAGATTTTCTTCTATTATAATAGTTGTAAACGCTATCACGGAGAGAAACTATCACGTGTAGATGTTATTTTCCGTATTTTTCAAGGCGATTCTGATGGTATGAAGCAAGGGCTTCCTTGCCTACAATCGCCTCGCAGCGATGAATTTGCATGCCTTGGCCGACGAATTTCGTTTCGTATTCTGTCATGACATGCTCTTCGTTCAGCCCGTCGCGATGCAGATCCAGCGAAATGTTCGTCATTTGCAGACCATAATCGGCAAATGCATTCAGGGAGAATTCGAAGAGCGTGACCGAATCGGTCTTAAAATGGATCTCCCCCCGCTCGTTCAGGATCCGGGAATACTTGTCCAGAAAGCGCGGATGCGTCAGACGACGGCGTGCATGCTTTGTTTTTGGCCACGGATCGCTGAAGTTCAAATATAACCGTTCAATTTCGCCGGGCTCAAAAACCTCCTCGACATTCTCGATATTAAACAGCGCCAGCTTCAGATTCGGCGGGGTATCGACTCCCTCCTGGGCCCAGACATTGCGCCCCTTCTCGCTTGCGCGGCGAATCAGCTCGTCGTACATGTCGACGCCGATGAAATTCACTTGCTGATGCTTGTAACTCATCTGGCTTATAAATTGGCCCTTGCCCATGCCGAATTCGACATGGATCGGAAGGTCGTTGCCAAATAACGAAGCCCACTTCCCTCTATATTGACCGGGGTCCAAAACGACCAGGTCTTCCTGCTGCTCCAGATTTTCCCGTATACCTTTTCTTCCGCGTAAACGCATGTCATACCTCCGAAACTTTCCAAGTAAATTTAGAATGATATCCCGATACTGCATTTATTGTGACGAAGTTGATCCCAAAAGTAAAGAGCCCCATAGAAAAAGGAACCTACGCTCTGCTCAACGCAGAGGCTTTAGGTTCCTTTTTCTTATATTTGGAATTGGGGTTCCGCGATAGTTAAACTGTGAATAGTCTACCTTTCTTCCGACGTAAAATCAAACGTCTTCTCAAAGGCGGCCCGAATCTTGCGACGTGCCGAAGCCTTGACTCCCTGGTCGGAGTTAAACTCCACGCCGGTAAGGGCTAGGGCTTCATTCGGGGTAAGCTCCACAGCGATTTTGTCTTTACTGTCATTCTTTACTGTCGATGAATTCATTCGTAATCACCTCACGGTATTATTGTATCCATGACGTCACACAAATATGAATCCTATCCGTTATATACCCATGCCAAAATTGCTTGAATCATCTTTTTATTTTTCTATTTTAAATATACCAATTATATGCAATCCATTCAAGTAACAACGTCTTAATTAGGCTTGAAGACCTGTATATAACGCAATCCTTTATTTTTTGTTACAATGGACGTAGCTGTTTCATTTAAGTAAAAGGCCAATAAATTATGGGTTGCCAGGGCCTTGGCTGAACCTGTCTCAATTCAACTTAAGCGGCTATAAAGGAGCAAACATGAGCACACCACTTATACCCGCCCCGACCTTATGGGGCGACAAACGTTTTCATACATGGAATTACGAGATGCGCGGCCAGTTCCAGGAGAAGGTATTCAAGGTTATGCTGGATGCCGGCTTTACGTGTCCGAACCGTGACGGCACGATTGCCAAGGGCGGATGCACCTTTTGCAGCGCCCGCGGCTCCGGCGATTTCGCGGGAAGGCGGCGGGATGATCTCGTTACCCAGTTCAACACCATCCGTGACCGGCAGCACCAGAAATGGCCGAACGCCAAATATATCGGCTATTTCCAAGCCTATACCAACACGTATGCTCCGGTCGAAGAACTTCGCGAATATTATGAAGTCATTCTGCAGCAGCCGGGGGTTGTCGGATTGTCGATCGCCACACGTCCCGATTGCCTGCCTGACGATGTCGTGGAATACTTGGCGGAGCTGAACGAGCGAACCTATCTGTGGGTGGAAATGGGTCTGCAAACGATCCATGATTCCACTTCGGAGCTGATCAACCGGGCCCATGATACCGAATGTTATTTGGAAGCCGTCGAGAAGCTGCGCAAACATAATATCCGGGTCTGCACACATATTATTTACGGGCTTCCGCAAGAGGATCATGACATGATGCTTGCCACCGGCCGGGCGGTCTCCAAGATGGATGTGCAGGGAATCAAAATCCATCTGCTGCACCTTATGCGCAAGACGCCGATGGTGAAACAATACGAAGCCGGGCTGCTGCGATTCCTGGAGCAGGACGAATACATCAGCCTTATCGTGGATAGCCTGGAGTTTTTACCTCCGGAAATGATCGTCCATCGCCTTACCGGAGATGCTCCCCGGGATCTCTTGATCGGACCGACGTGGAGTCTCAAAAAATGGGAAGTGCTTAACGGCATCGACGCCGAGCTCAAGCGCCGGGATACGTGGCAGGGTAAATTGTGGGGGGTATCCTGATGGGCTTCCTCTCGGTTTTAAGTTTTGCCCACAAACTGGTGTCCGAAAGGCTCCGTCCCGGAGACATCGCGCTGGATGCAACCGCCGGAACCGGAGCCGATACGCTGTATTTAGCCAAATGCACAGGCTCAAAGGGCAAAGTGTATGCCTTCGATATTCAAGAGCAGGCGCTGCAGCTGACTCGGGAAAGGCTGGACAAGGAGCCGCCCGGCACCCTTGCGGAGGTTAGCCTTGTTCTTCAGAGCCATTCGCTTATGAGGGAGTGCGTACCTGAGATTGAGCACGGCCGCATGGGTGCGATCATGTTCAATCTCGGCTACCTTCCGGCGGATTCATCGGATAAACGGATCATGACGGAGACCGCCAGTACGCTCACGGCCCTGGAGGCTGCGATCGAGCTGCTCCGCCCCGGGGGCATTATCACCATCGTGCTGTATCCAGGCCACAAAGGCGGCGATGCCGAGGCGGACGCGGTCCAGGCTTGGGCGGGGGAATTGCCCCAGCACAAAGTGCAAACGATTTTGTATCGCGGCCTTCAGCGCTCCGAAGCGCCATATCTCATTGCACTGGAACGAAAGAAGCCGATATGATATAAGTTCTAGGAGAGGTACCGCACTTCACATCCATAGAATATTCCAAACATGATGAAAGGTAGATGATTACAATGACAAAACCATATCCATTGTTGTTCCAGCCTGAATTTAAAGAACGCGTGTGGGGAGGCCGGGCACTAGAGCAGTTCGGCTTGGATATTCCTGAAGGACATATCGGGGAAGGCTGGATGATCGCCGACCATCCGAACGGCACGACCAGCATCGTGAACGGCGAGCTTGCCGGACGCGGCCTGGATGAGGTCCGGGAGCAATTCGGGCGGGAATGGTTCGGAAGCAAAGGATTCTCCGAGGTTAACGGACGTTTTCCGCTCCTGATCAAGCTGCTTGACTGCAATGACAACCTCTCCGTTCAGGTCCATCCGACCGATGACTACGAAGGGCTTCCGAAGGGAGAGCTTGGCAAGACCGAAATGTGGTATGTGCTGGATGCTAAGCCGGACGCCAAAATCATATACGGCCTGAAAGAAGGCGTGAACCGGGAAACCTTGAAGGAAGCCATGGAAAACGGCACCGTTATGGACCAGCTTCAAGAAGTGTCCGTAAAGGCCGGAGATACGTTCTACATACCTGCGGGAACCGTGCATGCGCTCTGCGCGGGCGTTGTGGTGGCGGAAATCCAGCAAAACTCGGATACGACCTACCGGATTTTCGATTATAATCGACCGGGTCTTGACGGTAAGCCGCGCGAGCTCCATATCGAAGACTCCTTGAATGTGACGGCCTATGAAGGATCGGGAGCAACCACCATGAGCACGGAAGGAACGGTGCCGGGAGAATGGCTTGAGCTTGCCAAATCCCCGTATTTCGTCGTGGAAAAAGGCGTCGTGAGCGGAGCATGGTCCTTGTCCACTTCCGCGGAAAGCTTCACGATCGTCGTTGTATGCGACGGCCAAGGAACCCTCAGCTGGGATAACGGCTCCATCGATTACACGTCAGGACAGTGCTTCCTGCTGCCTGCGAATCTGGGTGCCTATACATTGGACGGGCAATCCACGGTTCTGCGTTCATATTTGCCTTAAACAGGGTATAAATAAATGATATAAACCATTCGTTCTTGCGGAGGTGCCAGCCCTAATGATGCAAACCGACACGTTTACGATGCTGAATACGCAGGGTATGCATGTTTTTGTATATGAATGGCTGCCCGGCCCGGATGACCCCATTCGTGCCATTGTGCAAATCGCGCATGGCATGTGCGAAACCGGCAAGCGCTACGAGGAGCTTGCCGAATTGCTCACGGAGCACGGCTATGCCGTATACTGCAACGACCATCGAGGCCATGGGCTAACGGCCGGGCTTACGCATCTCGGCGATGCCGGGGAAGACGGCTTTGAAGGAATGATCGAAGACCAGCTTCTTCTTGCTTCCGAGCTCAAGAAGCGCCATACGAGCGTTCCGCATTATTTGATGGGGCACAGCATGGGATCCTTTTTGACGCAAAAAATCATCTGTTCGGACGGTGAATTATTCGACGGATTCATCCTGTCAGGCACCAACGGTCCCCAGGGACTACTGACGTTCGGCATGAGCTTGGCGGCCGCGCAAATGCGCCTGCAAGGAAACACGCACCGGAGCCTGATGCTGAACGCCCTGGTGTTCGGTCCTTACAACAAAGGATTCGGTCCTATTCGCACGCCGTTCGATTGGCTATCCCGGGATGAAGCCGAAGTGGATAAGTATATCAACGACCCATACTGCGGCAAGGTGTGCACCGCCCGCTTCTTTCGCGATTTCTTCAAGCTGCTGTCACAGATCCACCAGCCTCAATTGATGAAATGTCTTCCGAAGGATAAGCCTGTCTATATTTTCTCGGGCGAGGATGATCCGGTCGGACACCGCGGCAAAGGCGTGCGGCGGTTGATCGAATTGTATCGGAAGCATGGCGTCCAGGACCTCGAATACCGTTTGTATCCGGGCGGCCGCCACGAAATGCTGCACGAGACCAACCGTGCCGAAGTGGCAGCCGATGTGCTCGACTGGCTCGAACGGCACACAACCGGCTCGGACAACGTACCGCAAGAATCGATACGAGTGATGTAACAAAGCGTGATGCCAAGACACATAAAAGGGATGCCCCGGGTTTCTGAAATCCAGGGCATCCCTCTTATTATGCTGCTAAGCAGTTCGTTAGTGTATACAGAACCTTTGAAATTGGCAGCGTTAAGGCTCAATCGAAGCACCTTACTCATCATCGCTCGGCGTGCGATCGACGATCAATTGCGTGACCTGGGTGTACTCTCCTTGCGCTACCTCGTCCTCGGTAGCCTCTTCGCGCAGATCGTCATTGGTTTCCATGCCCGGTGCGATGGTCGGCTCGTCAGACGAAAGCTGTTCTTGCCCCTTCCGATTGTCGTTCATAACATCCCCTCCTCATCGGTTGATGCCAATTAGAATACCGATGCCAGGGCTGTTTTATTCCTGAAACGCCTTTAGATAGGGCTCGTTATGATCGCAAAAGGGTCGCTAAAGAGCGGGGCCGCCGGTTCCTGGCAGCCGAAATTAAGCAATTACGCCAAAACAACCAGTCCGTGTCACAACCAATCTGGGAAAAGGCTTGTCCCTCGTTTCCCCTATTATGCCTGCGTCGCCAACTCCAAAGGCATCGTGTAGTACTGGGGCTGCCCTGTTTCGTTCTGCTGGTACAATACCAGCAGCATCGTTGCGCGTACCGCATGGTCCGGATAGCCCGTACCACCTTGAATGGCATCGTCGAGGTTGAATGGCAGCACCTCGATCATCGCATGCTTCTGAAGATCACGCTCCGTGATCCCAAGATCGGCGAAATCGGCGGATAGTGCCGCGGGGTCTTCCACGATTTTACGAACATTGGCGTTCCACTGCGCTTTGTCTTGGGCATGATCCCACCATATTTTGCGCGGCTTGTATTTATGGCCCAGGAAATAATCAAACTTCATCAGACCGGAAACCACGTTCATGTTCGGCGTGTTCCGAAACTCCAGGAAGGCCGTTAACCGCGTAAACAGGTCCTCGAGCTGATGGCCGATTTTTTGCCAGCCCTGTCCTTCCCAGTAGTCGCCAAATTCTTGGAAGAAATCAAACGGCGACGTAAATTCATGCTTCATCAAATAATTGAGGGTGTGGTCCATTCGGTGTGCATTCCAATACTTCTCCAGCACATCCTCCAGTCTCTTCAAACGGACGATATCCGAGAACGGAAGCACGTCGCTGCCAAGGATCTCATACGGAGCATGGTCCATGTAGGTGTAGTTATACTTGTCCGCATCGATCCTCAGCCCGGTTCCCCGCAGCATCTTCAGGAAGCCTAACTGCAGCTCCTCCGGTCCAAGGGCAAACACGTCGTTAAACGTTTTGCGGAACGTATTGTAATCCTCCTCCGGAAGCCCTGCGATCAAATCCAAATGCTGGTCGATCTTGCGGCTCTCCTTGATCATCGTCACCGTGCGTGACAGCTTGGTGAAATTCTGGCGGCGCTTCACCAGCTCGTTGGTCGGATCATTCGTGGACTGCACGCCGATTTCAAACCGGAAAATGCCGGGAGGCGCATGGTTCGCCAAATATTCCAGCACCTCGGGACGCATGATATCCGCCGTAATCTCAAACTGGAACACGCAGCCGCCATGATTTTCAATCAGGAACTCAAACATTTCAAGCGCGTAATCGCGCTTAATATTAAAGGTGCGGTCTACGAACTTGATCAATTTCGCTCCGTTCTCGATCAGGTAGAGGATATCCGCCTTGGTCCGTTCAATATCGTAGTAGCGAACTCCCACCTCAATGCTCGACAGGCAGAACTGGCAGCTGAAGGGACAGCCCCGGCTGGTCTCAAAATAGACGACCCGCTTCCCGAGATGCGGGATATCCTCCGGAAAACGATGCGGGGAAGGCAGCTCGGCCAGGATGCTTTTCGGTCTTCCCGGGTTCACGATAATTTCGTCCTGCTTGCGGTATGCCACGCCATACACGAAATGGAATTTCCTGTCCCCTTCGATCGTTTGCAGCAAGTGATGGAAGGTCTCCTCGCCTTCGCCCATGACGATAAAGTCGACATTGTGCAGCCGTTTCATCCAATACTCCGTATCGTAGGATACTTCAGGTCCACCCAGTATGATCGTGACCTCCGGCATAATCTTCTTCACGATATCGATCACTTTAATCGTTTCTTCAATATTCCATATATAACAGGAGAATCCGATCACATCCGGCTTGCGCTGGAACAGGTCGGAGACGATATTCATCACGGGGTCCTTAATCGTGTACTCCGTCAATTCGATATCGAAATCCTTCTCGCTGTATGCCTTCAGGCAGCGAATGGCCAAGGAGGTGTGAATGTACTTGGCATTCAAGGTTGATAGTATGACTTTCATGGTAGGGTCCACTTTCCTTCTACATAATGTTAATTTATTCACCGAACGGTTTATCCTGAGTGATGAAACGGGAAAAAGCCATGATTTCCGCCTGTCATGCAAGACTATTCTTCATAGTCATACAAATCGTCCCCGTCATTCGACGCGCTCTGACCATTCAGGAAGAATTCCAGGAACGGACGTCCGTATTTACGGAATTTCACTTCGCCGACCCCTTTGACGTTCAGCATCTCATCCTCGCTCTGCGGGCAGACCACGCTCATCTCGCGCAGCGTTGCATCGTTAAAAATGATGTAGGACGGCACATGCTCCTTGCTTGCCAGCTCGCGCCGAATCAAACGCAGCTGCTCGAACACCGTCTCGTTAACGGCAGACGGCGAGTAGTCGCGGCGGCTGCCGCTGCGTTGGCTGCCTGCAGCCTTGGAAGGCCGCGGAACGCGCTGCATCACTTCGCGCTGGCCCTTTAACACGTCGGCCGCCTCGCTTTGAAGTTTCACGACGGGATATTGGCCTTCGGTCAGCGCCAGGAACCCTTCCGAGATGAGCACATTGATCGTCTCGGATATTTCCTTCTCCGTCCGGTTCGACATGACGCCATAGGTTGGAAGCCGGTCAAAGCCGTATTCCAGCACCTTTTTCGCCCGCGAGCCCTTCAGCACGGAGGCGATCATCGACACGCCAAAGCGCTCGCGCATCCGGTGAATGCAGGAGAAGATTTTCTGGGCATCCACCGTGATATCCACCAGCTCCCGGTCGTCCGTGCAGGAGCTGCACGTACCGCAGGGCTTGTCTTCGTGTTCTTCCCCGAAATAATCCAGCATTGCGCTGCGCAGACACCTTGTGGTGTAGCAGTAATCGATCATCTGCTGCAGCTTTCGGTAGTCGTTCTGCTTCCGCTCGCCCTCCTGGGGGTTCTGTTCGATCAGAAATTTCTGCGTCATGATATCCTGGGCGCTGAACAGCAGGATGCACTGGCTGGGCTCTCCGTCCCGCCCGGCACGGCCGGCTTCCTGGACGTAAGACTCCATATTTTTCGGCATATTGTAGTGGATGACGTACCGAACGTTGGATTTATCGATCCCCATGCCGAACGCGTTCGTTGCAACTATGACGCGAATATCGTCATACAGGAAGGCCTCCTGGCTGTCCGCTCGCTCCGCATCGCTCATGCCGGCATGATAACGTCCGGCAAGTAGCCCCTTCGCCTGCAGGCGCTGGCATAAATCATCCACCTCTTTCCGGGTGGCAGCATAGATGATGCCCGGCTGGTGGGTATGCGAGGCCGCATAATCCAGCACGAACTCCCGCTTGTTTTCCCCGCGAAGCACCGACATTTCCAGATTGTCCCGCCCAAGTCCCGTCACGAACACCTGCGGCTGCTCCAGTCGAAGCAGTCGCTGCATGTCCTCCATAACCTCCGGCGTAGCCGTCGCCGTAAAGGCCGCGACAATCGGGCGGTTCGGCAGCCCTTTTACGAAAGGAGCGACGGAAAGATAGCTGGTCCGAAAATCATGACCCCACTGGGATACGCAGTGCGCTTCGTCGACAGCAACGATCGAAATGTCGAGGCCTGCCATCTCCTCACGGAACCAGTCCAGCTCAAGCCGTTCCGGGGCGACATATAACAGCTTCAAGTCACCGCGCTTGGCCGCGCGTATGCGCTCGTTCACTTCCTTGCCGCTGAGCGTGCTGTTGATATATGCCGCCGCCACGCCCGCCGTCGTAAGTGCATCCACCTGATCCTTCATCAGGGAGATCAGAGGCGATACGACCAACGTCAGGCCCGGGCTGAGGAGTGCCGGGATCTGATAACAGATGGATTTGCCCCCGCCCGTCGGCATAATCCCGAGCGTATCCTGGCCGGTTAGCAGGCTCGCGACGATTTTCTTCTGTCCGTCCCGAAAATCGGGATAGCCGTAATATTTTTGCAGGTATTCCCGCGCTGTGTCCATATTCATCGATTCTCTATCATTTGTTTCCACATTCATGGATATAAACTCCTTATTTCACCTTGGTTTTCCGTTTTAGAAAGCCCTCATCCTTTAAGTTTAACGGCCTTTCCATGAATGGGCAACCGAATCGGGGAAGGAAATTGCATTCGACGAGCGGAATTTCATAAATGTGGAAATACGTCTCCTATCATGCAGAGCCATTAAAACGAAGTTGGTGATCCCTAATGAACGATGAACATGCCGAAGCCGTGCGGCAAACCATTCAATATATGAAGGAGCATCTGGACGAGCCGATGACAACCGAGCTGCTCGCCGATCTCGCGGGGTACAGCCCCTACCATTTCTCCAGGATATTCAAACGGGTAACCGGCATTTCCGTCAGGCAGTACCTGTCCGCCCTCCGGGTCGAATCGGGCAAAACCGAGCTCCTTCAAAGCCCCTCCCTGCTTGTGAAAATCGGAATGAACATCGGTTTGGTAAGTCCGGGCACCTTCAACACCCGTTTTAAGCAGCTTGTCGGCCTGTCTCCGAAGAGGTTCCGCTCCACCACCGAGTCCCTTCATCGTTATGTGAATCAATATGAGCATAAGCCGTTAGCCTGGGCAGGGGAAGAATCACAGGCTTTGCCCCGGATTCGCTGCCGGATCGAAGCTCCCGAGGCGTTCCGCGGCATGATTTATGTCGGTCTGTTCCCAAGACCCGTGCCCGATCAGAAGCCCGTAACCGGTACGGCCGTCAACCTCAAGAATCGGACCTGCACCTTAACCGGCATGCCGGCCGGCACGTATTACGTGCTGGCCGCGGGCATCCCCTGGAGCCTCAATCCAAAGGATTATTTTCTGCTGGGCAAATCCCTGCGCGGCAAACTGGAGGAGCCTGTCCATATCGACAGGGGAACCGATCTTGACGTGAAGATTGCCTTACGGGAGCCTCTGCCCCATGACCCGCCGATTGTGGTTAACCTGCCGCTGCTCTTGTTTGAGAAGGATCGGAATAACAGCGCAAGGTAGAAGAATTTTCGATGTACTTGTCCATTTATAATGGAACTGCAAGAAGAGTTGTCTGGAACAATCAGCGCTATATGATGGAGGAATATACATGACCATTATTCAAGAAACCGTGATTCAGGCCGATGTGCAGCTCCTGTGGAGAGCATGGACCGAGTCCGCAAGGATAACCGAGTGGTTTGCGCCGGCTGCGGAAATCGAGCCGAGAGCGGGCGGAAAATTCGAGCTGTATTTTAACCCCTCCGATCGCGAATCGATGTGCACCGCCGGGTGTACCATTTTGCGGTATGACGAGCCACGCGTGCTTGTTTTTGAGTGGAAAGGACCCGATCCCTTCGCGGAAACGATGAATCAAGGCGAGCTGACGGCGGTTAAGGTTGCCTTTTCCCCTGAGGCGGACGGCACGAGAATAACCCTGGAGCATACAGGCTGGAAGGATTCCGAAGCGTCCCGGCAAGCCCGGGAGTGGCATATCGATGCGTGGAAGGGGATGCTGGCCAGCTTGAAATCCAATATCGAATCCGGGAACGGGATTCTGTGCTGCAAGTAAAACAAACCATGAGCGGAGGAGTGCGAGCATATGCCAAACCTATGCGTTCTATCGATCAATGTAAGCGATATACAGCAAGCCAAACAGTTTTACTGCGATGTTCTGGGATTCGAAATCTCCAGGGTTTATGATGATCAGATCGTCAGCTTGAAGCATGAGGGCATGTCTCTCGTTCTGCAGAAATGCGACCGTCCAACGAATACGGAATACCCGCATGAGGCACAGGTGATCATCGGAATCGAGACCCCGGATGTAAACGAAGCCATTGCGAACTACAAATCGAAGGGCGTCGACGTCATCTTCGATACGCCCAAGCCGTGCCCTCCCGGGCTGTACAGCGCCATCCGCGACCCGTTTGGCAATGTGATCGAGCTGCTGGAATTTACGGAGTAATCCATCCGTTCGGCAGCATCAAAGTTAAAAGCATATGAAGTGAATCCATATAAACGCCAGAGGGATAAAGATGCATGCAGCAGGTGTCGTTCTGATAGATAAGGCCAGCCTGAGAAATCCGGTTGGTCTTTTTGGAGTTTGGGAGCCGCCGCTGCCTCCCTCTGGCATTCCTCCGCCTCTGTTAACGTTGAACCCGATCCGGGTAAGAACATAGTAATGCTGCTTCAAAGGCGGAGCATGGGCAGATTAGGAATCGACGGTTTCGGAAATAATAGGTACTCGAACTGATATATTAACTACACAAGGGGAAATTTCATATGGATATGACACCAGAACAACGCGTGACCCTGCATGGGTTCAACAACTTGACGAAATCGCTCAGCTTTAATATGTATGACGTCTGCTATACGAAGACCCGGGAGGAACGGGAAGCGTACCTTGAATATATTGATGAGCAGTACAACGCGGATCGGCTGACAAAAATATTGAGCCATGTGGCCGAAATCATCGGCGCGCATGTCCTGAACATTGCCAAGCAGGATTATATCCCGCAGGGCGCCAGCGTGACGGTGCTAGTCTCCGAGGGCCCCGTCGTGGAGGTGCCGGAGGAATCCTATGACGAATCGCCGGGTCCGCTGCCGGATAACGTGGTGCTCCAGCTCGACAAGAGCCATATTACCGTCCATACGTATCCGGAATTCCATCCGGACGAGGGCATCAGCACCTTCCGGGCCGATATCGACGTGTCGACCTGCGGGGAAATCTCACCGCTCAAAGCCCTGAACTACCTGATCCACTCCTTCGATACGGATATTATGACGATAGACTATAAAATCCGGGGATTCACGAGGGATATTCACGGACACAAGCTGTTTATCGACCATGAGATCAGCTCCATCCAGAACTATATTCCGGACGAAGCCAAGGAGCTGTTCGATATGATCGACGTCAACGTATACCAGGAGAACATCTTTCATACCAAGTGCAAGCTGAAGCAGTTCGACCTGGACAACTATCTGTTCGGTTACACGAAGGATAAGCTGTCCGAGGCCGAACAGCAGGAAATCACCGAACGCATCAAACTGGAGATGGACGAGATTTATTACGGCAAGAACATGGACCGGAGTTACTGAATGGCTTGCTACCCTGCGGCGGCTATTCTTTTCTTGCATGTCCTTCATGCGAGCAAGCAAACAGGCCGGGCTCCCAGGAGCCCGGCCTGTTTGCTGCTTCTATGGCTTCACCCTAGAAATCGACTTTCGGAATTAGAATTCACTCTGTTTTTTAAATCAAATGGCCTGTTTTTTGTATGTTGTCATTCTCCCAGGTTCCATACAATGAAAGTGATTTACTTATTACCCCATTCCAACCAGAAAGGAGGAGCCGCTCCACCATTTGTGAAAGCGCATACGGAATGCTGCGCACCAGCATCCGAACCATAAGGAGAAAGGTGGCTGAACATGAAGCATGGAAGTAAACTCCGCTTGCATCGCAAGCTGTTGGCAGCGGCTCTTACCCTCCCCATGATCATCACGGGGAGCATCGAGTCGTTAGCGGCGCCCTCGCATCAAGCGGCAAGCAGCACGCAGCAAGGTGCCACAAAAACCAGCCGGATTCAGCTGGAGTATTTGGATAGGGGGATCGTATCGGCCTCCACTTCAGAGGGCAACTTTCTGAGCTGGCGATTGCTTGCCGGAGAAGTAACCGGTTATGACGACCAAGGGCTTACCGGTCCGACCTTTCATGTCTATCGGGACGGCAACCTGATTGCCGTCGTCGAGAACAGCACCAATTACCTGGACCGATCGGGCACGTCATCATCCTCCTATTACGTATCTGCCGTCGTGAATGGAAAAGAGGTCGACCAGAGCCTCACCTCCACTCCCTGGTCCTCCCCCTATTACGATCTGAAGCTAAACAAGCCGGATGGCGGAGTCACCCCGGCTGGGGAGCCTTATACTTACTCTGCCAATGACGCCAGCGTCGGCGATGTGGACGGCGATGGGCAGTACGAGCTTTTTGTCAAATGGGACCCTTCCAACTCCAAGGACGTTTCCCAAATCGGGTATACCGGCAACACGTACATTGACTGTTATACACTGGAGGGCATCCTGCTGTACCGGATCGACCTCGGCGTCAACATCCGTTCCGGCGCCCACTATACGCAGTTCATGGTGTATGACTTTGACGGGGACGGCAAAGCGGAAATGATGCTCAAAACGGCACCGGGCACCAAGATTCTTCGCTATGATCCAGCCGGCAACATGATCTCCCAGAGATACATCACGCTGCTGCCCGAGGATAGGAAGGCCGGATATTCCAATCAGGACGATTACCGGCTGAGCAAAACCGGCTACTACGAGCACATGGTAAACCTGTTCATGAACTGGCATCAGCATGAAGAGGTCGTAAGCGGCCGCTGGCCGGCCACGCTCGAAGAAAGCTTCGGCATCGATAAGAAGTACCATTATCCGTTATCCCGTACCGATGCCGAAAGCCTGGTCGATCACTTCATGGACACCTATGCGCCGCAGCGAAGCGCCCGCAACAATCTCCGGGCATTCGAAGGGTTCATCTTGGATGGTCCGGAATATCTCAGCGTATTTGAAGGCGCGTCCGGCAAAGAGCTCGAGACGATCCGGTATAAACCCGGCAGGCATGACGACGGTCTCATGTGGGGCGATTATGCCATGGCCCGGATCGAACCCGGCAATCGCGTGGATCGCTTCCTTGCCGCCGTTGCTTACCTTGACGGGGAACAGCCCTATGCCGTATTCGCCCGCGGTTATTACACCCGATCCACACTCGTATCCTACAAGTGGGATGGCCGGCACTTAAGCGAGCATTGGGCTGTGGACAGCGGCTGGACCCCGATGACCAATCCGTTTAACGACAGTCCGCATGGCCGGGACGGGAGCGATGCCGCATTCGGTACGTTAACGACGCAAGGGGCCCACTCGTTAAGCGCGGCTGACGTCGACGGCGACGGCAAACAAGAAATCGTCTACGGTTCGGCAACGATTGACCATGACGGTACGCTGCTGTACAGCTCCATGGATGTGCTCCCTCCTCAAAGCGCGGATCCGGGAGCGATGGCACGCCTTGGTCATGGGGACGCCATGCACGTCACCGACATCGATCCGGATCGGCCGGGTCTTGAGATCTTCATGGTTCATGAAGGCGGTGCCTACGCCCCTTACGGCTATTCCCTCCGTGATGCGGCAACAGGCGGGCTCCTCTACGGCGGCTATACCGGAAAAGACACCGGACGCGGCATGATCGGCGATATCGATCCCGATCAGCGGGGACTCGAAACATGGGCCGTCGGCACGTGGTCTGCAGATGGAGAACAGCTCTCTTCGACCATGCCGGGCACGAACATGAACATCAAATGGTCTGCGGATATGACCACCCAGATCGTGAATGGTAACTTGGATCAGACACCGGTCATCGAAAGCTGGCGCAGCGGGACGCTGCTAACTGCAGAAGGCACGCGCACCAATAACGGGACGAAGGGAAATCCTGCCCTCGTCGCCGATCTCTTCGGGGATTGGAGAGAGGAACTGGTGGTCCGGACCACGGACAGCTCGGCCCTCCGGATTTACCTGAGCACCGAGGTCACCGACCGTAAGTTCTATACGCTCATGCATGATCCGCAGTATCGGGTCGAGGTTGCCAGACAAAATACAACGTATAACCAGCCCTCTTACACCAGCTTTTATTTCGCATCCGATACGGATTTCTCGGAGGTTCCTATCCCCGTTTATCAATCCCCGGGCATGCTGAACGTGCTGGATCAATTGGTGAGCGAGTATGCCCGCGCAGGGGAACTGGCTAACCCGCTGCTGTCCCGGTTGAGCAATGCCTTGAAGCAGGCAGAGCATCACATAAGCAAGGGCTCCAGGGAACAGGCGCTCCAATTTTTAAATACATTCGTTTCTCAGCTGGAGGAGCATAAGAAACCCGGTGCGATATCGGATAGAGCCCGGATGAACTTGTCCTATCAGGCATGGACGCTCATCATCATGTGGAAATAGCTTAATTCCCTAAAAACAATCGCTAGCCTAAAAAGCCGCCTTCCGGATGCCAATTACTGATCCGGAGGCGGCTTTGCTTCATGACGATATTAGAATTGAACCGAAAATCCGTTGAACCGGTGAATGCCCGTTCCAAATCGGACAAGATCTTTTTCCCGGAGCTCCTGCACGGCTTCTTTTACTAAGTCCAGCCATGCCGGGTCCAGTCCAAGCGTATTATGAGAACCGAAGATCCGATTTACGCCTTCGATATTCGCGATCCGCTCCAGCGAGTTAACGAGATCCCCGGGACTCGTCGTCGGGTAGAAGGCATATACCGGCGTCTCATCATACAGCAAATCGCCAGTGAACAAGTACCCGCGGTTGGGTTCAAATAACGCAATATGTCCGGGCGAATGGCCCGGCGTATGGTAGATGACCAGGCTTCGCCCGCCAAGCTCGATGACGTCCCCATCCCGAAGCAGGCCGGTCGGCTGCCCCCGATAAGGGGTGTAAGCTGCCGGATCGAAGGAATCCGGTACGGGTCTCGTAATATCGCGTGATATATCCTTGCGGATTTGCTCAATCGAAAGCTTTTTAATGCCGCTGACCAGCCAATCCTCTTCGGCCTCATGCACATAAATCTCCCCGTACTGCCCGTGACTGCCGATATGATCTGCGTGAACATGCGTGGTCAGTACCATGATAGGCAAATCCGTCAGCTGATCCGTTATCCGCCTCATGTCGTCGATGCCAAGGCCCGTATCGATCAATGCGGCACGCTCGTCCCCTATCAACAGAAACGAATGCACCTTCTCCCAATGCCCGTACTCACTGATGGCAAACGTGCCTTCATCCAGCTGCGATACCGTAAACCACGCATCATCGATCACGATGGTATATTGATTATTGTCCATATGTATGTATCCCCCGTCCAGGATTATCGAATGGTGATATTCTCATGATCATCTTGGAATGCTATCAACGACATATAATAGCTCTTCTCCTCCTCGGAAAGCGAGCTTCTGCCGGATTCGGCACCTTCCATCGTGAAGTGTTTATCCAGAAGCCCCTTGAATTCTTCCACAAAAGCATGGAAGCTTTCCTGCGTTGCACGAAAGCGGTAGGTTCCCGCAAGATTTTTCCTGTGGTGCTCACTCGTACTGTCCAGTGCAAAAGAAGAAGCCGGGGCGGTCTCGATTTTGTCCCGCGTTACATCAAGCGTCTCCATGAATACCTGTCTTGAGGTTTCCACCAAATCTAGGCTTGGCAGCAAATGATCCTCCGGGATGAAGCGGCTTGCAACGGCGCGATAGTATTTCTGCACGATACCGTTCTTCTCTTCCTTCCTGACCACATGGATGATGCCATGCTTCTCCAGCTCCTTGAGATGAAAGTAAATATTGTTCCGCGTGATGCCGAGCATCTCGGCCAGCTGCTGTCCGGTGTAGGCATCCTTCACCAGATTCATCAGCATTTTGGTGCGGAGAGGATCCGCGATCGCTTTGAGCTGCTCATGGGTTTGAATTTTATAGACACCAGTCATTTTCATTTTAACACCTCCATACATTTTACCGGTAAATTAATTTTTACTGTTGATTGGATTTCATCCTACCATGACTTTGATCTATCGGTCAATCCTGACGCAGGTCTCCGGCTTATCAGACGAGCCATTCCCCTTCGCCTGGCGGTTGTGATATAGTATCCACGATCGTCTATTACGACATTATGTTCATCAAAGGATGTGCCTCCATGTTTGACCCGACTATATTCGAAAATCTAAAGGTTGGCATCGAGAATGCGGTTTATAACCTCGACAATCTCGATGAAATCATCCGCGTTTCCGATCGGAAGGACCTTCTGGATATGGCGACCTTGTCCAGAAGTTTTAGCCTCCGGTTCGAGCTGGTTCAGCAATCCGCGGCTTCAGCCGAAATTTGCCTGGAGACCGGGCTGCGGGATTTGGCGGCCGAGATTTTGGAAATTCCGGAAGAGCAGCCGGGCTGCGTGCTGAAGCTCCGCTTTCATAAAAACATTGCCGATCCTGCCTACTCGTGCCCGGTTATCGCGCAGATTGTTAAGGAGATATGGAATCCCGAGCTCCCGCCGGTGCAGACGATACGCTACACCTACGGCGACGATGCGGTCCCCATCCATAACACGATCGAGCTTCGCTTTCCCCGCAAAATCAACGAAAATCAGATGGGAGACATTCCGAATATCACGGAGTTCATGCTCCGTACGCTGGTTGAATTAAACCGGATCTAGCTTGCCTGCTTTCTGTCTAGCTGATCATCCTAACGGTGATGTTTCATTAAAAAAAGCCTGCCGCTAATATAGCGGACAGGCTTCTTCGTTCGTATGATATTAAGCAACAACCAACCGGATCCAGATGTCCGAAGGATCTTGAACGGCCCAGACGCCGTCCCGCTGTTCCAGGTGCAGCCCCGCTTCGCGAATGCGGCCGGTTACCGCCTCAAGCGCCTCATGGCTCGGAAGCTCGATCGTATAATTCTCCATTCCCGCAGCGTTCGGAGGCGTATTCGGTACCCCGAGTCCCGCCCAAACATTGAGCCCGATATGGTGATGGTACCCTCCTGCGGATATAAACAACGCTGCTCCCCCATAATGGGCGGTCAGCTCAAAACCCAGCACATCGCAATAAAATGCGCGGGCATCCTGCAGGTTGGACACATGGAAATGCACGTGCCCGATGACGGTCCCTTCCGGAAGTCCAAGCCATTCCTTCTCTTTGGAGAGAGCCAGCAGTCCTTCAACATCGACCGGGTCGGTGGTCATCACATATTCCCCTTTGGCATCGCGCTTCCAGGTATCCCGTGGCCGGTCGGCATAAATCTCGATGCCGTTTCCGTCCGGATCATTAATGTACAGCGCTTCGCTGACCAGATGATCGCCTTGGCCGACCGGCATGTTATGGGCGATCAGATTGGCAAGCGCGAGCCCGAGCGATTCCCGATCCGGTACCAGGATCGCAAAGTGGTACAGGCCTGCCGTCCGGGTCTGCGGCCTTGTCAGGTCCGAAACCTCCTCAATGATCAGCAGCGGCTGCTTGCCGTCCGCCGTCAATTCGGCCACCCGGCCATGCTGGCGCAGCATTTTTAATCCAACGACTTCCGTGTAAAAGCGTACCGATTGTGCCAGATTGCTAATCCGAAGAGAGACGGGTCCGAGCTTTGTGGATGGATGTATAATGGCTGTCATATTCTCACTCCTTGAATGTTGTTGTTTGATTTTTTCAAAAAATATATTCAGGTCTGCGACAGGCTTAACTTGTAATCGAAACAGTTACATCTTACTTGTAATCATTATAGTTACAGGACCATCCCGTTGTCAAACCCAGTAATTAACATATGAACAAAGGCACACCAACCAGGCCCAAAAGAAAACGCCCATCCTGCAAGGATTGAGCGTATCATGTATCATATATCATCTATTCACTGGATGTTCCGTTAGCAGATGCATGGATTTTCCGGACGATTTGCTCCAAATTCACCTCATGCAGCGTATCCTCCATGGCCTTCTGGGCGGCCGAGAACACCGGAACGATCGCCGTTTGAATATGTTTGCCAACAGGACATTTCGCGTCCGAATTCTCGTGAATACCGAACAGGGAACCTTCCTGCACGACATGAACGGCATGATAAATATCCAGCAGCGTAATCCCGGACGGAGGCTTAGCCAGCTTCGCTCCCGCTACGCCGGGTTTCACCTCGACCAGGCCCGCTTTGCTGAGCATGCCGACAATCCTCCGGATGACCACCGGATTCGTGTTCACACTCTCCGCAATATAATCTGAAGTGCTGACGCCAGCCTTATTCATCTCCAGCACGGAAAGAATATGAATGGCCACTGCAAATCGGCTGCTTATGTTCATGCGATCCCTCCTGACGGTCCAAATCTTCAGATGACTAGCATGTAACCATCATAGTTACATTAGACTCCAAAGTCAACGCTTCCGCCGTGTCCATGGAATGATAGGAAAAACTTGCTCATCCATTACGGCACATTGCGATCCTTCCCTAACTTCATGAAAAAAAGCCTCCATCCCGCTTGTGGCTAAGGAGAGGCTTTCTCACCGACGTAACCCGGCCTGAACTTAGAACATCGGGAATACGTATTTGATCAGGAAGTACAAGAAACCAAAAAAGATGATCAGATAAGCAACATACTTGATCAACGTAGAAGCTACCCTGCTGGAGTCGTTACGCTCCTCGATATTGCGGGTCTCGATCTCCACGTCTCGGTCACGCGGTCTGCTCATAGTTTCCACCTCCATCCGATTCGGATTCGCAGATGATGGTTATCTCTTGACGCTTACTACTCTTTACACGCTAGTCCAAGAGTTGAACCAATCTTCCGGAGGCGAGAAAACTTAAAGAAAGCCAATCATGGCAGGCAGAACGATAAAAGAAGCCAGCGTAGTCCACAGAATACACCTGGATACAAGCTTGGGCGCGGCATCGTACTCTTCGGCAAGGATGACCGCATTCACGGCTGCAGGCATCGCCGACAGTATCAGAATGACTGCAAACAAGGTACCCTCAATGGATAACATCGCGAGCAATCCCCAAGCCACCAACGGGCCCACCAGCATTCGCATCGCCATGCCCGACCAGAATCCGCGCTTTGAGACGGCGAGCGACGCTCCACCCTCCCGAACCCCAACCATCTGGGCTCCCAGTATGACAAGAGCCAGCGGGGCATAGGCGGCGGACAGCATGGAAACGCCGGTATTCAACCCTTCGGGGAGCTGGAAATCCGTCAACCGGAAGAGCACGGCAAGCGCCGCGGCGTAAACCGAAGGAAGTGTAAATACGGTCTTGATCGCTTTTACGGCCGAAAAATGAGACCGCGCTGCCAAATACACGCCTAATGTATTCATGATGATGATCTGCACGATGACATACACGGAAGCCTTATCCAGCCCTGCCTGCCCGAATGCAAGCAGCACGAGGGGAAGCCCATAATTCACGCTGTTGGTAAAAATGGTGGTCAAGGCGAGGCCCGATTTCTCCGTCTGGGACAAGCCCAGCATTTTACCTGCAAAGGTGCTGAGCGCCCAGAGGATGATCACGTTCAACAGGCAAAAGGCAACCGTCACCGTCACCTCGTTCGAGGTGATCGAAGCCTTTTCCAGCGTCTCGAAGATCAGTGCCGGGCTCAGCACATATAAAGACAGGGCCGAGAGCCCCTTGGTTTCAATTCCTTTAAATCGCTTAAGCAGCGCTCCGCCGATGACGGGCAGCGATATCGGAAGGAATACGCTGTAAATCGTAGCCAAAAAAGAAGAGATCATGAAGTCCACCCTTATACGAAGTAAAATATCATCATCTCTACATCCTAACCTAAACCTGCGGCATTCGTCCAAGATTCAAAGACTATAGGTCTAATAGGCTCAGGCTTTGATTATGCCATCTTCTTGATGACAAATGACACCGTGGTTCCTCTGTCCCTTGAGCTGTCGATCATGAGGCCCTGCCCATAAATCTGCTTCAAACGGCGGTCCGTGTTCATAAGCCCGACTCCCTTGGTGGCGCGATGTCCGCTTCCCAGCATCCTTCGGAGCTTCTCGGGATCCATCCCCGCGCCGTCATCCGCGATGATCACCTTGGCAGATTCAGCCTCTCGTACGATGCGGATGGTTACGGTCCCTCCCTGGGTCCGTGCCAATACCCCGTGAACGACCGCATTCTCCACGATGGTTTGCATCGTCAAGGGAGGAAGCTTCCATTGCTGCACGGCAACCTCGTCGGAGATATGCCAACGGACACGCAGCCGTTCCCCGAACCGCTCCCCCTCGATATACAGGTAAGAGCGAACCAAGCCAAGCTCCTGCTCCAACGGTATGAAACGGTCCAGGTTGCTGATATCATAGCTGGCTCTCAGATAATGGCTGAATTCTGCGATGAGCGCAATCATCCGGGAAGGATCCACCTCGCTTAGCGAAGCGATCGAATTTAAGGTGTTGTGCAGGAAATGCGGCTGGATTTGGGCCTGGAGCCAAGCCGCTTCCATATGCAGCCTCTCCTTAATGGACCGCTTCAGCTCCAGCAAGGCGCGTACCCTCGTTTTTAATTCCAGGTGATCCACCGGTTTTATCAAGTAATCGTTAGCTCCCGAGATGAACCCCATATGTATGTCCTCCGGCCGGTTTCTGGCGGTCAGCAGCAGGATGGGAAGCTCCGATAGCATATACCTCTGCCGAATCGTCCTGGACAGTTCATACCCCGACATCTGGGGCATCATCACGTCGGAAATGATAAGATCCCATTCTCCCTGCTCCAACAGCTGAAGAGCTTCCTCGGCGCGGGTAACGGTCACGATCCGATACCCCTCGTCTGCAAGCAAATGATGGATGACCTTCAGGTTAACCGGATCGTCGTCAACGATAAGCAGCCTGCCGTCGTTTGGACGGGCAAGCGCCAAAGCCTCCGATTCGGCGTCATCCTGTTCGTGCATATCTGACATATTCGATTGCGTCTCCTTCTCTTTCTCTGGATTTGAAGCCGGGGAATCCGCGATAAACTCCTGTTTATCCGCGTTCTCCTGCTTCATCATATCGTCCACTTTCAGCGTGAACGTAAAGTCGCTCCCCTGACTCGGAGCGGATGTTACGGAAATATCCCCTCCATGGAGCTCAACCAGTTGCTTGCTGATGCCCAGTCCAAGCCCCAAACCGCCTCCCGAAGCGGCAAAACCGGAATCTCCCTGCTCGTAGGGGAGGAATATTCGGCTTAACGTCTTTTCGTCCATACCGATCCCCGTGTCGCGAACGTGGACATAAGCCCTTCCTTCCATGACCTCGGCAGCCACCGTGATACGCCCCGCCTCCGTATATTTGATAGCGTTGTGAATCAGATTGAACATGATTTGAACCAAACGGCTTTCATCTGCCCATACCTTGGGGCCATCCTCCGCGATCTCGCATACGAGCTCGATTCGCTTGCCTTCCGCCATCGGACGGAGCATGTCCAGCACGCCTTGAACAGCCGAACCGAGGTGAACGCTCTGCACATTCAACCGAACGCGGTTGTCCTTCAATAACGAAACATCCAACAAGTCGTCCAGGAGCAGTGACATCCGTCTGCCGATGCCGGTGATCAGCTCCAGCTGATTGCGATCCTCTTGCTCCAATACGCTCCCTTTGCGTTCCAGCAGCGTTTGCGCCATGTTGATGATGCCGTGCAGCGGATTTCGCAGCTCATGGGACGTATTCGCCAGAAACTCATCCTTCATCTTGTCCGCTCGCTGCAGCTGCTCGGCCTGTTCCCTAAGCATGACGCTGTTTCTGGTAAACCGGATAAACCAGAAGGAAGCAAACCCGAGAAACGCAACGATCAGGTCGATCGGGTAAAAAGGCAGTTCCTTGAAATACCGGAATCTTAAAATTCCGCTTATCATAATGTTGCAGGAAACCGCAACCGCCGACAGCAGGATGATGATCGCATCTTCCGTCCGCTCGCTGACCGCCTTCCTGGCCAGCGAAGGCACGAACAGCACGGCGCTTAACAATACCACCGTCAAATATTTAGAGAGATGGACCATCAGATGAAACGGAAGCAGCAAATAGACTGCGGCATACGAAACCACAAACACCGCGTAAGCCCGGTAAAAGCCCTCCTTGATCCTCGGCTTTAGCAAATGCTTGGTGCACAGAATCAAGCATAAAGATATCGCGACATAAGCAATAACCTTAAGCTTCACCGCCCATTCGAAAGGGATGCCGGGCAGCCAAACCAACAGAAGCTTATCATCGTCGCTCAGCGTAGCCAGCAGCGTAAACAGAATAAGCCCGGCAAAATAAAAAAGCCCTCTGCTTCGATAGCCGATCAAGTACAAAATAAAAACATAGATGACATGGAGCAATAGCACGATGCACACCAGCAGCTGCATGTTCTCGGAGAAGGCCTTTCCCCTCATCACCGCTTCCGCCGTTCCGAATTGGATCGGCAGCCGGATCCCGCCTGAATCGGCATACTGATAGTTGCTCACTTCCACGATGATATCCAGCTCATCACCGCCAGTCGGGGGGATGAGCTCCATATGGGGGACGATTCTGGCCACGTGGGTCTCTGGCAGATCGGACGGATGTCCTGATTCGTGCAATAATTCCCCGTTTACATACAAACGATAGGCTGTACGGATATCGCTGATCCAGATGCCGTAAGTTTTGTTCCGATCCGGTACGAGCAGCTTGAGGCGGTAAGTCCCGTAGCCGATTTGGTTTCCGTTCTCGTTCACGCCCTCCCAGGGCCCCGGAACCTGTATCCAGCGCGGGTCGGCGGCAGCCGGCTCTCCTTGGGACGCTCCATCCGGGCCCTTCCATTGATTCGGATAAAAGGCCCACTCCCCGTTCAGGGCGACCCTGCTCCGGTCATCCGCCGGCCAAGCCCGAAGATCCAGCACGCCTTGCCGGAACGGACGTTCCTCGGGTACCGTAATGGTGTTGAACCAGACCAAGCGCACGGAAAGTAAAATCACGATAAACAGAAAAGTAATCCCCAGCAACCTTCTGCCGGAGACGGGCTTCGATTTGATATTGGAATAGATCGACAATATTAACAGTCCTTTATATAACGTATTGTAAGAATCAATAACACTACATAACTGTCCATTATTTTACATCGTTGCGATGCAATTGTCTGTCCCATTCCCTAAAGTTCACATGAAACCACGGGTTCGTCCGGCCGCCTAAACAATCGAAAGCGTTTTGCCCGAACGCTGAAGAGGCTGATGCGGGCATAATTCGTCAGCGGATACATGCTTCACCGTATAGTAGGAGTAGAATCTTTTTCTCCCGGAAGCTTCATAAATCCACGAAAAAAAGTCGAATATCGAATCATCCACCCATCTTCCGTTATATTCGATTAACGACCGCAAATATGGAATCTGAAGCTTCACGCCTCCATTCCACATGAAGATAAACGTATTAAACTCGGCATTTTTTTGCAGCAAAAAATGAACGGTACGCTCATCCAGCAAAAACTTCTCCTGATCACACAGAAATACCGGTCCCTCGTCCGTAGCAACGATGCCAATCCGCTTGCCGTTGAAGTAAACATAGAAGCCTCGGCAATGCTGGACATCCTTAGTTGCATCCAGCTCGATCTCCCGAAACGTACCAAGCTCCAGCCCCATGGCTTTATGCAGCGAAGATTCCTTAAATTTCCGAATGAATTTCATAACCGAATATTGTACCTCCCGATTCTTATGGTTCACACTCTACAGTATAAGAGGCGGTCCTCTACAATTTCTGAACAGGAACCAACAAGAACAGACCTTCGGTTGACGCATACAAAAAAATCACCGGTCATAGCGGCCGGTGATTCCTATCTTATGATTGCTTGACTAGGTCATTTATTGTATATGGGTGATTTGGATTCCATCGCTCCACTCGTCATACCATTTCTTGATGTAAGGGCTTGGCTCCTCACCCATCTCATCCTCCAGCACTTGACGCAGCAGGCTGAATTGACGGTGTACCTGGGCCGGGTTCCCCTGCAAGCCGTATATTTTCATCAATGAAAAATAGGCCTTCTCTTCCAAGGGATGCAGCCTCTGGATCGAGGCGAAGCACAGTACGGCCTCTTCGAAGCGTTCCTGATCCACATACCATTCCGCCATGGATAACGATACGCTGAGCCACAGCTCCTTCAGTCTTTGACGCTCGCCTTCCGCCCACCAATAATCATATTCCTGCAGATAATCCCCCGTATACAGCTTCATCATTTCAAGATGGCCGTCTATCGAATCGGCCGACACCGAGGGGTTCGCCATGAACCAGTTCTCCCACTCCTCGATGTCCAGCTGGACGTCTTCCACATTCAGCACATAGCCTTCCGTCGTGTTGGTGATTTGAAATCGGGTATCATAAGGCTCCAATGTTTTTCGGATATGATAAATGGCGGTATACAGCTGGGGATAGGCCTTATCCATGTCGAACTCCGGCCATAGCATATCGATCAGTGCCGACTTGCGCACCAGCTGCCCCCGATGCTGCAGCAAGTAAATGAATATTTCCTGGGCCCGGGTTGTCCGCCAATGAAGCATGGCGAATTGCCCCTGCTCGTTCGGCTGTTCGATCATAACCTGGCGGAACATCGTCATCCGAATTTTACGATTGGGGTTCAGGACCTCTTCCGGTCTGGACGCAATGCGACTTCGCAACCGCTCCATCGTTTTGGCTACTCGATCGATCTGGACCGGTTTGACGATATAATCGACGGCATTCAATTCAAATGCGGTAACTGCATATTCGTGATATCCCGTCACAAATACAATGCAGAGATGGGGCTTCTGCTCCAGCAGCTGCTCCGCCAGCTCGATCCCGTTCAATTCCGGCAAGCTGATATCCAAAAACACGATATCCACGTCCCTTGCAAGAATTTCCTTTCGCCCCTCAAAAGGATTCGTATACGTACCGATTACATCTATAGGCATGGTATCCAGTTTTAACAGCTGACGTTCTAAATACTTCAAGGCCAACGGTTCGTCATCTACGAGAATTACCTTCATTCATATAACTCCTTGGATTGGAAAAATACGGTCCTATGTAAACTATATTGATTCCTGCGCACGGTTGCAACAATCGAAAGCATGTTTATGACAATATTCTCTTATTTTTTCACTTGAAAAACTCATAATTCCAAGTATAATACTTGGTATAAACAGGTTTATACGTTTGCTAAGGGGGCATTCAACATGGAACATGGCGATAAAGAACCGACATCTCTGTCCCTTGATGATTATCTGGATCTTCTCAATTTGGCGATTCGCTTGGAAGATCGGAAGTGGCAAGCAGACATCATTCGTACGCTTCACCACATGCAGGAATCGCTGGGCGAGGAACAAGCGAAGTCGGAGGCATGCACGGAACAGGAGCTGTGGCAATGCGTGGATCAAATCAATGAACGGATGTCTGCCCTGTATCATGAATTGAAAGCAACAGACGATAAAGATATACAGCGGAAGCTGCTGGACCAAATGTGGGAGCTGAAAATTGCCCGGGTTGAGGTTTTTCGAAAAATACGCTCGATTTATCAATAAAGAACAAAGACGATAACTCCTTAGGGGTATCGTCTTTGTTTGTTATGGATGCCCTCTACGTCAGGATAAACCCAAATGGTAATGCACAAATTCTTCGTCCCGCTTATATCCTGCGGATTCGTACAGGCGTTGAGCGGCCGTGTTGTGAAGCTGCGTCGAGAGGGTCAAGCCTTTGGCCTTGGTCTGAACGGCGTGCGCACGGGCTTGATGAAGCAGCTCCCTTCCAATGCCAAGCCCGCGATATTCGGAATCCACGTACAGATCATTCAGAATCCACAACCTGGACATGGATAGCGACGAGAAGGATGGATATAATTGTAGAAAGCCTGGCGTGGCCAGGGATTCACAGCGGGTGCAGTCCGCTAAATATATGACGGAATCGCCATGGGTCAGCCTTTCCCTGATATATTCCCGGGCCCCGTCCAGATCATCTTCCCACTCATAAAATTGCCGATACTGATTCAACAGCGCGGCCGCTTTGTCCAGATCCTTCAGCTCTGCTTGATATATGCGAATCTCTGCCTTCACATCCTCCACACCCTTTTCGTCCCTTGTTTTCCCCAAGTGTACTGGATAATGGTTAAGGTTTGGAATGCAGAATACCATGAAGGGTTTGCACGTATCTTCATCTTCTCGCTGCGATGACTTCTCTTATGGACCTAAAATTTATTCTTTGCGTATCGGTACTTAGATCGCACGTCCTACAATAACCAGATCCCGCTTGACTCCGTCAAGCTCCGCAACCGCTGGGAGAAGCCCCCACTGGTCGAAGCCGAACTTCTTCAACAGCTTGAGGCTTGGTTCATTATGACCGAATACGAATCCGACGAGATTGCTGACGCGAAGACGCGGGCACTCCTCGATGGCCTTCTGGATCAATAGGCTGCCGGCACCAACGCCGCGATATTTCTCGTTAACGTAGATACTGATTTCAGCTGTCCCGTTATAGGCGGGACGGCCATAGAAGGATTGAAAGCTCATCCACGCAACCAGCCCGTCATCAGATCGCATGACCCAAAGAGGGCGAAAATCGTTGCTATGCTCTTCAAACCAGCGTATGCGGCTCTCCACCGTGACCGGCTCCAGATCGGCCGTTACTTTTCTGCTTGAAATCGTTGAATTGTAAATGTCCACAATGGCCGGCAAATCCTCTTTGACGGCATAATCGATACGGTATGGATGCGTCACGATGTTCTACCTCCGAATAGATGTCTTTATTACGAGTTCTATTGTACAAGAGGTAACGGAAAAACGCTTCTATTTTCTCAAGCCGCGATTCATTCACGTGGAAAACTTTACTTACGCGATGGAACGCGATACCCTTACATTAACGGCATGATGAACGTTTTGAGTAAAGAAAGGAATGAACAGGATGAACGAACGACTGCAAAGTTTGCTGTTATCCATGAAGGATCAGGGCTGGGATCATGTCCTGGTGACAGACCCCAAGCATGTTTATTATTTGACCGGCTTTGCGAGCGATCCCCATGAGCGCTTTCTCGGCCTGCTCCTCTCCTCCGCCAATGATCCGGTGCTGATCGTGCCGGCATTGGACGCGAATGCGGCCGAGGCCGCTTCAACCGTGAAGAACATTGTCACGCATCAGGATACCGATAACCCTTACCTTTTGCTTAAGGAACAGATTCAAGGCACCGCCGGAACGCTGGCGCTGGAGAAGGATCAGCTGACCGTCTCCCGCTATGAACAGCTGCGGCAGCATGTGAACGCGGACCGCATCGAAGATGTCGGCCTTGCGCTGCGGGATCTTCGGATTCGAAAGTCTGCCGAGGAAGTGAAGATCATCAAGAATGCGGTGAGGCTGGTCGAAGAAGTTCTGACGCAAGGCCTGGCCCGGGTAAAAATCGGCGTCAGCGAGCTGGAGCTTGTCGCGGAACTGGAATACTTGATGAAAAAGCTTGGCGCGGACGCGCCCTCCTTCGCCACGATGGTATTATCCGGCCCCAACACCGCCCTGCCTCATGGCGTTCCGGGTGCGCGCCGAATCGAAGCAGGGGATCTGCTCATGTTCGATTTGGGAGTATACGCCGGCGGTTATGCGTCGGATATTACCCGTACCTTTGCGGTAGGCGATCTGAAGCCGGAAGCCGTTAACATCTATGAGACGGTTCTTGCTGCGAATCTGGCCGGGATTCAGGCCGTCAAACCCGGCGTGACCTATGGCTCGATCGACCAAGCGGCACGCAATGTGATTGACGGCGCAGGTTACGGCCATGCCTTCGTACATCGCCTGGGTCACGGGCTTGGCATGGATGTCCACGAATATCCGTCCGTTCACGGGTTGAATCAGGACATATTGCAGCCTGGGGCGGTCTTCACCATCGAGCCCGGCATTTACCTGCAAGGCGTCGGCGGCGTTCGAATCGAGGACGATGTCATCGTGACCGGCGATGGCGTCGAGGTGCTGACCTCCTTCCCGAAAGAACTGACCGTCATCGGATAAATCATGTTCAGCATGAAAAAAAGCCCGAATCACCGTTTCACTTACGGTATTCGGGCTTTCTCTATTCACGCAGAAGAGCCAACCTTGAAGGCAGAAACACTCCCTGCAAGATGGCTCCCCTGGATGCGTTCATTATGCCTGAACCATATCCAGTTCAATGTTGTCGTCGTTATACACGTCTTTATCCACTTCATTCATGACTTTCCCGGTAATCACGCCGGCCGTCATGGAGTCATTCACGTTCAGTGCCGTCCGTCCCATATCGATCAGCGGCTCGACGGAAATCAACAGGCCTGCCAAGGCAACCGGCAGGTTCATCGTGGAGAGAACGATGAGCGATGCGAAGGTAGCTCCGCCTCCGACACCCGCCACGCCGAAGGAACTGATCATAACGACCACGATCAAGGTCAGGATGAACGACCACGACGTCGGATCCACGCCGGCCGTCGGGGCAATCATGACGGCCAGCATGGCAGGATAAATGCCCGCGCAGCCGTTCTGCCCGATCGTGGCGCCAAACGATGCCGAAAGGTTCGCGATGCCTTCCGAGACGCCCAGCTTTTTGTTCTGGGTCTGCACGTTAAGCGGGATCGTAGCCGCGCTGGAACGCGACGTAAAGGCAAAGGTCAGCGTCGGGAATACCTTCTTGACGTACTTGAACGGATTGAACCCGAATATCGCCAGCAGCACCAGATGGATAATGAACATGGCGATCAAGGCCACGTATGAAGCCAGAACGAAATCGATCAGATTCATGATCACCGCAAGATCGGTCGTGGCGATCGTTTTGGCCATCAGCGCCAGAATCCCGTAAGGCGTCAGACGAAGCACCAGCGTCACGATACGCATGACCACGCCGTATACGGCGGAGATCATGTTGCGGAAGGTCTCCGCCTGCTCCTTGTTTTTACGGTCCAACCCGAGAACGGCGATCCCGATGAATGCCGAGAATATGACGACCGCAATCGTCGAAGTTCTTCGTGCTCCCGTCATGTCGGCAAACGGATTGCTCGGAATGAAATCCAGAATCTGCTGCGGCAGCGTACGGCCCTCGACATCCCCGAGCCGTTCTTGCAGCAGCGCGCCCTGCTGCTCCTCGGCAGCGCCGCCCTGAATATTGACGGCGGACAAATCGAAAGCCAGCGCGGTCGTAATTCCGACAGCTGCGGCTACCGCCGTCGTCAGAAGCAGCACCGTAATGATCATTCCGCTCATTTTGCCCAGGTTTTTTCCGCCCTTCAGCTTCATGATGGCCGATATGATCGACACCATGATCAGCGGAATGACCATCATCTGCAGCAGTCTGACATAACCGTAGCCAACCAGATTAAACCAATCGGTGGATTTCACCACCACATCGGAGGTCGAAGTGTAGATGAGCTGCAGTGCCACTCCGAACAACACACCCAGTCCAAGTCCGGCAAACACGCGTTTGGTAAACGAGTAATGCTTTCTCTGCATCCAGTACAAAATACCGACCAGCAGAATCAGAACAAGGACATTGATGATAACCCAAAGCGTTTCCATCCTAATGATTCCTCCCATTCTATAAATAAGGATATACTGCGTCATCCTCATGTCATAAGTGCGCTAGTATGTATTCATATCCATTTCATAGCCCACTCTAAACATATCATTACCCGTTTGAGAAAATTCCTGTCAAAAACGTTATTTTTCTGTTGACGTGAATTATGTCGACTATGTTGATCGGAATACCACTGCATTGCTCTACTATCATATCATGTAAACTTCAAAAGGAGAACTACCAAAATTAACACAATCGTTTCAATCCATTCATTCAACGCCCCATAGGTATCTCCCGTCAATCCCCCGAGTCTTCGGCTCATCCGTTCGGCCGTCAAACTTCCAACGGCCCAGGCTGCCAACGGGATGACGAGGATCCCTCCGATTCCGATCGAAGCAAGATCCAGTGTGCTTGTCGTGCACCAGAGAAGGCCTATGACGACCAGCGTTAACAGGATCGCGACTATGCCTGCCAGCGACCTCCTTCTAACGGACAGTCCGTGAAACAAAGCTGCCAGCCCCTCGCTTCCCCGTGCCATCGGCCATCGATACATGGCGTGGACCATAAACCAGCGGCTCCAGACCGGAGCGAGCACCAGCAGCCACGCTTCTTGCTTCCATACCCCCTCAGACAAATCCCAAACGGACATGATTAAGGAAGCTTTCAGAAGGAGCAGCAGCATGCAGGCCATGACCCCCATCGCGCCTACCCGGCTATCCTTCATAATTTCAAGCATTCGTTCGCGCGACCGATGGCTCAGCAGCGCATCCGCGCTGTCCATCCAGCCATCGAGATGAAGCCCTCCGGTTAACGCTACCCATGCAGCCAGCAGGATGACGGCAGCAGGAAAGGAAGGCAGCACAAAGCTTAAGCCCAGTCCCAATACGGCAACGATAGCACCTATGACTGCCCCTACGAAAGGATAAAAAACGACGCTCCGCTGTTGAACTTCGGGTGTAAAGGGAATTTCCCTCCGCACGGGAAGCCTCGATAAAAATTGAAAAGCGGCCTCAGCCGCTTCGATCATCTTGCTCATATCCGATACTCCCTGCTCTTGATTTCCATTGGAATTCCCGCGGTCACCAGAAATACCTCGTCACAGACCTGGGCCAGTCGTTGATTCATGATCCCTGCCCAGTCGCGATAAATCCGGCCCAGCGGATATTCGGGTACAATCCCTGAACCCACTTCGTTTGTTACCAATATAACCATGCCCGGGTATACCTGAACCGCTCTTGCCAGCCTGCCGATTTGAAGCCCCAGCCGCTCTTCCATGACGGTCGTGCCTTCAGGTTCGGCCTGCAGCAGCACGTTCGTAAGCCACAGCGTCAGGCAATCCACTACCACCGCAGGGGCGTCCGAGGCAGACTGGCCGAGCGTTTCCAGCAATTCGGGCAGAGCGACAGGCTCCTCCACCGTCTGCCAACCATAGGCTGTATCCTGCCTGCGGTCTTGATGAATACGGATCCGTTCCCGCATCTCATCGTCATAGGCTTGCGCAGTCGCTATATAGGTACCGGAATCGGCGCGCTTCATGCACAGCTTCTCCGCGAACGAGCTCTTCCCGCTCCTCGCTCCGCCCGTAACCAACACGCTTCCACGATGACTCATACGGCTCCTCCGCTGATGCCGGCGCTCTCAAACGTCGCCATCTCGTTCACGATCCTGCACGCCGCCTCGACCAGATGAAGGCACAGCACACCGCCCGTCCCCTCGCCAAGACGCATGTCCATTTGAAGCATCGGCTGGAGTCCCAGCTCTTTCAGCAGAAGAACATGCGCCTGTTCATGCGAAACATGGGAAGCAATCATATAAGGAAGGGCATCCGGGCAGATCGATTTGGCAACCAACGCCGCGGCACTGGATATGAATCCGTCAATGATGACAGGACATCCATGAGCAGCCGCCCCCAGAATCAATCCGGCCAATCCGCCGATTTCGAAGCCCCCGACTTTGGCCAGCACGTCGAGCGGGTCGGCGGCATGAGGCGCATTGACTTGTATCGCCCGTTCCACAACCCGAATCTTATGGTTCAGCCGTTCATCCGTCACGCCGGTTCCTCGTCCCACAACCTCGGATGGCTGCTTGCCGGACAGAACCGAGAAAATAGCCGCGCTTGGCGTCGTGTTCCCGATGCCCATCTCTCCGGTTACGAACATCTGCGTGCCTTGTTTAACCAGCTCTGCCGCCACCTCAGCTCCGGTCACTACGGATTGCAGCGCTTCTTCCCTTGTCATTGCGGGTCCTTTGGCCATATTGGCGGTTCCTCTGCCAATGTTCCGGGACAGGAGCCTCTCATGGGTCAGCTCGGTCGCTACGCCGATATCCACGCAATGAACGTCTGCCCCCGCTTGACGGGCCAGCACGTTAACGGCCGCCCCTCCATTCAGGAAGTTCATCACCATTTGGGGCGTCACCTCGGCCGGAAATGCGCTGATTCCTTCATCACACACCCCATGATCGCCAGCCATGACAACCACGGATGTTTTGGTAAACGAGGGCTTCATTTTCCCCGTGATTCCCGCTAATTGGATCGCCAGCGACTCCAGCTTGCCCAAACTGCCCGGAGGTTTCGTCAACGTATCCAAATAGGCGGCGGTTTCCGCCTGCGCTTCGGCATCCAGCGGTTTAATGTTAGCGGTAATTCCCTTCAAACGACTTGTGAGTGTATCCGTCAATGAAACGGCCTCCTTCCTCTTGCTCCTAAATCTTACAACGCGGCTGAACCTGCGGCAACACCGCTTTAGGACCAGGTGCTGTTCGCCGTTAACAGCACCTGCGGAGCCCCATTCTCGGGATGGGTCACGATGGAGGGCTCCACCCGGAAAATCCGTCGGATATAAGCTGCCGTCAGCACGTCCTCCGGCTTGCCCGCCCCTGCGATCCGTCCCTGATCCAGAACCAGCAGTTTATCGCAGAATTGAGCCGCCAGATTGAGGTCATGCAGTACGCTGATCACCGTTATGCCGGACGAGTTCCGCCACTCCGCCACCATATCCATGAACTGAAGCTGATAGCGGATATCCAGATAGGTCGTCGGTTCGTCCAGCATCAGCAGCGAAGGCTCCTGGACCATCACCTTGCCCAAAGCGACACGCTGGCGCTGTCCTCCGCTTAACTCGGTAAGCCGGCGCTCCTCCAGGCCGTTCAGATCCAGCTTTCGAATAACGGCCTCGATAAGCGGGGCCGCATCCTTATCCTCACGGCCAAGCCAGTTCAAGAACGGGAATCGCCCCATCTCCAGCACGTCCCGGACGGTAAAATCGGTAGGGTCGAGTCCCTCCTGCTGCAGCACCGCCACGATTCGGGCCAGTGCCTTCCGGTTATAGCGTCCAAGCTCCTTGCCCAGAAGCGTCACGCTTCCTTCCGTAGGACTCTCCACGCCGGATAACAGCTGCATGAGGGTGGACTTGCCGCTGCCGTTCGGTCCGATGATCCCCCACCATTCCCCTTCGGCAATGTGAAGGTCCACCCCGGATAGAATCGACGCCTTGCCATAGGCTTTGCCAAGCCCTTGGGCCGTAATCATGATAACCCCTCCCTGCGCCGTTTTTTGTTCCGGTACAGCAGATAAGCAAAGAACGGAGCGCCTATGAATGCCGTGACCACCCCGAGCGGGATTTCCGTCGGCGCCAAGACGGAGCGTGCTGCCGTATCGCACCAAACCATGAAAATCGCGCCGCCCAGCGCCGACAGGGGAACAATCACGCGGTAATCGGAGCCGGTGATCAGCCGAATCATATGCGGTACTACAAGCCCGACGAACCCGATCACGCCGGAAACCGATACGGCTGCCGCGGCAAGCAGGGTAGCGACGATCAGTACGCTGGTCTTCAGACGATCGACATTCAATCCCATATGAGCGGCCTGCCGTTCCCCGAGCGACAAAATGTTAAGCGCCCGCGACCTGCTCCATAGATATACGAAACCCGCAGCAAAATACGGGAAAAGGATGGCCGTATACGACCATCCGCGCATGCTCAGGCTTCCCATCGTCCAGTACAGGATTTGGTTCACCGTATCTTTGGACATCACCGTCAGAAACGAAACGACGGCGCCCAGAAACGACTGCATCACCACCCCGGACAGGATGAGCCCATGGATCGGCAGTTTTCCTTGATCCCTTGCCAGCAGCAAAACGGCCCATAGGGTGCCTGCTCCGGTCAGAAACGCTACAACCGGCAGTGTATAACCTCCGGCAAAGGAATATTCCATTCCGAAAAAAATCAGGGATGCCGCGCCAAGCGCAGCACCCGAGGACACACCGAGCGTAAACGGATCCGCCAGCGGATTGCGAAGCACGCCTTGAAAGGCGGCCCCGGCCACCGCCAGGGAGGCTCCAACAAGCATCCCGAGCAGGATCCGCGGCAATCTCACCTTCATCAGGATTTGCTCGGAGGAAGCTTCCCAGCCTGGAACGATGGAATCGCCGATTCCCGGCAGCCGGTGCAGCAGCATCGCTCCAATCTCTCTCACAGGCAGGTGAACGGAGCCGATTCCGAGACTGACAACCAAGGTCAGCAGTAAAAGGATCAGGCCGGCCGCACCGAATCCTGCAAGTTTTTTACTCATGGATTCATCAATTCCGGATAAACGGCCTTCGCCACTTCCATCAGTCCTTGCGTCACGCGCGGGCCCGGACGGCTGAGCAGATTGGCATCCACGGAAATGACCTGATCGTTCTTGATGGCTTCGATCTGATCCCAGCCGCCGCGCTCCTTGATCAGCTGATCCAATGTTTTCTTGGTGGCTTCGTCCACCACATCGTCCGTGTACAGAATAACGTCCGGGTTCGCGGCGATGATGTTCTCCTCGCTGATTTCGAACCAGCCTTCCGCATCGCCGGCTGCATTGACGCCGCCAGCTGCGGTAATGATCTCATCCATGAACTCGCCTTTGCCGACGGTCCATCCCGGAGAGAACTCCACGTACACTTTCTTCTTGTCTTCATCCTTCACGGATTTCACGGCTTCCGTAACGGCAGCCAATTCCTGCTTCATCTGATCGACGACCGCTTTCGCCTCGGCTTGACGGTCCGTAATTTGACCGATCAGCTCGATGTTCTCCATCACCGCATCGATGGTTTTCGGATCGTTGACGAACAGCGTAACGCCAAGCTCGCGCAATTTCTCGGCATTCTGGGCATTCATCGAAGCCGCGAATACCACATCGGCGTCGGCTGCGATGATCGCCTCTTCATTCACCTGGAACCCGCCCATTTTAGGCTTGGATTTGGCCGCTTCGGGGTAATCGTCGTTATCGGATACGCCAACGATCTCCTCATCCAGTCCCAATGCAAACAGTTTTTCCGTCTCGGACGGAGTCAGGGACGCAATCTTGGTCGGCGCTTTCTCAAACGTCATTTCAACGCCCGTTGAATCCTTGACGGTCAGCGGATACGTGGTCTTAAGCTCTTCCGCCGAATCCGCCGGCGCTTCGTTATTCTGCTCTTGCTGCTGTGCCGGCGGCGTCGCATCCTTCGGCGCGGCTTCTTCGCCGCCGCAGCCGATCAAGGCCAGGGCCATCAGTATGGCTACCAGAAGTACGGACCATGTTTTGTTTAATGCTTTCATCTCTTGGAATCCCCCTAAACATAATTGAGAACCTGGCGCAGGCGTGTCTAAATTCCTTCGACCGATCCTTAACTGGTAAGAAACGTTCAATCTTCATACCCTAAGAAGCAAAAATCCCCGATTCCTCGATGACAAGGACTCAGGGATTACGTTTGTATCATAAGGACGCCGGGATAACCGTTCAACGATGGCGCCTTAAACTTCCGTCCGCATGGCTCCATGCGTCCGGTAAACGTAATCCTCTCCTCGAAGGACCGTCTTTCATTCGCTGAGGGCAGGTCTCCTGACTTGCAGGTTGTAACGACTTCTCCGCCTTCCCAAGCGCTAAGGCTCAGTGGCATATGGAAAAGTCCCTGCTTCACAGTGGCGGGACCGTGCCGGACTTGCACCGGCTTCCCTATTAACCCGGCAGAAAACAATAACGCCCTCTGTCCGGGACCCTCGCAAATCATATGAATTTATGGATGATAGGCCAAGCATGGTTTCTCTGCACAAGATTATAGGCGATAAACCATCCCCTTACAACTGAAAGTTTCGGGCGTTTCGATTGCGTCATGACACCGATTTAGCCCGTTATCGCCTATTCCGACCGAAATCATACGTTTTCGTTTTATTCGCTTAACCGTACGCCCCGCCAGCTCGCTCCGTCCCATGTCAGCTGCAGCTTGAGAACCTCGCCCGGCATAACCGACGTCGCCCAGAATTCCGTATCCGGCACGGTAGCCGCTGCCATCTCCCGAATAACGCCGCCGTGGGTGACCACAAGCACGTCAACTCCTTCAGCGAGCGTTCCTCGGCCATCATCACCACGCCTGGCCTCTGCCTCTGCCTCTGCCTGCGAAAGGGGATCCGGAGCTTCCTCCATATGCAATAATTCCTTCACATCCAAATGCAATCCCGACAAAAAGGCCTGGACGCGGGAACCGAAAGCTTCCCAGCTCTCCCCGCTGGGCGGCGTAACTTCCGCAGGGTTATCGATCCAGCGCCGGTAGAGGGAATCCGTCTTCAAATCCTCGTAGGTCTTTCCTTCCCAATCCCCGAAATCCAGTTCGCGCAGCCGTGGGTCATATCGTACGCCCGTCATAAACTGGCCCAATATGCCATCATCAGGAACAGCACCCCTTTTTGAATCCGATAAGATCACATTGAGCGTCTGCCGGCAGCGGAGGAGATCGCTGCAATAGATCCGGACAAAATGCCTGCAGCGAAGTTCCTCCCGCAGCGGGAGGAGCTGTTCCTTTCCCTCAGCCAGAATTCCCTGATCCTCATGGCCGAGATAACGGCGCTCCTCGTTCCACAACGTGCGGCCGTGACGCACCAGATGCAGGCTGATCCTCATATCCATAGGCTTCCTCCTGCCGCGGCAGCAAGTCCGAGCACCGCGGTACCCAGCATCGTAAACAAAACCGATACGCCCACAAGCAGACGGTTTGTCACCCGGATATCCTCCGCTTCGAGCGGTCGGTCGGGGTCCCCCATGTAAGCCCGGAACGAGATCACGCCTTGGTACGAATTTTCGCCTCCCAGGCGAATCCCCAGGGCACCGGCAACGGCCGATTCCGGGAAGCCGCTGTTCGGACTGGGATGCTTACGCGCATCTCGTTTAACCATCTTGATCGCTTGTTTCCACTGCAGCGAGAACATCGCCGCCGCGATGGTCAACAGCCCGGCGGTCAGGCGTGCCGGTATCCAATTGGCGAGATCGTCGAGCCGGGCGGAGGCCCAGCCTAAATGCAGGTACTTCTCGTTTTTATAACCGACCATGGAATCCAGCGTATTCACGGCGCGGTAGGCCAACGCAAGCGGCGCCCCTCCGATCAGGGCAAAAAACAGCGGAGCGATGACCGCGTCCACGATATTTTCCGCAACCGTCTCCACCGTCCCCCGCACAATTTCCGGCTCATCCAGATGAGCGGTGTCCCTCCCGACCACCATGCTGAGCGCTTGCCTGGCCTCGGCGATATTCCCGGAACGAAGATGGCCGTAGACCTCCAATCCTGCCTCGCGCAGCCCCTTGATCGCAATCGTAGTCGCAATGAGAACGATCTCCGCACCCCAGGCAAGCCAAGGATGAATCGCTTGGCACAGCTCCAGCAGCAGCCATGCCAGCACGAAGGAGCCGCCGACCACGATCACCGGCAGCAATATCCCCGCCCGCTTCAGTCCCTGAGCGGAAGTCGTCCGCTGGCGAATCCATCCTTCGACCCGGCGGATCGCCTTCCCCATGCCGATGACGGGATGCGGCAGCCATCTCGGATCTCCGATCAGCAGGTCCAGCGCCACCGCCGCCCATATGACCCATACGGCGGTCATATCCGATCTTCTCTTTCGGCGGCGATGCTCTCCGTGACGCTGTCGTAGACAAGACGTCCGATCATGCCGCCCAGATCGGTCGCGGTTCCGGCATAATGATGGTTCACGCCAAAGGCTGTATTGCCGCTGACCGCAAGGACCATCGCATCCGTCGTCGTCCCCGTGGCGGCGGCCCCGGTTTCATGATCCTTCACCCCCAGGTCATGCAGCGCCGCGGCTTTCGCTTCGGCTGCCGTCAGCATGGCGTTCACCATGCAAGCCGGCGTCAGCCTTCCGTCCACCACCAGCACGACATTAATCGTGCCAGGCTGGTAAGCCGCGAAGGTCGTACGGCTCGACCCGGCGCGGGCTGCATTGCCCACGCCCGCGGTAGTACAGCATAGAACGGAAGCTTGCTCGCCCCGAGCCTCCCGAATGGAGGCATATTTCAGTTTTACCGCCGTCATCAATCCTGCCGTGGAATCGGCCGGATAGCCGTGCCCAGCCATAAAGCTAACCATATCGTTTATCGGATCGCTGCAATCGTAATGCTTGTCGACATAACGGTTCACGATATGGTCCAAGTGCAGAAAACCGCCGCCGTATATGGCGCTGCTTATGGACGCAGCCGGACTCGGAAGCGAGATCCGAATATGCGGATGCTGCTGCTCCGAATCCAAGGACACGATGGCTCCTGGCCATGCATCCGAGTTATATGGACGATTGCTGCCTTTCAGAAAAGGTACTGCCATGTCTTTTTCTCTCCCTGCTCCTTAAATATCTGAACCAACTGTACCTGTAGCGTTCTTCATATGGATCTGCTGCTAGAAATCCCTAAGTCGCGTCAGCAGAAGGATTTCCAAGGACCTCCGCGGTTATCGCCAGCAGTCTGTCGTTAGATCCGGCATCCTTAACGGCTAACCGGATGTGGCGCTCACCGAGGCCCGGGTACATGGCGCAGCTGCGGACGAGCACGCCCCGCCTGCCCATTTCCTGCTGGAACGTCCCTGCATTCCAAGGCCGCGGAAGCTCCATCAGCAGAAAATTGGCCTCCCCCGGCGTAACGTCAAGCCCCAGCGCTCGTAAACCATGTATCAGCTTCTCGCGTTCCACGCGAATCAATTGCAGCGTGTCCAGTTCATATTCCCTGCCGCTGCCAAGACAAGCCTCTCCCGCAAGCAGCGCCAGTCCATTGACGCTCCACGTCACCTGTTTGCCTGCCATGGCGCGTATCACGTCGGGGTGGGCAGCCGTAAACCCGAGCCGCAGGCCCGGTATCGCATAAAACTTGGTCATCGACCGGACAATGATCGTCCGCGGATAGTCCTGCAGTTCCGGCATCAATGTCTGTCTGTCCTCCGGCGGAACGAAATCGATGAAGGCCTCATCCAGCACCAGCCAGGTCCCTTCTTGCTCAGCGCATGCCGCCAGCTCGCGAATATCCTCCAGGCTGTACTGAACCCCGTTCGGATTGTTCGGCTGTCCCACAAATACGAGATCCGTGCAGGCGATCAGCTCCATCATATCCGCCTTGTCCGCACGCCAGTCCCGCTCCGGCTCCCCGCACACGGAGCGGATGTCCGAACCAAATTTCAAGGACAATTCCCGGTATTCGGAAAAACAAGGATCGACCACGCCGACCGTTCGGGGCTGCAGGCCCAGCAGCAGCAATGCCATGCATTCTGCAGCTCCATTTCCGACAAGAATGCACCGGGCATCGGTGCCCAATTCCTCCGCAAGCAGCCTCTTGAATTCGCGGTGCCCCGGATCCGGATAACGAATCACCGCGCTCATCCCCTCTTCTAAGGCTGCCATGACCCCTTGGGGCGGTCCTAGCGGGTTAATATTCGCGCTGTAATCCAGAAAAGCCGAGGCTGCCCTTCCATATGCAGCCGCCGCCGTCTCCACGTCCCCGCCGTGTCCGTACACCTCGATCAAAGGTTGGTTATTATCGCTCATAAGGGTTCCTCCCGTTCCATGCCCATGGTTCTTGCAAGCCCTGCCTTTATGTAATGCCATCATTATGTCGCTACCGTCCCTGACTCGTCAACATGGAATGCTTTGTCTCTGCCTTCAAATTGGTTTACAATAGTCTGGAAGCACCACATTTTGAATTGTGACGACGGAGGATGCTATGCTATTTATCGATAATCAGGGGATTCACGACCCATCCATCAACCTAGCGATTGAAGAATATGCGCTTAAGCACTTGTCCATGGACGAGAGCTACCTTCTCTTTTATATCAACAAGCCTTCCATCATCATCGGAAAGCATCAGAATACGATCGAAGAGATCAACCAGGAATACGTTCGCGACAACAACATCCAGGTTGTGCGCCGGCTGTCCGGCGGCGGAGCCGTGTACCACGATCTCGGCAACCTGAATTTCAGCTTCATTACGAAGGACGACGGCCAGTCGTTCCACAACTTCCTGAAGTTCACGCAGCCGGTCATCGACTTCCTGCAAAAGATGGGCGTGCCAGCCGAGCTCAGCGGCCGGAATGACCTGCAGGTCGGCGAGAAGAAAATTTCGGGGAACGCTCAGTTCTCGACGCGGGGACGCATGTTCAGCCACGGCACGCTCATGTTCGATCTGAATCTGGATGACGTGCAGGCCTCGCTGAATGCCAATCCGGAAAAGTTCAAATCCAAGAGCACCAAGTCCGTGCGCAGCCGCGTAGCGAACATCAAGGAGCTGCTTGGCACCGACATGACCATTGAACAGTTCCGCGCGGAGCTGCTTCGCTCGATCTTCGGGATGGAACCGGATCAAGTACCGCAATACGTGCTTCAGGAGAAGGATTGGGAGATCATCAACCAGATTTCGAAGGAACGCTACCAGAATTGGGATTGGAACTACGGGCTGTCCCCTGAGAGCAACGTGAAGCATGCGAGGAAGTTCCCGGTGGGCATCATCGATATCCGCATGGATATCCGTGAAGGGCATATCGGAGAGATTAAAATTTACGGCGATTTCTTCGGCGTCGGCGATGTTGCGGATATCGAGAATCTGCTTCGCGGCAAACGGTACGAAGAAACGGCGGTGCGCACCGCGCTATCCGGCATCGACGTCAAGCATTACTTCGGCAACCTCGAGCTCGACGATCTGATCGGCCTCATCTTTCTTGAGGAATAGATCCGACTGAAATCTAAATAAGCCTCTCGCCCCGTATGCATTGCATAAGGGCGGGAGGCTTTTTCATTGTAAAACTGCATATCCCGGATTTAAGAAGCCATAAACACGTACCAAAAAAGGGCCAGCGTCAGCACAATGCAGGCATTCTCTACCGTGCGTCCCCATTTGCTTCCGGTGCTCATGATCTTCAGCTTGATTCTCCATTTGAACGGAGGAAGCGGACGGATTCCGCGGTTGGTCAGCGCATCTGCGAGCAAATGAATCGAGTAGGATAAACCGCCGGCAAACCATAGGCTTTCCCCGCCGATCTTGCCCTGTGACGCAAAATACAGCAAGCCCGTCCATCCGGCTGCGGCATAGACGGTATGGGTTAACCCCCGATGGGTCACCAAGGAGCCTGCAATCAGCACGCTGCCTGCGATCGTATTCCATGGGCTGAAGCCCTGCCCGAAGGAAATCAGTCCCAAGCCGATCAGGAACATGACGACATGGCGCAGCGTCCGGCTCGGCAGGTACGAAACAACCCCGATCAGCCCGGCCAGGGCGATATTCCAAGGCGCATACTCCTTGCCGTAGAATACGACGAATATGGCGGCGCCAATCATCGCCAGCTGTAGAATTCGCAGCAGCCCGGAAGGAATCGCCTTGCGCACCAGCAGGGAGTTGGGCTCGTCGATGTCGGGAAGCAGCGAGCTGACCAAAGCCACTGCCGCGGCAGGCAGCGTGACAGGCACTCCGCTCATGCCCATGACGGATAACGTGACCCCTGTGCTGATAATCAAATGAGCTCTGCCCATCATGATGACATTCTTCCTTTCTAAGCTCAATGCTGACTATGGAATCGATGGATCTCTTGCCGATCTCCACGTCCGATAGCCCAGGGTCATGAGAATATACGTTCGGTTCATTAGTATAGCAAAATCATCCTCTTTTTGTCTACCCCTTCCACTTTTGCAGGCTTAAAAATGGTTGTCCGATCCGCTCATATGGGATACAATTTGATCACTTGCCCATGCCTTACGCCCGGGGACGAAAGTACGGGAAGCTGCAATTTGAGTTTCGCATCATCGGAAAGGATGACTACCTAGTGAATCGCTCACGTATCGCCGACATCAGCCTGCTTCTGGTGGCCATGATGTGGGGCTCCACGTTCCTCATCGTTCAGTATGCGGTGCGCGTCCTCCCGCCTATGGCCTTTAATTCGGCCCGCTTTCTGGGAGCGGCCCTGCTCCTCGCATTGATCATCACCCTCTTTTACCGGAATCAGTGGAAGCTAATATCCGGCAGGATGCTGCTGCATGCTTGCCTGCTCGGTCTTTTTTTGTTTATCGGCTATGCCTTTCAAACGGCGGGCCTTCTGTACACGACCACGTCCAATGCAGGTTTCATTACCGGCTTGTCCGTCGTGCTGGTGCCTTTCATATCTTACGCGCTGTTAAAGCACTCCATCTCCAGATTCACCTGGATCAGCGCCTTGCTTGCTGCAGCGGGCCTGTACCTGCTCACCTTCGCCGGATCCGGCATGAGCCTGAACAAGGGCGATGTGCTCGTATTCGTTTGCGCCATCGGTTTTGCGCTCCATATCGGTTATACGGGCGTTTATGCCGGCCGATATCCCTCCCTGCTGCTGGCAGCGCTCCAGATGGCCGTCGTTGGGGTATTCAGCCTGATAGCCTCCGCTTTAACCGAACATGTGGGCCATGCAGCGGATCTGATGGAGAAGCTGACCGAGCCGAACGTGCTGTGGGCGCTCGCTGTATCCATCGGCCCTACCAGCGCATTCGCCTTCTGGATCCAAACCGTCTGCCAAAAATACACGACGCCGTCCAGGGTAGCCATCATCTATGCAACGGAGCCCGTATTCGCGGCACTGACGGGAATTCTGTTTGCCGGAGAACGGCTTACGCTTTTCGGCGGCATCGGTTGCCTGTGCATTTTGGCGGGAATGGTGATTGCGGAATTGAAGTCTGCGCCACAGAAGGTACAATAGAGTTAAAGACAGAGACAGAATCAAAAAGGAGAGATACCCATGACAACTTACAAATTGATGGCCATCGACATTGACGACACCCTGATCAATGACGATAAGGAAGTAACCCCAGGCGTCCAGCAGGCGCTTGAGCAAGCGGTCGCCCACGGCGTCGTCGTGACGCTGGCAACCGGACGTGCCTATGCGTCAGCCCAGGCGATTGCCCGTCAAACCGGACTCAACGTTCCCATCATCACCTACCAAGGTGCCTTGATCAAAAATCTGCTCGACGAAAAGGTTCTCTACGAACGCTTCGTTCCCGTCGACGCTGCCGTAAAGCTGTTTGAATACTGCGTGGAGCACAATCTGCATCTGCAAACCTACATCGATGACAAGCTGTATGCCCGCGAAGAGAATCAGAAGCTGATCGATTACTGCGCCCTGAACCGGACGCCTTATTATATCGAGCCTGATTTTATGACGATGGTTCGGAAACCGACACCGAAAATGCTCATTATTGACGATCCCGACTATCTCGATGAACTGATCCCTATATTCCGCGAGCTGCTCGGCGATGAAGTGCATATTACCAAATCCAAGCCGCATTTTCTGGAGTTCATGCATAAGGAAGGCACGAAGGGACATGCGCTGACCTTCCTGGCCGATCATTTTGGCTGCGACCTCAAGGAAACCATCGCTGTCGGCGACTCCTGGAACGACCACGAAATGCTGGAGGCAGCCGGACTTGGCGTCGCTATGGGCAATTCGATTGAGCCGCTTAAGGCGATTGCCGATTACGTTACGTTGGGGAATAACGAAGACGGCGTGAAGCATGTCATTGATAAATTCGTGCTCAACCAAGGTTAATACGAAAAATAACTAGCTGCGCAAACAAGCCTCCATGATATCCATGGGGGCTTGTTCCTGTCCATAAACCGGGCCAATGCGGCGCCCAAACCGTTTCCTTGGGAAGCGCAAGGCCGCCGCGACCTGTCGATCATTCCCGATCCGGGTTAAATGTTAGAATCGGCTTCAGAAGAGCCGCATCGTCGAACTCCAGCAAGCCTACCTCCATGCACAGCTCCATCAGCTTATGAATGCCGTTGAATTGCTGCAGATTTCGTTGATGAATGACCGACAACGCTTCGCGGACCAATTTTTTGGCCTGCTCAATGCTCTGATGCTCCACGGCCTGAATAATCTCCTTGATGCTCTCCAGGTAATATACGGTCCGTCTCAGCGAGCGAATCAGCAAAATCTGCCGGACATGCGAGGGGCTGTACAGCCGATATCCATTCTCGGGGTTGCGATCGGGAGTGATCAAGCCTTCCTTCTCCCAGTGACGAATGGCGGACGACTCCACGTTGGTCAATTCGGCAGCTTCGCCGATTGTCATATGCGCCTTCAGCTTTTTATCCCTGATGCTGTCAAGCCCGGGATTCTCAAGCAGGGCAAGCGTTTCGTCCGCAATGGTCTTTTCCTGCTGCAGTTTGACCTGCTCCCCGTTCACGAGCCAGAGGGCTTCATCCATCTCCCTCTTCTGGATATGGCGAATCACATCATAGGTTACGGCATAACCGAACCCGGGGAACATGGCCCGCAGACACCGGAAGTAGGCGAGATGCATCTTCGTGTATAGACGGTACCCCTTCTCGTTCCGCTCAGGTGAGGGCACCACTCCCCAAGATTCGTAATGCCTTAAAGCACTCGTACTGATATGCAGCTCTTTGGCGATGTCTTTCGGCTTGTAGTAATGCATGCCGTCCCCTCCCCGACCACGATTGAGAACCTACTTTACCAGAATCGCGGGCCATTGGCAAACCTTAAATTAAAACATTAAAGCGCTCTGATAAGGTTTGTGCAGCATCAACAAGAGTGCTGGCGAATTCGCCGCCCGGCAGCTTCCCACTTGCATCAATGTAGTATATTGGTTGGTGTAGAGGCAAGTTGAACGTATTCTTAACAGCGGGAGGCTGATCAATGATGAATATGCACATAACCGAGGAAGTTCCACAGATTAAGGAATATATCGATCTCCGATTCGATGCAGGGCTGCCTGAGGTCGAGGAATCGATCGCAGAGACGGCTCTCAACCGCAGCCTGCTCTCCGTCCTTGTCCGGGACGGCAATGACCGGCTGATCGGTATGGGAAGGGTGATCGGCGACGGCGCTTTGTATTTTCAACTGGTAGATGTTATGGCCGCGGCATCCTATCGGGATCAAGGGCTTGAAGAAACGATCGTGTCCGAACTGCTCGCCCGCCTGAAAAAAATAGCGCCAAGCGGAGCCGAGGTCACCGTCATCACGGACGTTCCCGGAATCAAGCTGTATCAACACGCCGGCTTCAAGCTGCTGTACCCTGAACGATACGGTATGGCCGGAGCTGTGTGAGAGATATCCCAGCAAGCGGCTTAAAACGGCAATCCTGCCGCATCTTCACGTTAAAGGTCTCCGCACGGGGGCCGTCGGTCCGCACAGATGGCCGGATTAACTACTCCATATTTTCATTTATTCAATCTCACCGTCATCCCTGCCACCGCCACACGGACTCCCTCCGGCAGAGGCAGCTCTTTCCGAACGTCGACGTCATGCGACATATGGGTATACACCGTTTGGCGAGGTTTCACCTCGGCGAGCAGCTCTGCCGCTTCCTTCATGTCATAGACGGAGCGGGTCTCGAATTGGGCGGTTTCATGAACAAAGCTGGTTCCCAGCACCAGGAGATCCACGCCTTTCAGCGGCTCCTTTTCCTTCGGGCTGAGATCAATCGAATCCGAATTGTACACCCATGTGTACCCGTCCTTCTGAAACCGGTAGGCGTAGGAGTACCCGTTTTTGCCATGGTTTACTTTCCAGCACGAAATCTCCCAGCCAGCCAATGTAAATCCATCATCGACTGGCGTCATCTCCATCTGCCGCGGAAGCCACGGATACTGGCGGACAATCTGGTCCAGCACCTCGGCTGGGGCGTATAGCCGGCCTTTTTCCCTCTGCCATCTGCAGGCATCGCTCCATTCCGGAAGGCCTCCGATATGATCAAAGTGGGCGTGCGTAATCAGCATGTCGCTCATTTTTCGAATCCCGAGCCCCTCCATCATGACGCGCCAATCCGGACCGCAGTCGATCATAAAGGACGTTTCGCCGCACTCCACCATCGCCGAGGAGCGCAATCGCCGGTTCACGCCCGTACTCCTCGCTTCCGTGCATACCCCGCAATCGCAATATACCCGCGGGACGCCCATCGCATCCCCGGTTCCCAGAAAAGTTAATGTATCTCCGCTCACACGCATCCCCCATTATTATGTATTGATTCCTTCACGGTTAAGCAAACCTTGTCCCTTTATTGTATTAGCGCACGAAGAAAAAAACAAAGACCGCCGGGCTCATCCCGGACGGTCTTTCGTCATTCCTGCCATACGATACGTTTATGATAGCAATTCATTAAGCAAACGAGGGCTTATTATCGTCAACAGCTCCGCTGATGACCTTGACGTACTTCTTATCCACGCCTTCCACGGAAGGACCGACATATACACTGCTCTTGCTTGAGCGTCTGACCGAGCGCTTCCGGGATTTCAGCGTACTCATCATCGGTACGGGCCCCCGAACCACCCAGCTGCTGCCATTGGCGGACCCCTGCGGATGACCTGACGTTCTCTTCTTCTCATTCCTGCTCACGACGAATCCCCTCCAACTAAATGCCTGATGGTACGAAGCAGCTCACGATTCTGTTCCACAACCTCCGCGAGATCTTCATCCGTAAGAATCTCATGTCCCGTAAAATGCACGGACAATACATGATTTACACCTAAAGGATAGCAGAACACATACACCTGCGCAACTTCCTCTTCGTGATAAAATGCCCATTTTCCACTATTATAGACATCAATCACGTAAATCGACTGGTTGCTTGGCGAATGATCCTTTTTCCCATCGAACGGGAAATACCGTCCTTTACCTACATTACCCCCAATTTGGGCAATGCCTTCATCCCTTCGTCCCCAAAAGGCTGCGCCGGTCACCCGGAAATCCCCTGCAGCCGGCGGGAGCAAGGAGTTTCGGACGGCTTCACTCAGTGCATGATATTTTTCCGCTTCATCGCTCACATGCACGTTTCGGTTATATTCCCAGAAAAAATGCAGCACGCTTTGCTTGCGTCTCAGCTCCGCATCCTTCTGTTCAATCAATGTGCTCGGGTTGTTATAGAATCCTTCGGTTTCGATCGCGCTCAGAATATGTCCGCAGGCGACATCGACGGCAGATTTGTAATCATCGTCGCTTCGAAGCTCGTATTCGAGCAGCGTAATGCCCTGCAGGTCGGAGAGTAGGTGATAATCCTTAACGATCACGTCTTGAACGGAACTGCTGTCTGCCTCTACCTGATCCGGAATGATGCAGTATACCCTTCGCCGTCCGAGCCTTCCCCAGTACAGCCCCATCTCAAACAACGTGTTGTCGCGGGTAACAAATACATGTTTGCCTCGAATGAGCGCCACATCATCCGGAGAAAAGACGAACACACCAAAATCACTGGACGCCAGCTGCTTCTCCAAAGCTTCCATCGTATACATATTCGCCCCGAACGTACCCCCGTACCAAGGCGTCACTTGGGCGGAGCGTTTGAGCTGTTCGTGGATCGCCCTTGCATACTTGATGGCCTCTCTGGAAGAACCTATGAATAAATTCGGCTTCGGTATGGTCATAGGCACATCCTATTCTCCCTTTGTTATACATTTTAGTCTTATTCGACCATTATAACAAAGTTGCCTATTTTTGGGTGAAAATTATGGCAGGCGCATGTTGGTATAGTATATGCTACGGTTTCAAAACAGACCCCATAAATAACCATGCACCCGTGTCCCGATCTTCAATGGCAAAGAAAAAAGGGCGGTTGATCTTCATGGCGATCGGCTCGGTAGGCTCGGCGCTTTCCGTTATTCCCACCGCTGTCACAGCTGCGGCCTTTGTCCCTTTTTCGCTGACATCGACAATCGTATGGTGTGTGACATGATCGATCCAAAATCCGTCTCCTTGTTCGGCCAATTTGCTAAAATCAGCCTCGGCGGCGTCGAATGCCTTGACCATGCCGAGGCTCTTAAGGGCATCCGGAAGCTCGAAGCTCTGCTCCGCCTTAAACTTGGGCAGACTGAGCTGAACCGTTTCGAACGAGTAATCGCCTTTCCAGACGGACGCATCCTTCCACAGCTGCCGATGCAGCTTATCGATCGTGGAGGATTCCTTCGGCAGGATGACCAGCATGTGCATGCGGCCATCTCCATATGGAATGCGGATGGCCTGCCAGGACTCTCCTTCTTTATAGCTGTATCTATCTTCCCTCTTCATCATCGGGACTTGTTGAGTGGTGCCGTCAGATAGCGTAAATTCTTCATCCACGGTATTTGCCGGATCAAATTCATCCGTCCACCCGCCGTTGAAATATATGGCATTGATCAGGACCGCAACGCCGCCTGGCGGCTCATGATATATCTTAGGGATCATGCCGCTGGTTTTGTCTTTCACCCATTGGTTAATTGCATGCATCGCGTCCTCCCGCTGAAGGTCCGTCTCCCTGACCTCCGCACCGTAACTGTCCTTTACGGCTTCCGCATAAGCCACCTTCAGCTTAAGACCTGGCCGGTGCCAAACGGAATTGGCCACGTTCAGCACGACGCCGCCTCCGTTCTCCAGCAAGGAGCGCAGCTGGCGGTTGCCTTCATTGATGCCTGCATCATTCATGCCCCTCCAGCCCAGCATATCGGCCATCTCGGCAGCCGTATCGCCCGCGGTCCCGTTATAAGCCAGTGCCAAGGCCTGCGTGATGCTGTATGGAGAAATAATCAGGTTATCGCTCGTGTACTCAGGGTTATCCGATAACGCCTGGTGCAACCGTAAACCAAAATCATTCTGCGCTTTCACCATGCCGGCATCCACCTTGCCTAATACCTCTTTGCGTTCCTGCGCCGACAATTCCTTCACATTGGTCTGCTTATGCGCAATGCCCTGCGATTCCCCCGGCTGGATCCCGCTGTCCTGAGCGCAGGCGGTAAGCCCAACAAGCAAGCATAGGCCTGTGAGTATCTTTTTTTTCCGCATCACCTTGTCCCCCTTCAATGCCAGATTTTTGATCTATCTGCTATTGACGGAATCGACACTCCTAATGTTTCATATAAAGGATCATTTATCCAAATTCAGTTGGCAATCCACTTCATCACCGCTACAATGAATAGATGAGTTCCAGCAACATACCTAAAAGACATGCAAAGCGAAAGGAATTTCTACATATGCAAAAAATTCGTCTTGAAGGCAGCAGAGTGACGCTGCGATCCAGGAAACCCGAGGATACCCCTGTTCTATATAATCTGATCTATGGCACGAAGAACCCGGAATGGAAAAAATACGACGCCCCTTATTTCCCGCTCAAGCAGATTTCCTACGAAATTTTTGAAACGCAGTGGAACGCCGACTTCGAAACCGATCAATTTCCGAGCGATCTGCTCATCGAAGTCGAGGGCACAACGATTGGCATCGTCACGTTCTATTGGGAGCATGAGGCCTCGCGCTGGCTGGAAGCCGGCATCCTGATTTATGACCCGGGCCGTTGGAGCGGCGGGTACGGTACGGAAGCACTGTCGTTGTGGGTGGATTGCCTGTTCCAAAACCTCACCATCGCCCGTGTCGGCATTACGACCTGGTCCGGCAATCCGCGAATGATGCGCTGTGCGGAAAAGGTGGGCATGCAGCTCGAAGGCCGTATGCGAAAGTGCCGGTATTACGACGGCGTCTATTACGACTCCATTCGCATGGGCATTCTGCGAGAAGAATGGGAAGCGCGCAAAGCAACCGTATAGAGCAAGATGGTACGGAATAATCCGTATACGTGGCATATTTGCAAAATAGGAGGCGTCATTCAGACGAATGCTAATGTTCTGTACGTACAAATAAGCGAGCCGTTCAGGATATCCTGAACGGCTCGCTTTATCTCTTTTTTGTCGCCGACGGGCCATGGATGATACGCAACTCAGCACGCGACGCCCCCTCATGAACCTATCAATCGCTCCATATACCACCGAGCATCACAGCCCTGCCAGCACCTGATACCAAACCCCTCGCTTCGAATACAGCGTCTCGCGCACCTGGTCCCATCCGCCCAGATACTCGATGTCGAACAGCCCCGGCGGGTTGGCAAACCGCTCCTTCGTCTGTTCATGCACCGATTCCTCGACGGGACGGAAGCCATGCTTCACGAAGATGTTCTGCGCCTCCGGCGTACGCAAGTACTCCACAAAAGCCGCCGATACATCCTCAGTGCCGTGTTTCTTCGCAAACCGCTCCACGACTGCGGCCGGATTCTCGATCAGCATCGTATGCTGCGGTACAACAATGTCATACTGGACGCCTTGGGCAATCCGGGCTAGCAGCTCGTTCTCATACGTAACGATCACATCCCCGACCCCGTATTCAAAAGCCGCCATCGAAGCCCGCCCGCTTTTATCGAGCGACTCCACATTGCGGTGAACCGCTTCAAGGAAGGCTTTCGCTTCGGCAGGATCACGCTTTCCATTCTCTTCCGATTGTTTCAGGCCGGCGCCGTAAATCGCGTTGATGTCCCACTGCGCCCCGCCCGAGGTCTTCGGATTCGGATACAGCACCTTGACGTCCGATCGGGTCAGATCGTCAAAATCCCGTATCCCTTTCGGGTTACCTGCGCGGGTACCGAGAACGACAATCGAGCGTGTCACCATGCCGTTATAAGGCTGGGATTTCCACTCCTTGTCGACGAGCCCTGCCCTGACGAGTTTATCGACATCCCCTTCCATGGCAAGCAGCGTGACGTCAGCCTCAAACCCGCCCGTAATGGCGCGCGCCTGTGTTCCGGAAGCCTCGTAGGATTCCTGAAAACGAATGGTTTCTCCCGTCTGTGCCTTCCACTCGGCTTGAAAAGCGGGGATAATCTCGGACAAGGCATCCCTGGCTACGCTGTACGCGCCCAGCACGATCGTTCGCTCGCCCGGCTGCGACATCGCATCTTCATTGACGGGCTGATCATCGGCACATCCTGCGATAAGCAAACTGAAGAGAAGCGCCATGCCCACTTGCAGGAATGAGGTTCGTTTCATATTCAAGATCCGCATGAATCCACTTCCCTTCGTTATTTAGAATCATCAGATCATAATCGGCATCGGATCGACCTTCAGGCGATTTTCCTCGATCCAGCTGTGCTCGTCGTTAAAGAGGTATGCCCGGTGAACGAGGACGCGGACCTCTTGGCCCGGCTGCAGCGTTTCCTTCTCCAGCGACCGGTAGGTGATCAGTTTATGTCCCTTGACCTCCACCTCCACGAGCCACTCGCTGCCGCGGAAATGCAGATGGCGGACGATCCCCGTCTCCGTGGCAGACAGCACGCTGAAATCATGCTCGCTTCCAATCTCGATATATTCCGGGCGAATTAATGCGCGCGTCGCATTCTTGTTAGCCGCTGCCTCAAATCCCTTCAGTTCGGCAGCGCTTGAAATCACGGTGGACTCGCCTATGAAGGAAGCGACAAACGGCGTCTTCGGCTCCTTGTAAATATCCCACGGCGTTCCCTTCTGCTCGAGGCGCCCCTGATTAATGATCATGATTTCGTCCGCGACTTCAATCGCCTCATCCTGGTCATGCGTAACAAAAATCGACGTGATGCCGACCCGCTCGATCAGCTCGCGAAGCCAGGAGCGCAGCTCTTGGCGGATCTTCGCATCGATGGCGGCGAACGGTTCATCCAATAAGAGCAGCTGCGGCTCGGGCGCAAGCGCTCTGGCAAAGGCTACGCGCTGGCGCTGTCCGCCCGATAACTGGTGCGGATAACGGCTCTCGAAGCCTTTCAAGCCCGTCAGTTCCACCAGCTCCATCACCCGGTCTTTGATTTTGGCCTTGGCGGCCTTCTTCACCTTCAAGCCGAAAGCGATGTTGTCAAACACGGTCATATGCTTAAACAAGGCATAGTTCTGGAACACAAAGCCGATGCCGCGCTCCTGCGGCGGCAGGTCATTGACCACTTGGCCATGAAAGGAGATTTGTCCGGAATCCGGATTCTCAAGCCCGGCCAGCATGCGCAGGATGGAGGTTTTACCGCCTCCGCTGGGCCCCAGAAGCCCGATCAGATGTCCCTTTTCAATCTCGAAGCTGACATTCTTGACGGCGTGAAACGTACCGAAATGCTTGTTCAGATCGCGAACTTCCACATGCATATCAATGCACATCCTTTCTTTTTTTGGCCCATTCCATCAGCAGCAAGAGACCTACGGAGAAGGCGGCCAGTACCAGCGCCACTCCATTCGCCGCAGCCACGTTGAAATTTTCCACGTCCTGATACACAAGCGTCGTCGCCGTCTGGGTTTTGTTCATGATGTTGCCGGAGACCACCAGTACGGCGCCGAACTCGCCCAATGAACGGGCTACCGTGAGCACCAGGCCGTATACGACGGCCCACCGGATGGAAGGCCACGTTACTTTCACGAACGTGGTCCACCCGTAAGCCCCAAGCGTCGCGGCCGCCTGCTCCTGATCGTTTCCGATCTCCTGCAGGACGGGCATGACCTCGCGAACCATCAGCGGGAACGTGACGAAGAGCGTCGCAATCACCATGCCGGGGAACGCATACACCACCTTAAACCCGATCCCTTCAAAAAAACCGCCGATGATGCTGTCGGGTCCCAGCAGCAGCACAATCATCAAACCGCCGATGACCGGCGAAACAGCGTAAGGCAGGTCGACAATGCTGTTCAGAATGCCCTTGAGCTTTCGGCTGAGCCAATTTGCCCGCACCAGATACAGCGCCATCATGATGCCAAACAACGCATTCAAAAAAGTAACGAATACCACAATCAGACCCGTCATCATCAGGGCATGCAGGGCTTCCGGCCTGAGCAGCCCCTCCGCAAACCCGTCCAGCCCCTTATCGAACGCACCGATCGCAATTCGGGACAGGGGAATGATCAGCAGGATGATAAATACGGCATACGTAAGTCCGATCCATAATCGTTTCAAGCTCGTCTCCCCCTCTGCTGCACGGCATTGATCACCCAGAGGATCATGAAGGAGAGCGTAAGAAGCAGAATCGATACGGCAGCCGCTCCGGCCGGATTATCGCTCTCCACCTCGCCAAAAATAAATACCGATGCGATCAGCGTCCTGCCCGGAATGTTGCCGGCAACCAGGACGACGGCGCCGAATTCAGCCAATGCCCTAGAGAAGGCCAGCATCCCTCCGCTGATGATTCCCGGCAGCATCGACGGCAGGATGACTTTAAAAAAGGTTCTCGTTCTGGAAGCGCCCATCGTATATGCGGCCTCTTCCTCCAGCGGATCCAGCTCTTCCAGCAGCGGCTGAACCGCCCGGATTACAAACGGGAACGTGACAAACAGCATGGCGACCACGATCGCGGGCTGATGGAACACGATTTCGAAGCCGAGCTTCTCCGCCAGGCCTCCAAGCAAGCTCCCCGGCCCAAGCAGCAGCAAAATCATCAAGCCGCCAACGGCCGTCGGCAGCGCAAAAGGCAGATCCACCAGACTGTTCAGCAGCGTCCTTCCCGGAAATCGATACCGTATGAGCACCCAAGCAATCATCGTTCCGATAAGCACGTTGATGAAAGTAGAGATTAGGCCCAGTTTAATGGTAAGCAGCACGGCCTTCCAGGCGATCGGATCCATTACGCTTTCCGCAAAATGGCCCCATCCCGCAGAGAATGATTGCACATACACCCCAAAGATCGGCAGTACGATCAAGGCAAGAAAATAAAGCAGTACGGTGCTTCGAAAACCCCAAGTCCAACCTTTATGACGAATCCATGTTGTCATCTCGTATCCCTCCCGCCTCCGGATGGCATTCCGGTCGACTCCTCCACAAACCATCTTTATATTTCCTATTTGTATACTTGGTTTTACTTTACACATACTTTACCAAAAGCTGAATCCGATCGTCAATCCATCTTTTGCACTTTATCGGGTAAAATAAAAGAAATGGAAAAAGTTGAGGAGGTTATTGAGATGCTGTATACCGGTGAATTGGCTACGCAAGGACGCGATGAGATGAGGGATATTACAAGGGAGATCCACTCTTTCGTGAAACAAAGCGGAGTCCAGCAAGGAACGGTCCTGATTTATTGTCCGCATACGACGGCGGGAATCGCCATCAACGAAAACGCCGATCCCGATGTGAAACGGGACGTGCTGATATCTTTGGATGAGGTCTATCCATGGAATCATCCCAAGTATCGCCATGCGGAGGGCAACACGGCCTCCCACCTTAAATCGATCACCTGCGGCCCTTCGCAGACCGTGATCATTCAGAACGGGCACCTGCTTCTTGGACGCTGGCAGGGGATTTACTTCTGCGAATTCGACGGACCGAGGCAGCGACAATACCATGTGAAGATCATGGAAGGATAAAACCGGGAACGGATGCCGACAGTCAAGCGAATGAAATGAAAGCACAAAAAGCAGACAGGTGCATGCAAGGGAGCGCGGACCTGTCTGTTTTATGGTTCATTAGGTGATTGACGTTTCAACGCTAGGCCGTTGTAACGGATTGAAGTGCCAAGCTGCGCGTCTTGGCAGCATGTAAACATCAGACCCTGCTGTACAGACTCCGGCATAACACTTTGATATGGGTAAGAGCGGCTGGTTTAATCTCATCAAAACCGATTCTGTCCTGAATATAATACGATATAAATCCATGCAGCGACAAAAACAAAGTCAGCGGAACGGTTCGCCGTTCTTCCTCGCTGTAATTCTCCTCCAGCAAATACTGACGGACCAGCATAGCAAACATTTCAAAACAGCGTCCCTGCTCAGAGCGACAGTAGGACAGCAGCTCTTCGTCCCGAATCATGAACATGATTTCGTACTGGTAAGGATTATCCAGACCGAAACGAACGAATTCCAGCATCAGCTGCTCCAGCTTCGATACCCCGTCACAGGGAGGCTTTACAGAGACCTCCAACAGCAAATCATTTAGATCATTAAAGTCCTTCATGACAATGGCGTAGAATAGCTCCGCCTTTTCCTTAAAGTGATAATACAAGGAGCCGTGGCTATAACCCAAATGCTGCCCGATGCTTCGCATCGAAATGGCCCTGTATCCTTTGGTTATGAACAAATGCCTGGCTGCTTCCAGTATCCGCTCTCTCGACAACTCGCGTTCGACTGCTCTTCTTGCCATATTATTTTATTCCCCTTCAATAAAATAAAGCCGCTCTCCCTCCGTGATCAAGGACTGCCCCTGTGTCAAATCCACCATCCAAGTCATAAAGCTCTCCGCATCACCATCGAGCGGCAAGCAGGTCAAAGTCACCGTGTCGGCAAAGTTTGTCTCTCCCATGCGTACGTTCCGGTTACGAAGCTCGTTCTCCACCTTACCCAGCCAGGTATAATCCAGCTCCACGAAAATCTCCCGGTGAAGAACCCTTGTAATCGGTTCGCCTGACTCGATCGCAGCCACGGCTCCGTCGGTGTACGCCCGGATTAATCCGCCCGCACCCAGCATAATGCCGCCAAAATAACGCGTGACCACGATAGCTACATTCTTCCGCCCCTGATTGCGGATCACCTCGAGAATCGGCTTGCCGGCCGTTCCGCTCGGTTCCCCGTCATCCGATTGCTTCTGAATCTCATCCCGCTCGCCAATCATGTAAGCGGAACAATTGTGCGTAGCATTCCAATGTTTTTTCTTGATCTCTTCAATAAAAGCGACGGCTTCCTCTTCGGTCTCTACCGGCATCACATGCCCGATGAAACGCGATTTCTTGATGACGATCTCCTTGGAGCCCGCCTGACGTACCGTTTTGTAACGATCCAGCATGAAACAACAACCACCTCTATATTGCCAAGAAAGCAGTCCACGGCAATGATATGCCAGCGGACTGCTTCCTTCAGCGTCTTACGTCTAATCCAATGAAAGTGTCGGGTTATTCGGAAAGTCTAGCTTCCAATTCGGCCTTCTCTTTCTCGTACCCAGGTTTGCCGAGCAGCGCGAACATATTTTTCTTGTACGCCTCTACGCCCGGTTGGTCAAACGGGTTGACACCCAACAGATAGCCGCTGATACCGCAGGCCTTTTCGAAAAAGTATACCAGATATCCGAACGAATAGGGAGTGAAATCTGGAATTGTCACAATCAAATTCGGAACTTGTCCGTCTGTATGGGCCAGCATCGTGCCTTGGAACGCCTTTTTGTTGACAAAATCCAATGTTTTCCCGGTCAGGAAGTTCAATCCGTCCAGATCGTCCGGATCCGATTCGATCGTAATATGCTCGGATACGTTCTCCACCTGAATGACGGTTTCGAAGATGTTGCGGCTGCCTTCCTGGATGAACTGACCCATGGAGTGCAGATCGGTAGAGAAATCGACGGATGCCGGGTAGATCCCCTTGTAATCCTTCCCTTCGCTCTCGCCGTACAGCTGCTTCCACCACTCCGATACAAAATGCAGGGAAGGCTCGTAGTTCACCAGGATCTCGATGCCTTTGCCTTTACGGTAAAGCGCGTTGCGAACCGCTGCGTATTGGTAAGCTTCGTTCTCGGCAACGTTCGGGCTGCTGTACTCCTTGGAGGCGTCAGCCGCGCCCTGCATCATCTCTTCGATGTTGATGCCTGCCGTCGCGATCGGAAGCAGACCTACTGCGGTCAGCACGGAATAACGTCCGCCCACGTCGTCAGGAATGATAAAGGACTCGTAGCCTTCCTCGGTTGCCAGCTTCTTGAGGGCGCCCTTCGCTTGATCCGTCGTAGCGTAAATGCGTTTGCGCGCTTCTTCCTTGCCGTATTTCTTCTCCAGCTCCGCACGGAAAATACGGAAAGCGATAGCCGGCTCCGTCGTTGTGCCGGATTTGGAGATGACGTTGACGGAGAAGTCTTTGCCTTCGATCAATTGAAGCAGATGCGAAACATACGTGGAGCTGATGTTGTTGCCCGCAAAGTAAATTTCCGGCGTCTTGCGCTGGTCCTTCGACAGCTCGTTATAGAACGAATGCGACAGCATTTCGATGGCCGCGCGCGCTCCCAGGTAGGAGCCTCCGATTCCGATTACGATCAGAACGTCCGAGTCGCTTTGGATTTTGGCGGCCGCTTTCTGGATGCGGGAGAATTCCTCTTTATCGTACTGAGTCGGCAGGTCGATCCAGCCCAAATAATCGGAGCCGGCTCCCGTACCGTTATGTAACTGTTCATGAGCTGTGCGGATCGGCTCAGCGAAATAATCAACTTCGTGCTGATTGACAAAGGTCAGTGCTTTACTGTAATCAAACTTGATTTTTTTAGACATGCCTTAAACCTCCTGTGAATTTAGAAATAGGATACTTTAATTTAATAAAGACCGCAAGTTTCACGGGCCAACTGTCATCTATTCTTCATGCGCGGGACTCCTTCCCGCTTCCATTCCCTGCAAAGACTGGCTTCGTTTCGGGAACCCGTGCTAAGATAGAGTGGATCAGGAATCCATAATCGAAGGTGATATAGACTATGAAAAAAATCGGGTTTATCGGACTGGGCACCATGGGAGCTCCCATGGCCTCCAATCTGCTGAAGCAGGATTACGATGTGACGGTATATAACCGCACCCACGAGAAATGCCGTCCGCTCGCCGAACAGGGAGCCTCCATCGCGGAGACGCCTCGGGAAGCGGCCGAAGGGCAAGATCTTGTCATTACGATGGTAAGCAACGACCAATCCATCCGGGATGTATTCTACGGAGAGAACGGCCTGCTTGGCTCCCTGACGAGCGGGATGACCGTCATTGACTGCAGCACGATCTCCGAAAGCCTGGTTAAGGAAATTGCCTCCGCCGTTTCCGGCCTCGGCGCTTCCTTCCTGGATGCCCCGGTAACCGGCAGCAAGCCTGCAGCGATTGATGGCACCTTGGTCTTCATGGTTGGCGGTGATGCCGCCGTCATCGAAGCGCAAGCCGACGTTTTTGACACCTTGGGCAAAAAGGTCATTCACATGGGGCCTAACGGAAGCGGCGCCGTGGCCAAGCTCGCGCACAATACGATTGTGGGCATTAACAACCTGGCGCTGGCCGAAGGCTTCGCCATCGCCGCGAAATCAGGCATACCGGCAGACAACTTCCTGGAGCTCGTGCAGCTGGGATCGGCCGGCAGCAAAGCGGCGGAGCTGAAGGGACGCAAAATCATCGAAGGCGATTTCAGCAATCAGTTCTCGCTGGCGCTCATGCTCAAAGACCTGAAGCTGGCCTCCTCGCTCACCGATGGCATCGGGATGCCGTCGCCCATGCTGAACCTGGCCAAGAGCCTGTTTCAAGCCGGTGCCAGCGAAGGCTATGGCGATGAGGATCTCTCCGCCGTCGTGAAGTGCTACGAAGCTTGGATCGGTCATAAAATCGGCGGCCAGCAGCCATAATGCCAGACAAGCCATGCATCTATAACGGCTCCTTCTTCTTAGTTTTGGTTCATCCGGACTAGGAGGAAGGAGCTATTTTTGGGGCCGCTCCATCATTTTCCTCTCGGCAAGAAACTTTTCACGCTTCACTTCCGTCTACTATGCAAAAGGAGGAATTTACAACATGAAATGGACCAAACGATTAAAAACAATGGCAGCCGCTGTCGTACTAACCGCTGTTCTGTCCCCAGCAATAGCCGGTTCGCCGGCCTCTGCAGCGGTTAAACCATCCGCTACCATTAATAACGTAACCGCAAGCGGCGACGTGCTGATCAGGCAGGGGACCACCTTTGTTACTCTTACCGATCTCAAGCCTCTGGGCAACTACGTCATGAAGTACGACAACCAGAAGAAACAGGTGACTATCCAAGGCGATAACCGAACGGTGATTCTCGCGGCCGGAAGCACCAGCATGGAAGTGAACGGCGTTAAGAAGGCGCTCCCTGCAGCCCCGCTGCTGCATAACGGCAAGACCTTGATTCCCCTAAGGGCCGTAGCCCAAGCCTTCGATGCCAGCGTCTATTGGAACGGCTCTTTAAAAACAGCCTATATCAATAAGGCAGATCCCGATATCATCGCAGACTTAAAGAGCTCCGATCTGGCCACCGCCAGGAACGCTGCAGCCAAGCTTCCTTATACATCCGAATTGAAGAAACCTGAGCTGGACATGCTGCCCGTGGAAATGCAGGGCGTGGACTATTATTTTCCCAAAGGCCAATCCCAACGCTTTTTCCTGGTAGATAACGATATCGCCAGCTATTTCGAAATCCGCGGCGGCGTCAAATATTTGAAATGGCAGGGCAAGCTGGATTATTCCGCCAAGGCACCGGCAAACCAAAAGCTATTCTTCCTGCCTGCGTTGAAAGCGGAGATCGGCGAACAGCCGGATACCGGCAATTGGACCCTTGCCAACTTCGTATTCCGCTACCCTTCCGGCGTCACCAGCTACCGCCTGCTCGATCGCGGCCAAGAATGGGGCGAAGGATACGTAGAGCTTGACAACCGGGCTCCCGGATATAAAGGCGAGATCGTGACGATCCCCGAGGAATAAGTCCATTATATCAACCGCCGTTAACGGCCTGCGTTGACATCCGGCATTGACAGTAAAGGCTCAGAGCCATCGGCTTTGAGCCTTTTTGGCATATTCACTGCTTTAGGCGCCGCTTGTCCTGCTACATCGTCGGATAAGAGCAGCAATAATCCGTCACGGTGCGGATTTCCAGCTTGAAGCTTGAATTGCCCGGCACGTTAAAGGTCGCGGGCTCTTGAATCTCTAACCACTCTTGCTCCCCGGGCAGCAGAACACGCAAATCGCCGGACAGGATTTCCATAATTTCAGGGCCATCCGTGCCGAATTCATAGCTTCCCGGCAGCATGATGCCGAGCGTGACCTTTTCCCCATTCTCCAGCAGCACCGTGCGGCTGGTTACCTTCCCCTCATAGTACACATTGGCTGCTTTCGTGACGGTCGCATTCTTGAATTGAGACATCGACAACTCTCCTCCTCCAAAATATGTATGGCGCTTGATATATGGACGGCACCCGCATGATGCGGGTGCCGGAAAATCAATATGGAGTTAAATCAGGGTGTGGTTACAGCAAGCCTTTTACGCGGCTAACCACGTTCTCAACGGTAAATCCGTACTCGGCAATGACGCGGTCGCCAGGAGCGGAAGCGCCAAACGTGTTGATGCCGAGAATGTCGCCTTTGTCGCCCACGTAACGCTCCCATCCGAACGGATGAGCCATTTCAATGGCAAGACGGGCTTTAACGTCAGGAAGCAGCACGGAATCTTTGTAAGCCTGATCCTGGCTGTCGAACAGATCCCAGCTTGGCATGCTGATGACGCGTACGGCAATGCCTTCTTCGGCCAATGCCGCTTGTGCTTTAACGGCAAGCTGAACCTCGGAACCCGTTGCAATGATTTGAGCCTGCACGTTTCCATCTGTCGCGTCGGAAACAACATAAGCTCCGCGTTTGATGCCTTCACGCGCATGGTCCGCCGTGCCAGCGAGGATCGGCAGATTTTGACGAGTCAGCACCAAGGCTACCGGACGATCCGTGTTCTCAACCGCATAAGCCCATGCAGCGGAAGTCTCATTCGCATCTGCCGGACGGATAACGGTCACGCCTGGAATGATGCGCAGGGAAGCCAATTGCTCGATCGGCTCATGCGTAGGGCCGTCTTCGCCGACAGCGATGCTGTCGTGTGTCAGCACATACGTAACCGGCAGCTTCATGATCGCAGCCAGACGAATGGCCGGACGCAGATAATCGGTAAATACGAAGAACGTACCGCCGAAAATTTTCAATCCGCCATGGAGAGCGATACCGTTCATCGCGCCAGCCATCGCAAATTCGCGAACGCCATAATACACGTTGCGGCCTTCATAGCTCTCCGCGGTGAAAGATGCCAGGTCGTTCAAGTGAGTCATGGTGGAGCTTTCCAGGTCAGCCGATCCGCCAAGCAGCTGCGGTACGCCTGCCGTCAAACCGTTCAGCGCTTTACCGGAAGCCACGCGAGTGGAAACCGCTTTGTCGTCCGCGCTGTATTTCGGAAGGTCTTTGTCCCATCCTTCAGCCAATTCGCCGGATTCGCCGCGCTCGAATTGCGCAGCCAGCTCTGGGTAAGCCTCTTTGTATTTCGCGAACTGATCCACCCACGCTTGATATGCAGCAATGCCGCGTTCTTTCACTTTGCCGAAATGCTCGCGCACTTCCTCCGGCACGTAGAAGTCCTCTTCATATACCCATTCATAGAATTCCTTGGTCAGCTTCGCTTCGTCGGCTCCGAGCGGAGAACCGTGCGTACCGCCATGGCCGCCTTTACCTTGTTTGTTCGGGCTGCCGTAACCGATGACCGTCTTCACTTCGATCAGCGTCGGGCGGTTCGAATCGCCTTTCGCTTCCTCGATCGCTTTCTCGATCGCAGGCAGATCGTTGCCGTCTTCTACGCGCAGCACTTGCCAGCCATATGCTTCAAAACGCTTCGCCACGTTCTCGGAGAAGGCCAGGTTCAGCTCGCCGTCAAGGGAGATATCGTTGGAATCGTACAGCATGATCAATTTGCCAAGCTTCAGGTGACCTGCCAGGGAAGCCGCCTCGGAAGCCACGCCCTCCATCATGTCGCCGTCGCCGCAAATCGCGTACGTATAGTGATCCACCACGTTGAAGCCGTCTTTATTGTAAGTCGCGCCCAAGTGAGCCTCGGCCATTGCCATACCTACAGCCATGGCCACGCCTTGCCCGAGCGGGCCTGTCGTTGCATCAACGCCGGCCGTGTGGCCGAATTCCGGGTGCCCCGGCGTTTTGCTCCCCCATTGACGGAATTGTTTCAGGTCCTCAATGGACAAGTCATAGCCGCTCAGGTGGAGCAGACTGTAGAGCAGCATGGAGCCATGTCCTGCAGACAAGACGAAACGGTCGCGGTTAATCCACGCCGGCCGGTCCGGGTTATGATTCATCGTCTTCGCGAACAGCTGGTAGCCCATAGGCGCGGATCCCATCGGCATGCCCGGATGACCGGAGTTGGCTTTTTCGATCGCGTCGATCGCCAATGTCCGGATCGTTGCGATGGACAGGTTGTCGATCGTTTGGTTATGTTCAGTTGTCATGATTCGTCCTCCTCAAATCTTTTCCATAGTAAGCTTCGAAAATGAAGGCTTCTTACGTCCCTCCAGCCCCGATTCGCTTGGTATCAGAGCAGTTAGGAATGTTGAGAATATCATTTTGACTCTTATTGTATCACCACACGTCTTTCATTTCCATAACGTAATTGTCAATGTTGTGTAAAAGTCGTCAGGACTGCCGACATCCCTCTTGCATTATTTCCCTTATTAGTCCGGTTATAACCGGATTCGACATCCGTTAAACGATTTTGAGGACATCGGCGGCATGGAGAAAGTTACTGCATTCGGGCAAAGAAAAAGCTTCGGCCTAAGCTGCACATCGACAGCCGGACCGAAGCTTGCGGGGCACATCAGCGCGTGCCGCGTTTTTTGGCTTTGAGGAGGCGATCCATAGAGGAGCCTCCTTCCGGAGCCGGGCCGGTCTCCCCGGGCCGGCCGCTGCCGTCCCCCTGCGCCTTCGGCGGCGGGGGTGGCGGCGTGGGCGCGCTTCCCTTGCGCGCGCCCTGGCTTGCGGCCGGCTTCGCCTGCGCCGGCCGCTCCTCCCGCAGCGGGGCATTCGCCCGCTGCGTATCCCGCGCCTCCGGCGGGGCCTTGCGGCCCCCTGCCGGAGCTGCGCCGGGTGCCGGGGCAGGCCTACCGCCCCCGGCACCGTGGCCCGCGCCGCTGCGCTCGCGCGCGGGCGGGGCCTGCGGCGGCGGCGCGGAGCTGCCGCCGTAGAACTGGGCGGCGCGGGCTTTGCGCGCCGCCAGCCGCTCGAGGCCGGCGTCAGGCGCGGCCTCGCCGGCAGGGGCCGGCCGCCTGCGGAGCAGGGCGGCCATCCGTGCGCCGATGGCGCCCCATGGCAGAGCCAGGCGCCGCACGGCGATGTCGGCGACCCACAGCAGCAGGGCCGCCGCCAGCAGCGGGTAGCTCCAATCATGGAGCTGCATCCGCGAGGTCGCCTCCCGGTCGAACACTTCGGCCGGGTCATCCCAGGATAACACGCGGCCCCCGGTCGCTTCGGCCAGCCGTTTCATCGCTTCCTGGCCGCTGCCGGAAGATAGCCGGTATTCCGGCGAATACGGCACAACGAAGCCGGTGCCCGGCGCAGCTTGCAGCGGCTCTTCCCCGCTCGCGTCCTCGAGGGACATGAGGAAGGCTCCCGGCTTGGAGACGTTGACGAGCCCGGTATAACGGCCGGGCGCCTCCTGAATGAGCTCCACCGTCTGCTCGCCGGCCTCGTCATCCCCGATCACCGCATTCAGTTTCTCCGGCGGATTCTCCCCATTGGCGATGACCTGCAGCTTTACCTGGTTGCCGGCCGTCTCGGTAGTGACTTCATAGGGCGACGACGTAAACTGCGGGAACGTCCACTTCACGATTTCGGTCAACGTATCGGCGAACCCGGACCACGACACCCACTCCTTGGACCACTTCCCGCTTAAATCGCTCGTCCATGCCACCGTCCGGCCGGATCCGTACTGCCATCGCGACAGGATCGGGTCCGGCTCCGGACTGGACAGAACCGTCTGGGCGGAAGACTTCGGCGTTGCCGCGACATAACCATACAGCCCCGGAACGCCCTGCTGGAACAAACTCGCCCAATCGCCCGGGTTCTGAACGGCCGGGACAAAGGGTTTATCCACGATATAGGATTTGGCCAGCATCACGGCCTCCCGGCTGAATACCGCCGGCAGCGTGGTTTCATCCTCAACGAAATAATAACGGCCCTTGGCCGCATCCGCCAAGGATTGAAGCAGGTTGGTGTCCGCATCCATCCCGACCGCCACGGAAGACATCGTGATTTTGTTCTCCACCATCGTATCGGTCAGATCCTGATATCCGGAATTCATCGCGGACTGACCGTCGGTCATGAGAATGATATGCCTGCGCTGGGCGTCAATCTTCAGCATTTCCTCCAGCGCCGAGGAAACGGCAGGATAGATGTTGGTCCCTCCGGCACTCGGAATCGACTGGATGCTGCTGAGCACCTCTTCCTTATCGCCGAGCTTCTGCGGCGGTACGACCCACCACGGCTGATCGTCAAAGGCGACGACGCCGACCGTGTCCTTGGCTCTCATCAGCTCCACCGTGCGCATGGCCGATTCTTTGGCCAATTCGATCTTGTTGCCGTCCATGCTGCCCGAACGGTCGATGACCAGTATGAGGCCAAGCGATGGAATCTCCCGCTTGCCTTCCAGCTCCATCGAGACCGGCAGCGCCTTTTCGATCGGGGTTTTAAAATATCCGCCCATCCCGAAGCTGTCCTCGCCGCCCGCCATCATGAACCCGATGCCGAAGCTACGGACAGCCTGCTCGATCAGCTCCATCTGTTTGCCGCCGACGTCGCTGCCGGAAACGTTATTAAAGATGATGCTGTCGTACACGGCATACTTGGCCGCTTCCAGCGGGAGCAGCTCCGGCGGAATCACTTCGGTGCCGATCATGCCGGACTCGAGCGCTGCCGTGATATTGCCCGACGTGCCCGGAGTTCCCTCCACGATCAGCACGTTCGGCGGACCTTCCACCCGGGTAAAATCGAATGCCGCATTATTGGCCGAGGCTTCATCCCCGTCCATGAAGATTTCGGCACGGTAACGGTGGAGTCCCGGGTTCTTGGCCAGGCCCTTCACGGCGTACCGGTTCTCGCCTGGTGTTACATCCACGCGTTCCCGGCCGATCTCGCGGTTATCCTCGTAAATGCGCAGTTCGCCGGAGGTCTTGAACGTGCTGCGAACCATGACCTCCACATAGAACGACTCCGCCTGATACAGCTTGTCCGGAACCTTCAGTTCCTCCACGGCAGCATCCTGGACGGCCTGCTTCGGAGTCGGAAGCACGTCAACGGCTATCCCCCGATCCTTCAGAAGCCTTCCCGCCGCCGCCATGCTGCCCACATTCTCCTCCCCGTCGGAAATCAACACGATTCGGGAATCGCTCTTGCCCTCGAACAGGCTGCCGGCCAGCTGAAGTCCGGATTCCAGCCCGGTAAACCGCTGCTCCAGGAGCGCGTTCAAGGAAGCGCCCGCATTCTCCGCAGGGGATAGACGCCGTTCCACGGCGCCTTCAAGACCCGTAGAAACAACGGCGGTGCCATCCTTCTCGCCTTTTGCCGCAAGGGAATCGTTGATCCAGCTCGTGATCCGGGCCGAATCCCCCATGCTGTCGGAACGGTCAGCCAGATACACGACCTGTTTATCCCTGAGGACGGTAAAGCCATGCAAACCCGAAATCATAAGGATTAATAACAGAATGACGCAGGTTCTAAAGAATAACGCCAGTTTTTTGCGAAAACCGCTTAATCGGAAATCCGATTTGTAGGCATAGTAGAGAAATAAACCTGCCGGAATCAGCAGCAGCAACAGCCATGGTTGGCTAAATTGAACGCCCACGCTGGTACACCCCCCATTCTGCCGCGATCACAGCCAGTGCCAAAGCGGCCAGCCATGGCATTAACGAGCCGGCACGGTTCGTCGTTTCGTTACTCCCGGATGTGCCGGAATCAGCTCCCGCTTCAGGCTCACCCGCGTTCGTTGCCGCTTGACTTACCGCCGGGCCTTGATCGCTGCTCCAATCCGCCTCGTACGGGTCTGCAGTTACAGCAAGCCAATAATTAAGCTTCTCGCCCGCTTCATTCTGCTGTTCAAAAGCGTACAGCCCCGGATAATCCGGCACGAGCTGTACCGGCGATATCCCTTGCTCATTCCGGAGGACATCCGCAGCAGGGAGGCCGTCAGCCAGAGCAAGACCGCTCTTGGGGATCCATTTGGCCGCTACCGTATCCGCTGCAATCGGGATATCCGCTTGCGCGCCGGCCATATATCGGCCAAGCCCGCTTCCCTTGCCCGAGGTCATCCACTCCAGCGCATTGCTGACCATGACCGGAAATTCCGGCGATAACGGAAGGTCGCTATCCTGAAGCAGGAAATTGAAGGATAATCGAGGCCGTCCGTTTTCGCTTCCCGCATAGACGATCGGTTGATCCCCCAGCTTGATGACGGGTTCCCCCCAAGCAGGGGCCTGATCCACCAGCGTACCGAAATAGACCCCGGACAAGGTGACATAGGCAGTCACCGGATGCTTGGCAAGCACGGCGCGTCCTCCTTGGTTGCCGACTTTGTCACCTTCTCCGCCAATCGTCCATAACGGAGTCTTGGCCATCAGATCCGCCCACTTCCCTTGCCGGAACCCTTCCGGCACGTTCCCGTCGATGACAAGCAGATCAAATTCGCCTTCGGGCGCGGGCGGCACATCCGCAGCTGCGCTGCCCTTACCCGCCTCCTTATCCGCACTGCCGTTGTCCTCCGCGGTCTTAGCTTTGGACTCGTCCAAAGCTACCCGGGTGACTTCGGCACCGCTCAGCTGAAGCGCCTTCTCCAAGAACAGATTGCCTGAAGTCAGCAGCAGGACGCGCGAAGATCCGTGCCCCAAACCGAACGCAAAGGAATGATTGTCTGCCGTATACCCGTCATCCTGAGATAACTCAAGTCGGTACACTTCAGCAAAAGGCAGATTTGTAAAGGATTCGGTTAATCTCTTCCCCGGCTCCAATACAAGCATTCTGCTGGTCAGCAGCTCTTCATCTCCGTAAAGATTTACTTCGGCCGATACAGATGCCTCGGCATTCGTGCTGAGGACGGCGACCGCCGCATAAGATGAATCCGCATTATCTCTAGGTGAAATGCCGAATTGATCAATGGACACGTTATGCGGGAGCTCGCCCTGCACCTTCTCAACGGAAACCGGAACCTGAAACGCTATGGGGGCCGTGTCCGGCTTCCAGTAGCTGTCCGTAAAAATAACGACCTCTGCATCATGCTCTTCCCGCGTCAGCGCCGAAGCGAGCGATAAGGTTTCCCTGTAGGACGCCTGTCCGTAATAGGGACGTAAACCATCCACGGCCTTATCGATGGCGGCGCGGTCGCTTTCATGGGATACAAGCGTCATGGGACTTGCTCCTACGGACAGCAGGGTGATCTCGCTCCGTCGCCCTCGGTCCTTCACATATTCCTTAATTCGTTGCTGCATCCATTCCAGCCTGGTTGCGGCTCCGCCTTCAGCGGACGGCTGCATCTGCGCGCTCATGCTGCCCGAGGTATCGGCAACGATGACCACATGGGCGCTGCCTCCGCCGGACACCTGCATAAAGGGCTGCATCAGTGCGAAGACCATCAATGCCGCAGCAAGCAGCTGGAGCCACAGCAGAAGCCGATTCTGCAGCTTCTGCCACGGCCTGTTGGCCTCCAGGTTCCGGAGCACCCGCTCCCACAGCAAGTGGCTGGGAACGGTTGTATCCACATATTTCCGCTTGAACATATACATGAGCACGATGGCCGGCAGCGTTAAACCGAACCATAGACTCAGCCAAGATTGAATCCCCAACGTGTCCCCTCCTTACTCCCATGGACCCTGACTAACGAGACATGCCTGTACTTTCCCCGAGCATCGGATGAAGGCCTATCCATCTCTTCCTATTTTTCGAACAAGATTTCAACTTGTTCGTTTCTTGAGATCGCAGACAGGTCCTGGTGAAGCCGGTTAAGCAATCGCTTGTGTATCATCTCTGTTTCCTGTCGCCAAACCTCCGAAAGCATGAGGAATGCTGCAGATGCATGGACAGCACCTCTATAGGAGGTCCCGCTCTATCCAGTAACCAGACCAGCTCCCGCAAGCACCCCGAACATCGCGTCCGTAAGCGGCATATCCGCCGGAATGAGCACGTAAGACATGCCCCGTTCCGCGCAAACGCGGGACAGCATCGTCCGGTATCGCTCCAGCTCCTCTTTGTAAGCATCCAGCACTTTGCCCGTCAGCGCCACTTCCTTGCCGCTCATCGTTTCGCTGTCCACCAGCCGCAGATCGCCGGATAATTTAGGCTCCAGCTCCTCCCGCGACAATACATGCACCAGCACCACTTCCTGTCCGGTACCGGACAAAAGGGAAAGCGACCTGAACAATTCCTCCTCGCCGCCCTCCAGCCAAAAATCGGAGAACACCCAGGTCATTCCCGGCTGCCGGGGTAGCGCGCCAGGAACCGCAAGCGCTGCGCCCAAGCTGCCCTCGCCTCCCGTTTCTGCCCCTTGCAGGAACGAAAACAGGCGATGAGCCGAGCCCTTTCCTCTCATGATCGGAAGACGGGCGTTAATCGAACGGCTGTAACAGGCAACCTGCAGCCTGTCGTAAGACGACAACGCCATGTAGCCGATGCTTGCGGCGAGTTGACGCGCTAGCAGCCATTTAGGGCTGCCCTTCGTTCCCTCCGGGTCGGCGGTGCTTGGTTCCGTAGGCGATGACATGACGGCCCCCATCGATGCGGAGCAATCCACGAATAGGCTCACGGTCAGCTCCTGCTCGTCCATGAATTGACGAACGAAAGCTTTTCCCGTACGGGAATAGACGCCCCAGTCAAATCTGCGGACATCATCCCCGGGCGAATACACGCGGTAATCGGCGAATTCGAGGGACGAGCCGAGCCGGCGGGATCGCCTCTTTCCCTGCAGCGTTCCGGCGACCCGGCGTTTGGCATCCAGGCTCAAGCGCTCCAGACGGGGAAGCCATTCCGGAGGAAGCAGGTGCGCGCCCCCGCTCACGCGGATGCCTCCAGCGCTTGCAGAACCTCCCGAATGACATGGTCCGTGGTAATGCCGAGCGCCTGCCCCTCGAAATTCAGGAACAAGCGGTGTCGCAGCGCTGATAAAGCCACGGCGCGAATATCGCCCGTGGATACATGCATCCGCCCGCTGCACAAGGCCCGGACTTTGCTTACCGAAATGATGGACTGAATGCCGCGCGGTCCGGAACCGAACTGGACGTATTTACGTACAGCCTCCGGTGCGGCCGCCTCCTCCGGATGCGTCATCATCAGCAGACGAACCGCATAATCCAGAATCTCTTCGGCAACCAACACTTCCTTCGCCCCGCGCTGGATTTCCAGCAGCTCGTCCCCGGTCATTTGCCGTTCCACCTGGAATTCGTGTGAGGACGTCGTCCGCTTTACGATTTCCTTCAATTCGTCCGCGCTGGGATACGATACTTCGATCTTCAGCAGAAAGCGGTCAAGCTGGGCCTCCGGCAATGGATACGTCCCCTCGTTCTCCAAGGGATTTTGCGTGGCCAGAACGAAAAAAGGTTTTGGCAGCTGATGGGTTACGCCCCCCACGGTGACGGTCTTCTCCTGCATCGCCTCGAGCAAGGCGCTCTGGGTTTTGGGCGTGGCGCGGTTAATCTCATCGGCCAGCACGATGCTGCTGAACAGCGGACCCTTTTGAAAGGTCATCCCGGTGTCCCCATGCTGCCCGAACGACAGGATATTGGTGCCCGTTATATCGCTCGGCATCAAATCCGGCGTAAACTGTATGCGGGAAAAGGACAGGTCCAACGCCTCCGACACGGTGCGGACGAGCATCGTTTTGCCGAGACCCGGAATCCCTTCCAGGAGGGCATGGCCCCCCGCAAAGATACACCAAAGCATCTGCTCCACAACATCCTGCTGTCCGACAATCACCTTGCCGATATGTTCGCGCAGGCCTGATATTTTCTCCATCCATTCCTGTGGTCTCACTGCAATATCCGACATGGACGAAACCTCCATCTTCTTGGTAAAGTTCAAGTTCTCATTCTAGCTTCGGCGCTCGGCTCTTCGATCCCTTACGGGTTCGGATTGATCTGTATGAAATATTCCTCAACCAACCCTTGCATCTGGTCCGGCAGCTGATTGCGGTCTAACGTTTTGCGCGCTTCGGTCTCATAATCGCGGTACACTTCCTCATAAGGCCTGGACATGCCCGGAACCGTCGGCGATACGCCGCCCTTCTGTATATCTCCGCCGCTGCCCTTGATCTCGCCGGAATCGTTCTGCACATTGCCGCTGCCCTTATAGTCCCTAGGGATGGTCACGAGCTCACGGCCGCCTGATCCAAGACCGGCTCCGCTGCCTGTGCCGCTTCCCGATCCGCCGCTGCCGCCCGAGCCGGAGCCTGCTCCTGAGCCCGAGCCGCTTCCCGATCCGGAACCGCTGCCTGTGCCGGAGCCTTGACCTTGGCCTGCACCGGAGCCGCCTTCACCTGGGGCTCCCTCCGAGCCCTCTCCTTGTTCGCCCGAGCCTGCACCGGAGCCGGCCTGAGCCAAGGCCTCGGCACTGCCGCCGTTACTCCAGGCATCGGATACCGACATCCCTGCAGCCGCCATCTGATCGGCCAAGCTCAATCCTTGCGAAGCAAGGGAGGACGCCAGCGAGGACGCGGACTGCGACTGGCTGTCCGACGCGGCTTTGGCTTGCGCTGCTTTCGCCAGCTCCTCGGCCAGCTGCTGGAGCGCTTCTTCCAGCTCCTTCGGCAGCTTGCCCTCCTTCAGCGCATCGGCCGCTTTTTTGAGTTCCTGCTCCAGCTTCCCGTCTTCCATCTGCTTGGCAGCTTCCTCAGCCAGCTTTTTCAAAGCATCGGACAGCTCGTTCTTCTCTTCCTGGGACATCTTCTTCACCTGCTCGGTGAGTTTCTTCATTTCCTGCTTCAGCTCATCGGCCATGCCCTCGGCAAGCTTTTTCCCCACCTGGGACAGCGCCTTCTCCTGCTGCATTTGCTTAGCCAGCTCCGACAGCGCCTTCGCTTTTTCCTCCTGCTGTTTCGCCAGTTTCTCCAGCTCTTTCATGGCTTCTTCCAGCTTCTCCAGCGCTTGCTCAGGATGCTTCTCCTGCTCCAGCGCTTTTTTCAGGGCATCCAGCTTTTCCTGGAGCTTTTTTCGATCGGCAGGATCCAGCGTTTCCTTCTGGAGCTCCTCCGCCAGCTGTTCGGTTTTGGCTGCCTGCTCCTTCATCCAGCTCTGCGCCTCTTTGGCAGCCTCCACCTTCTTATCCATCGGGTTCGGAACGAACACCAGGATGAGTACGGCAGCAAGCGAGGCACCGCAGATCAGAAGCTGTTTTTTTCGGTTAGGGGAAGGCAGGCGCTCCGGCAACCGTTCCGCAAAACGCGCACCGTAACGCTCCGCCTGCTCGCGCTGCCATTTGGCGGCCAACGATTCTTCCTCCTTGAACGACAGCGCCGTCACCATCATATCGCTTCGCTCCGCTCCGTCCGGAACATGGTCCATCGCTGAAGCCGCTTCTTCGATCGGCACCCGGTGCAGCCATCCCCATAACAAGCCTATGAACCCCGCCCCCACGGGAACGGCCACGGATGCGACGGGAAGCCAGGCTATAGGCACGAATCTCCCAAGGACCAGGAGCAGCAGCAGCACGGCCAATCCTGCCATAAGCCCGTATAATGCATACGTGATGACGCGGAACCGCTGCAGCCGCCGTCTTGCGGCTTCGATAAAACGCATGATGTTGTCCATTGCTCTCCCTCCTTACCGTACTCCTTGCATGATGTTACGCTTCGTTCCCCGCCGTTTCCGGCTCCTTCGGCAGCTGGGTTTCGTTCTTATCCTTGCGTTTGCGCCTTGCGACAGGACGGATATTCCGTACGGCAACCCACAGGGCAAGAACGATCACCACCGAATAGACGATGAAAAATTCCAGCCACAATTCGATCGGGGCTTTGCTGTTCAGGCTTCCTCCTCGCAGCAAGAACGCGTCCTCCGAAAAAGACGGGTTGAACAAACTCATCATCGCCCCGGCCGGGTTCAGGCCCAGCACATAACCGACCCAAGAATAGCTGCCCGGTACGATCGGCTGCCCGCTTTGATACATATTCCGCTGTTCGATTCCCATGAAGAACAGGTACAGCAGGCCGGTAACAAGGAATATGATCAGCCCGGCCCCGTAGGTAACGATAATCGCGACGATGGTTCTTTTGAATAACGTGGAGAACATCACACCGAGCGAACCGAGCAGCAGCATCACGAATAAATAAAAGGCAAACACGGAAACGAGCTGCTTCGGCGAAATCCCGCCGTACAGGAACACAATGCTGTAGATCGGCAGCGTAGCCAGCACGATCAGCGTCATGAAGCTGAGTGCGGATACCAGCTTGCTCAGCACGATCGTAGCCGAGCTCTGCTGCGTCGTCAGCAGCATGCTCAGCGTTTGCTTCTCCCGCTCGCTGCTGATGACGCCCGCCGTAAGCGCGGGGGCCATGAACGCGATAAGGACAAGCTGCGCAAAACTCAGGACATAGAACATCATCTGGCTCATCTGCGGATCGAATCGCTGAGGCCCCTGCTGTCCCAAATATAAGAAGAGATAAATGAAGCCCATGGCTATGGCGCCTAGCGCCAATACATAAAACAACACCGACAGCATGGAACGCGTAGAACGCATCCGCAGCCGGAATTCCTTGTCGATGACCGGATTGATCAGCTTTCTGCTCCAATTCATTCGCGGGGCCCTCCTTTGGTAATTTCGAGGAATACATCCTCCAGATTGCTCTGCGCTTCCTGAAACGAGACAATCGGAATTTCCCAGGAAACCACCTGCCGAAGCAGGGCGCTTTGCTGCGCGTCATCCCCGCCGTAATGAACATGGACGCCGGTGTTATCCGTTAATACCGACGTGACGAACGGTTCGTCACGCAGTTTCTCGGCCAGCTCCTCTTCACGCTCCAGCGTGCGGATATGAATGACTTTTTTCACGCGAAGACGGCTCTGAATATCGGCCACCTTGCCTTGGGCAACCATCTCGCCGTGCTCAATTACCCCAATCTCATCCACCATCTCGGCCAGCTCAGGCAAAATATGCGATGAAATGATGATGGTCTTGCCCATGAGCTTCAGTTCCTTCAATATTTCGCGCATCTCGATCCGCGCCCGCGGATCCAGCCCCGAGGCCGGCTCATCCAGGATCAATACCTCCGGATCATGCACCAGGCACCGGGCCAGGCATAAACGCTGCTTCATCCCCCGCGAGAGACTGTCAACGTACGTATCCGCCTTGTCGCTCAGGTTGACAAGCTCCAGCAGCTGCGGAATAAGCTGCTCCCGCTCGGCGCGCGGGATGCCGTAACTTGCCCCGTAGAAATGCAGATATTCTGTAGACTTCAGCTGATCGTACACGCCGAAGAAATCGGGCATATAACCGATCCGCTTGCGGACCTCCTTGGGATGCTGGGTCACGTCATAGCCGCCGACTTTGGCAACGCCCGAGGTAGGAAGCATCAGGGTAGCCAATATGGACATCGTCGTGGATTTGCCTGCTCCGTTCGGACCGACAAATCCGAATACCGTCCCTTTTTCGATATGAAGACTGATATCTTTCAGCGCATGGAACGCTCCGTATCTTTTGCTCAGATTTCTAATCTCGATCATTGAGTGGCCTCCCCTTTCACAGACAGCTCCGGCATCATAAAGTTGGTCTGATCCTTGGCGGTGATCATGAATCGGATGCGATTCCCCACGATATACTGCTCCGGATTCTGGTTAATGGTATGCACATTGTTCGCGTCTGTAACAGGCTCCCATTCGCTCTTCTTCGAGTTCCAGATCTCCATCGTGACGTTGTTGTTGAATTTGGTGCCTTTGATGGACAATTCGGAATACTTCACTTGGCCTTCGGATATGAGCGGGAATTCGGCGATCAGATTGCCTTGTCCCATTTCAACCCCGTGCGGATAAACCCCGAACATCGGCGAATTCACCTGCGATATCTCCGGAGACAGGAAGCCGTAAGGAATGTTGATTTCCCCGTTCAGTCCCCAATCCATTTCCACCGGCTGTATCCAGAAATTGAGCTGATCACTGTCCACCTCGGCGCCTTTCAGCGTATAATTCGTCAAATGGTCTTTGCTCCATCCCAGAATGTAAGCATCCTTGTTGACCATTCCCTTCGAGTATCCGTAGTTGGACAAAATGTCGCGCTCCCGCTGTTTCGGATCATTCTGCGAGTATGGGTACAGCATCCCGGACAAGTCACCGCCCGTAAATTTGATGATTTGTTTCGGATCCTGAGGAATGGCAGCCGCCTCGCCCTTCTTGATATCTCCCAGCTTATAGGCACTGCCTCCGACAACCAGCACCACCTCAGTTAAATCGTTAATGGTGTCATTGGTGATCTTACCGTTTAATCCCCCTTTGGCATCCAGCTTTAAATCCATGGCAAGACGTCCCATCTCCTCCGTACCCTGATGGTCCACCCATACCTTGGCCAACGACCATTGGGACATGTCCCGAAGCTCCAGCGTCGTGGACTCCTGCCCTACCCGGACAAAACTTTTGTTCTCGGCGGTTCCTCCAAACGAGTTCCGGGACTGCCCCGTTTTCAAATACGTATTCTCCCCAAACTCCAAGGCATAGTTCCCGCTTCGAGGCGTGAAGAATGCAGAAGCGGTCGATTTCACCGCATCTCCCTGGCCATTTAGTTCAATCAGATTGATGGTATGCGCGAGCTCGCGCGTCTTGTCCGACGAGCCGACCGCATAGACGGAGGCGCTCGCGATGACGGCAATGATCGGAATCAAGAACCACGCCCATTCCCGCTTGTCCGCCTTCTTCAATATATAGTAGAGCAGCGGCGCGACGACGACCGCATAAATAATGAGCATCCACAGCAGCAGCGTGAAGGAAGGCATCTTCAGCGACGGGAAATACTCCAGAACATAATTCAAATTGTCCATGAGCGAATTGTAATACATGCCATTCTGCGAATTCATCATCGGCAGGTTATTGCGCAGTACCGATGCCCACGCGTCCGGATGGCCTGCCCAAGAGCTTACCGGCTCCATCGCCAGATCGTACGCGGCATATTGAACGCTCCCCTGGCCGTAAGCCTTCGAGGCAAACAAAGGTTGTCCGTCCGCGGCAATCCCGATTTGGGCGCCTTCCACGGCTTTCGCCGTAGAAATGGTAAATGGCCCATCCAGTTTCAGCGGTTTCCCGCCAAGCTTCTCCAGTTCATCCAGCGAGTTCACGGTCGCGGTGCCATTCGCAGCGACCGGCGATATGTCGGCAAACGGCGCCGCCGTTTTGGCATACCCCGCGCCCCCGGCCAGAACCAGGGTGCCGCCGCCATTGACCCAATCCGTAATCGCCTTTTGTTGAGGCTCAGACAGCGTATCGGATGCATAATTGTTCATTACGATGACGTCCAGCCCGTTCAGCAGCATCGCATCCGTAGGAACGCTTGCGTCCTTAAGCGGGAACACGTTCACGCTGCTGCCTTTGCCGTTCAGGACGTTCATGAAATTCATCGTGTCCGGATCATCGGACAAGACGGCCATGAGCGCGCCTTGATACGGAGAAGCCTGCACGTAATTTTTGCCTGTGGCAAACGGTACCTGCTTCCCCTTCGTATAAGAACCTTCATAGAAAAGGATTTGGTTATTGTCTTTATTCAGTACGGCTCCCGGAATGCCGATCACGACTTCCTTCGGCGTATCCTTCGGCAGGTCCACCTGCTGAACATAAGAAGTCTGATACCCGAAGCCGTTGTAGTTCTGAATCTGCACGACCACATCGCCGGATATATCCCGGTCGCTCGTTAGGGTGAGTTTGAGCGGGTTCCATTTCTCATGTTTGATTTTGCCTTGGTAGCCCATTTCGGATTGAATGCCAATCTTCGCTCCGTCGGCGTAGACGTTTCCTGCCGGAATCGACAGAGATAACGTTGCCACAATCAGCAGCGCCACCATCGGCAGCAGCATCCACGTTTTCTTTGTATAAAACGACAACTGATGATTCCCCTCTCCAAATATAAATTGCTGTTCAAAGACAAACGATGCATAGGTTTTAGAAGATGTATGTAAAGACTCTCTTCACAAGCTCAACTATATTGACGAGTCGAATTTATAAAAAGTTTGACGTTTACTTCCATAAAAAGCTCCAAGGAACCATTTTTTCAGCTTTTGGCAAGAAATTCGTGTTATTGCTTAAGTCAAATATAAAATAAAATCCCGCTCCAAGAAGAGGAGCGGGATCAAGGGGTAATCCATTGCAGCGTTAAAGTGTCAGGCTGCTCCATTATACTCTCTATGATGAATCGTCGGAATGTCCGGGACTAGCTGAATACAACCGTTTTATTGTTATGGACCAGAATCCGATCCTCGACATGCCATTTGACGGCTCTTGCCAGTACCACGCGTTCGATGGTACGTCCGATGCGCTTCAGCTCATTGACGTCGTCACGGTGGCTTACGCGCTGCACGTCCTGCTCGATAATCGGTCCGCCATCGAGCTCTTCCGTTACGTAGTGGGCGGTTGCCCCGATAATCTTGACGCCGCGGTTATATGCTTGCGCATAAGGCTTGCCGCCGACGAAGGCCGGGAGGAAGGAATGGTGGATATTGATAATCCGGTTCCGGTAATGATCGATAAAGGTTGGCGAAATAATCTGCATGTAACGCGCAAGGATGATCACGTCGATATCATCGCCGATCACGTCCAACTGACGCTGCTCCGCTTGAGGCTTCGTATCCGCAGTAACCGGAATGTGGTGATACGGGATACCGAAGGATTCCACGTATTCCTTCATATCCAGATGGTTGCTGACCACCAATGCGATATCCGCATCCAGGTCGCCAGCCTGCCATTGCCACAACAACTCTACAAGGCAGTGATCCTCTTTCGAAACAAAAATCGCCAGGCGTTTCTTGCGGGCGGCATGATAGATATTCCATTCCATGCGGAATTGATCGGCTACTTCCCGGAAGGATTCCTCCAGCTGGGGAAGCTTCGTGTTCAAGTCCTCCAGATCGAACTCAACCCGCATAAAAAACATGCCGCCGGCCGGGTCCATCGTATATTGGTCAGACTGAACGATATTCGCGCCATGCTGGTACAGGAACTGGGATACTGCTGCCACGATTCCCGGTCCATCCGGACAGGAGATCAGCATGCGGGCACGATTAGGGTACTGACCTGCCGCAGACGGCAGATCCTTCTTGATGTGAATTTCCATGAGACTCGGTGATCCTCCTTTTAAATCTGCAATGAACATGAACGGCATCTCTCAAGAAAAACAATCCGCAGCATGCGGACGTTTTCTTGAGAATGCCTCAGTTTCTTACTAATATGCCATTTCTAATGAAGCTTAGGATGTCAGGGAAACACCAGACAACCAAGCGATCAGGCGCTGATTGATCTGCTCCTCCGACAGGTCGGACAGCAGGCCGGCCGCCATGACCATATCGTACAGGCGCTCCATCGGTTCGCGCGGATCGGCCTTTTTGGCTTTGGCATCATTCTTCAGCAGCGTCCAGGTATCCAGTACAAATGAACGGGACTCGATGCCTTCCTTGGCAAAGAAAGCACCCAGCTCTTCCACTTGCTGCGTGAAAGCTTGGCCGAAACGGCCTTCCACATCCCCGCGCAGAAGCGCAATCTCGATCTCGTACATCGGACGCTGGGTTTTTGGATCTTTACCGATCCACGGCGTTTCGAGAATGAACGGTCTGCCCTGGAGCTTCTCGTGATGAACCACTCTCTGAATGGCTTCATACCCGATCCATCCGGTTCCAATCGGCGTATGACGGTCTTTGCCCGCTCCGCGCGGGTTCTTGCTATCGTTCACGTGGACGACCGTTAAACGGTCGAGCCCGATCAGCTTGTCGAACTGCTCCAGCACGCCGTCCAGATCATTCACGATATCATATCCCGCGTCATGAATATGGCAGGTGTCCAGGCAAATGGCTAATCGGTCGTTGTACTTCACCTTATCAATAATGGAAGCAATTTCTTCAAAGCTGCGCCCCATTTCGGTACCTTTGCCGGCCATCGTCTCAAGCGCAATCTTCACTTCGGTCTCATCCGTACCGCCGAGCACTTCATTAAGACCTTCCGCAATTCGGTCGATGCCGTATTCCGCATCCTTGTCGGTATATGCGCCGGGATGGAGAACGATGTTCTTCACGCCGACCGCATGCGTGCGGCGAATCTCCTCCTGCAGAAAGCTCACCGCCAGTTCAAACGTATTCGGCTTGTACGATCCGAGGTTGATAATGTACGGCGCGTGGACCACGATTTCTTCAATCCGGCTTTCCTTCATGGCGGCTTTGCCTTCTTCGATAAACATGGAGTCGATCGGCTTGCGGCGCGTATTTTGCGGCGCACCGGTATATATCATGAACGAGCTTGAGCCGTAAGACGTGGCTTCAGCCGTCGCAGTCAGCAATCCCTTGTCCGAAAACGACACGTGGGAACCAATTTTCAACATGCTGCATCCCCCTTTTTTAACACACAATTACACCTATTTTAGCTTGTATATCGAAATAAATCTAGAAATGCGTTATAATTCTCATGAAAGTGTCATGTGACAATAATCATTGAGGTGATATACAGATGAAGAGCACAGGGGCCGTCATGGGCTATTTGTCGTCCAGTGCGCCGCCGTCATGGTTCATGAACTCCATTGCCTTCTGGGGATGGGTCATGCTCGGGCTGATGGGCATCGGCGGATTTTTTATGTTCCGCAAGTTTCTGAAAGTGCTTCCCAAGGCCGACGGCAAATCGAAGCTCGATTGGCAAAATTACTGGGTAGAGCGAAGCCGTCCGCTGTGGACGGATGAATCCAAAGCATTTCTGGACGAGCTGGTGCAGCCTGTTCCGGGACCGTTCCGGGATATCGCCAAACACTCCATTGCAGCCGAAATCGGCAAAATCGCCGTCGAATCCGGTGCAACCGAAGTCACCCGGGATCACTGCATTAAAGGTTACATCGTGGCTACGCCGAAGCGGGATTACAAATTCCTGATGAATTTCCTCCAGAAGAAGGAAATCGACTATAAGCCTTACCAGCATTTGATCAATAAGTAGAAGTCTGTTGAGTTTAATGGATCGGCCAGACTTACAAAAAAAGAGAAACAAAGCCCAGCCCGTGGTGCATGGCGGTTGAATTCCGCACATGCCCCACGGGCTGGTTTGTTCCACATCAGGATATAATCCGAACCGCAGGTATCATGCCATTCCTGTACTAATTTGAAGACGGAAGGATACTGCGTTCCGCCTGCCCCATCCTTATCCCTCCAGACAGAGCCGGATTAGATCGTCCACATGAGCGGTAGCCAAGCATTCCACCGTGTCGGCGGCCCCGTAATAGATTTTCACTTCTCCATCCTCCTCCAGCACCATGCCGCCTGGGAAAATGACATCATTGCGGAAGCCCCCATCCGTCTCGTACAGTGCCTCAGGCGCAAGCAGGGGCGATGCGCTCATGCCAAGGATCTTCTTCGGATTGTCAAGATCGAGCAGCATAATGCCGGCAGTATACCGCTTCTTCCAGGTCGGCTCCCAGCCGTTCTTCCCTCTATCGGAATCAATATCCACCGCATGGAACGTAGTGAGCCAGCCCTTATCCGTCTTCACGGGCGGTGCGGCCGGACCGATCTTGTCATTGGCGAACGGCACCTGCTCCACCGCCAGCAGGAGCTCGGAACGGCCCCAATAGATCAGATCCGGCGACTCCGAGATCCAGGTGTCGAACCGGTCCACTCCGCCGCGGCTATACACCGTGAACGGCCGTTCCAGCCGGACGTAATTGCCGTTGATCAGTTCCGGGAATAGCACCATGTTTCGCAAGTCTGGCGTTGACATGCTCAATACTTCAAAGGATTCAAAATCGTCCGTTACTGCAATACCTCCCCGGATGCCGTGCCGGGTATCTACGGCGAAGCACATGTAGCAGCGGCCGTCAATGACCGTCAGACGCGGATCATAGGCGCGCACGATCTCTTCGTCGTGCAGCTTGAAGATCGGCTTCGGCCCCGCCGTCCAGTGAATGCCGTCGTCGCTGAAGGCGATGCCGAGATCCGTCGTATGGCTCGGCTCGATCGTCTGCTTCTCCAGCGAACCGTAGTCGTTGCGGAATACCATACAATAACGGCCGCCGAACTTGGCGACGCCAGCGTTGAAGACGAGCGCGGTCGGATACGGCACGCGAGCCGCGTCCAGTACGGGATTTGCCGGATGACGGCGAATGATCGGGCTGGACGCCAGCGCTCCGATGATAGGTATATTTGTGGTTTTCATCAATTAGCATCCTCCTAAAAGTTTTGTGAGCATTGCTCCAGGCATCAGCTTCGTGCAAAACTCGCCTCGGAAGCAGGGGCTTAGTAGTCTTGGTGCGTCATAGTCATCATGCGAGGGCGCAGTCATTACGATTTTCCTCTAAACAAGGCGTCCGTATCCTGCGAACGGATCGTCAATCGTGATGCGCCCTGCCTGACAGTCGCCTATGCCGCTGTAGAGATCGACATTGCCGTCCGGGCGCATCACAATGCCCGAAGAGAAGACGCAGTCGACCAATTGCGGCGCCTTGGCGGGTCCCGGCGGATAGCAGGAACGGCTTCCGATCAGATGATGGTTAGAGGATTCTCGGGTTGTCGGATCGAAGACGAAGGCCATGTTCAAATACACCTTCACTTCCCCTCCGTGCTCATCCTGATCCAGGTAGCAAATGTGGCCGATGATGCCGATTTTGCCGCTGTCCAGCAGATAGGCCTGGTTCACGCCCCCCCACTCGCCTTCCCCGAAAATGCCATGAATGTAAGGTGCGTTCTCGATGACGTCCGCAGTCAAATCTTCCAGTCTGTCAACGACCGTAAAGCCGATCATGGATTCGCTCCCGTATTTGCCCCTCATCTCGGCGCTGCGCGGACGCGAGAAAACGCCGATCCTGCCGTCCGACAACGGAACAAGGCGAATATCCTTCATTTTGTTAGGTCCAGTCGTGAAATAGTACAAATTATGGAGGTCGGTGCCCCGAAAGAAATAACCGAAAAATGTGCTGTATCTTCCACTTTGGTATTGCACATGAGTCCCGCCCATTACGAGCTCATCACCGATCTCGCTGATGTAAGGGTCCTCCAGCGTATAGATCATGCTGTCTTCCACCACGCTCCATTCATCCTGTCCCGTTTCCTCGAACAGGCGGACCCAAGAGCGGGCCCATTCCTCGCGGCGTTCTACCCGCCCGAACAAATAGCGCTTCCCATCCCGTTTAAATGGAATCGAAATATTGTAGACATCAAAACCATCCACGCCATGAAATTTTAAGGTTGCACTTTCATAGATCGTTTTTGTCGCTTCAAATTCAATTCGTTGCTTCTGCAAGGTCAAAATTCCTCCACACCTTCCTTTTGTTTTTCAACTCGTTTATTTAATTGAAGCTTGATAATCCTGAAATTGCTTCTGGTATTCAGCAACCACTTTATCCAGACCGGCTTTCCTCATTTTTTCCAGTGCAGCCGGGAAGGCCTTATCGTATTCTTGAACCCCCATATAAATCGGAGTGATGCTTGCCGAAGCTTCCGACAAAATATTGGTGTATTCGGCCCTTACATTCGTCGGGTCAAAAATAAAATTCGCCGCGATACTGTTGATTGCATTCGGATTTGGCTCAAACAAGACTTTGTTGTTATCTGGAATGCTGTTCTCCAAGTCAAATCGCATGAAGTTTACATTGCCGTTTTGCGAATCAGAACCTCTATACCCCGGATTATTATTGTTATTCGGATCCTTGATCGGCTTAAAGCCCGTCTCACCGTCCTTGGTGTAGTGCTTGCCTTCAATGCCATATTGTACAAGATCATAGTTTTCTTGGCTTGCCAGCATCCAATCGATGAATTTGACGGCCGCTTCCGGATTTTTGCTATTTACCGGTACGGCATTTCCGTTCTTGAAGGTGAGCGGACGCATATATTCTTTCTCCGGGTTAAACCATACAACGCCGATATCGTTTACAGTGGCTTCTGGATTGTACTTCTTGAGCCCGTTCAAGCTTCCGCCAGTTCCCAAACGGACGAACCATTCACCGCTGTCGAGTTGTGCATCTACCTGCTCCTGCTTCATGACCAGGATATCGGGATTGGTAATGCCCTTGGTGTACAGCTCGCGCATGAAAGACGCATCTTTCTTGAACTCTTCGGTCTCAATCCAAGACTTAACCTCACCGCTTTGATTCACATAGAAGAACTTATCCTTCACGGTAAACGGGAACGTGTCATAAGTCCGGTGCAGGATGGACGTATGCAGGTAGATCGGGTCAAAGTCAGCGCGAGTGCCAAGATAGGGCTTATTGCTTCCCTTCCAGTTCTTCATGACAATCTCCCAAGCGCTGATCAATTCATCTGGTGTCGTCGGCTCTTCGAGATTATTCTCGGCGAGAATGTCACGACGAATATTGAATTGACCTTCACTCGCCATTTCGACCCAATAAGAGGGAACGGCATAATACTTGCCGTCGATTTTAGCTCCGTCGAAGATATCATCCGGAATATATTTCTTCAGATTTTCTCCATGCTTTTCGATCGCATCCGTGATATCCGCCAGTGCACCGCGGTTATAGTAGCTCGAGAACGGCGTGCGGTCCTGCATGACGTGGAACAGGTCGAAATCTTCCCCAGTGGAGAGCATTAAGTTCAGCTTCTGATCCCACGCATCCCACGGTATATATATTTTTTCCACCTCAACGCCGACACCGTCCGCAGCCAGCTTCTCATTGACCTTTTGGAACACTTCCTTGTAGTCTTTCGGCTCTGTGCCTGGAACTAAATATTTGATTTTGACCGTATTGGCAGGCTTCTCATTATTCTCTGAATTGGAGACTGAAGAATTGTCTCCCTTACCGCATCCAATTAACGTCGAAAGCACAAGAACCACAGCCAATAGAAACACACCATACTTTTTCATATTAAATATTGACCTCCTTCTATAAAGTGCTTAATTTATGTTAACCCCGAAGGGGAGTAAATCAGCCTTTGACAGAACCTATAACTAGGCCTTTCACGAAGTATTTTTGCAAATACGGATAGAGTAAGACGATCGGCCCGATCGTCACGATCGCTGTTGCCATCTTGACCGATTCTGAAGGAAGCGTGATGTCGCTTGTTCCAGCCAGCATCGTCATCTCGTTCAGCATGCTGATCTCCGATTGCATTTGCAGCAGCATAAATTGCAGCGGGTACAAATCCTTGCTGTCAATCAACATGATTGCATTCCACCAATTGTTCCAGTAATCAAGTCCGTAGAATAGCGCAATCGTCGCCAATACCGGTTTGCATAAAGGAAGATAGATCCGGAAGGCAATCGTAATATCGCTGGCCCCGTCTATGTTTGCCGACTCTCGCAGCGAGTCGGGAATCCCGCTCATGAAATTCCGCACAAGGAAGAGGTTGAACGGGCTGAACAGCAGCGACGGAATGATCAAAGCAAAGATGTTATTGGTCAATCCAAGCGACCGATTCATCAGATACCAGGGAACAATTCCCGCCGAAAAAATCATGGTAATAAAGAAATAAAGCGCCAATGAATTGCGGTATTTCACATTTTTGTTCGCCAACGTATAGCCAGCCATGGAGGTAATCAGAATCGCCAGCACTGTACCAACAATTGTGACGAAAATGGAAATACCGTAGCTCTGCATGACTTGGGAACCCCCTGTAAAGATTAGCTTATAGGCATACAAAGAGAACTCCTCCGGGAAAAGGCTGTATCCGTTCTTCAATATGGCATCCTCATCCGTGACCGAGATCATCAGAACCAGAAGCATTGGAAGCAAACAAAGCGCCGAATAAATCGTAATGAGAGCATACATAATCGTCCTGCTGAATGAAAACGTCTTCACTTCTATACCTCCTAAAACCTTTCTTCAGGAATCTATCGCCGAAACCGGATTCTAATACAACGCGCCATCTTTAAAAAATTTGCGGGTAATGGCATTCGTGCCGAAGACTAGAATAAACCCGATGACGGACTGGAACAATCCGACAGCCATAGCTTCGGAAGGGTCGCCAATCTGACGCAAAGAGCGGAATACATACGTATCAATGATATCCGTGGTCGAATACAAGGTGCCATTGTCGCCAATCAAGGCGTAGATCATCCCGAAGTCGCCGTACATGATTTTGCCGACCGAGAGCAGCATCAGTATAACCACCGTAGGCATCATCAACGGAATCGTAATGCGCATGCACATCTGCCACCGGTTAGCCCCATCAATCTCGGCAGCTTCATACAACGTCTCATCGATCCCGGTGATGGTAGCCAGATAAATGATGGCGCTCATCCCTGCTCCTTTCCACACATGCATGACGGTAAGAACAGCCGGCCATACCTTCGGCTCGGTGTACCAGTTGACCGAGGCGAGGCCAAGCTGATTCAGCAATTTGTTCACGATCCCCATATCCATAGAAAAAAAAGCATACAGCACATAGCTGATGACGATCCAGGAAATGAAGTTCGGAAACAACATCATGGATTGGCTGATTTTGACGAACAGCTTCTTGCGCAGCTCGTTCAGGATCAGTGAGATGGCCAGTGCCGTCAGCGTTCCAAAGAGAATAAAGAGCAAATTTAGAAAGATGGTGTTAAAGGTGACCGTAAACGCCTTGCTCGACCCGAAAAAGAACTCGAAGTTCTTTAATCCTACCCACTCGCTATGAAATATGCCCTTTGTATAATTGAATCGTTGGAAAGCAATCAGTATATACGGATACGTCAAATACCCGAAAATAAACGTGTAAACCATCGCCGGAAGGACCAGCAAGTAAGATGTTCCATTCCTACGGATATCAGAAAACATGCCGAATGCCGGTCGCTGTCTCTTTTCCAATTTCTTATCCTCCTTCTTTGCAGTGTACATTTTTGGGCTGCGTTGACGCTTGCTCTAACTCTATAGCAGCGGGTCAGCGTTTCCAATTTCAAATACCGGATATCGCTTTCACGATTCGATTAAAGGGCTTTCAAATTTCGAATTGACTTTTCATTGCACAAGAATGGAAATTTTCGATATAAAACATAGGCCTTTCAAATTATCGAAACGGCTTTCATTTTTGCGAGAAGGAGTACCTTTTTAGCCAGATATGTCCTATAGTGAAGAGGTTATATTAACGGCATTGGGAGGAATTCTTCATGCGGAACACCATGAATCGGCTTGTTCGATACAAGGCGTTTCAAAAACTTACAATTTCATATTTCCTGCTCGTTCTACTAACCGTCAGCCTGCTGTCCGGCGTCCTCTTCCTTCTCTTCTCCAAAAGCGCCGTCAAGGAGATCGACCGCAATTCCAAAGCCATGTTATCCCAAATCACTTACGCCTCGGAGGTCGTCTATAACCAAGTCATGACAATCGGTAATGCGCTGCTCATCCAGCCGGAAATCACCTCATTCCTGAATGACACGTTGGAGGACAAGACGAACAATTATCGGATATTCCAACAAATGAACCAGATTATAAGTGTGTACCCTTATATTTACAGCGCCGGGATCTACCGGCCTTCTACGGGAACAGCCGTCGATACTGCCGGGCTTCCATTCGACTCCTCGCTCATCACCCTTAGCGCGGAGCGGTACATGGAATTCTATCCACGTAGCTTGACCGTTGCCGACCGCAACAACGATGCGCCGCTTCAGCTCCTGACCTTTCTGCTTTACCCGGATTTTTCATTTAAGACCTCCGACAACCCGCTTATCTATATCAATGTGGAAGAAAAGTCGATTCTGACGACGATCCGCAAAATCAGCAAAGCGGATTCCGCCAACAACGTTTTTGTCATCAACAAAGAGGGCAAAGTGCTCTCCCATACCGATTCAAGTTTATTTCTGAAAGATTGGTCCGAGGAACAGTATGTGCAGCAAATTCTAAATCAGGACAAGGAAGAGAACAGCTTCACAACAAATATTCTAAATAAAAAGCATCTGGTCACTTATGTGAAGTCGGAGAAAATGGACTGGTATTTTGTAAGCGTTTCCCCTTACTCCGGACTCATCTCCAACATTGACCGTCTCCGCAACGTTACGCTGCTTGTGACAGCCGGAATTGTACTGACAGGTCTGCTGATCTCTATTTTTCTGACCAAGAGCATTTATAGACCGTTATCGACGCTGTTTGAAAGGATCATGCCGGACACGGATTCTCCAGTCTCCGATTCGCCGTTCATAGATGAATATAAGATGATGACCGAGGTTTTCCATTCGTTGGAGGAACGTGAAAAATCGATGCAATTCGTGATCAACCGCTCTTCCCGAACGATTCGTGAGCATTACTTACTTTCGTTACTCTGGGGTCATCCGCTGGAACATTCTGTTCCGAGCGAATTAATTCGGGATATCGACAAGAAAGTATCGGGGCCTTATTTTTGCGTGCTTGTATTCAAAATCAATGCGCTGGAACCGACAAGAGGGAGGATGGAGACGGAACAGCAGCCGCTGCTGCTCTTCGCTCTAGGCAATATTGCAAAAGAGATGCTGGAGCCTATCGGAGCATGTGATTACCTGTTTATGGGGGGAAATGAAGCCGTCGCAATCCTTCAGTGTACGAACAACCAACATCCTGAGGAGCTCGAGGCTGCCTTGGGCAATATTCAGAGTTTTCTGAACCGTTACTTCAAGGTGACGGTATCCATTGGCATAGGGGATATAAGTTACGGCAGGAAAAATATTTCTTACTCCTATACTTCGGCGCAGCAGTATGTTAAATACCGGCTAATCTACGGGAAGGAATCGATCCTGGATGCCGTAACAACACGGCCCCATATGATGACGGCCTTAAGTTATCCCAGCGCCTTCGAGAAGAAGCTAATCGATGCTGTGCAGTCCGGGAAGCCGGAAGCAATCCGGGATGCAATCGGACAATTCGTGGAACAGATCTCTAACGGTTCAATCAATCAGGTCATTACATACAGCACCCAGCTCATGCTATCCTTACTTAAACACTTTGACTATTTGCAGCATGTGCCGGATTCCAATTTCAACGAGTATCTGGATGCAGTGACCGAAATTGAATCCGCCGAACATCTGACGGAAATCAAGGAAACTTTCAATCGCTATTGTTTTAATATCTGTACATTAATCGAAGAGAAGAATCTCTGGATGAATGCCCAGAAGCACAATGATATCATTGAAAAAGTGCAGAATTACATCCAAGAACATTATGCCGAGCCAAACTTATCTCTGGAGCTGGTGTCCAACATTGCCGGCCTGTCGCCAAGCTATTTGGGTAAGCTCTTCAAAAAAGCAACCCGTCAATCGTTCAGCGAATACCTGAATCACACCAGGCTGGAGAAAGCAAAGGATTTGCTTGCTTCCACCCATGAGACTGCAGCCAAAATCAGTGAATCGGTCGGAATGTACAATATCACTTACTTCTCCACTCTATTCAAGAAAAAATACGGCCTGACTCCTTCCGTCTTCCGTGAGCAGGAGGCGATAAGAGGCAATGAAAGGGCTGGAGAATAAACAAATTTGAGCTTTCGGTTTGCGAAAAAACGGGTGTTGCGGCTAAATTTCCAGCTCCAGCTATGACAGTGACCTCAATGAGTAGAGTGCTCTTCTCAAGGTACACTGCAACAATAATTCATTTTTACCTATAGATGATTCTACACAAAAAAGCATCGACTACACGCCATACCAGCATCGCTGGACGAGTTACTCTTGTTGGAGCTAAGCCTCTTCTGGGATTGTCCGTCTGGCTTCTGGCAGGGGGTAATTACCTTATCCAGTTAAATTAAATAGATACACCATTATCCTAACAAGCAAAGGACCTAGCACTATAAACCCGAATATCAGAGCAATAACTTTCAGAGTTCCTGATATTCCTTTTGACGAGTTCAAGGTGTCTAGTTTATTATTGATTTCTTTTAGCTCTTTCAATATGTATTGTTAACTGGAAGATATCCAAACCAAATAATATAGTTGATTATTTATTACTTCAATATCCGCAAACGCCTTTAATTCTATGCTACCATGCGTTTTTGTCTTTATTAACTCGAAAAGAAGAGAATAAGCCAATTTGGGATCTGTGGTTTTATAGCCGTTACAACTTTGGAGGATAGCAGGATAAATCTCACTAGATATATATTCCTGAGCTTCGAACATTGACTGGAAAGCCTTTTTTTCTTCATACCAGATTACAGGTACAGATTTATTTCTTATGTAGATTTTATTCCCTTCTGCGCTTTTCGATACATATTCGCTGTATACGTCTCTTATATTTTTTTCATCATTGTCCATAATAATTCTCCTCTATTTATATTCGATAAAGAAAGAAAAGGACGTAAAATCCGCCCTCTTCTTTGATATTTATTAATCTACCTTACAAGAAATGCTGAAACTTCCCATTGGTTTATGAGCTGCTGTACCAACTGCACCTAAATTGATTGTAACAACGTCTCCAGAATTCAAGCTGGCTGCTTGTCCTCCCATGTAATTATACTTTGAAATACTTCCATGGAACAGGTAATCGACAGATTGTACGTGAGGCGCATAGACACTACTACCAAATAATGTTCTAAAATAACCCAAATCTGTATTAGTTACAGAGCCACCAGTACCCGAGACTGTGACAATTGGGCCAAAAAAGCTTCTACCCATAGGAGTAAATTCAAAACCCCACTGCATAGTGTTTGACACTGCGCTATATTGTGTCATAGCTCTTGAATATCCTGACGAACCTGGTCTCCAACCATTGCTATTACAGCTAGGAATGCTAGACACACTTGCATTCGCCTCGAATTCTTCTTTAGTTGTTATAGTAACAGCTGGTAATTCATCAAGATCAATACCAACATTCTCTTCATATGATTGATGTGTCAACTCATCGGCTTGAACGGTGGCAATGCCCCAAAGATTAAATAACAACGCTACGGTCAATAAGAATGATGTTTTCCTCTTAAAAAATAATTTCAAATAAATCCCTCCATATAGTTTTTTTGTATGTAATGTATTTATATGTAATTATAATATAATACAAAATTATGTAATTTTCAATTATAATTTGGAATATTTTGTTTTATATTACTGGTTTTTATAATTTATTGTCGATTTATCGTAAAATCGTTGTTTTATTTAGATTCATAAATGTATAATGGTGTTTTCCCTTTATCTCACTAATCGTAAATAGGTATACATTTGAGCAATAAGATCTTTTATCTCTTTCCTTTGGCGCAGAACAAAGTTGCGGTATAGTTCTTCTTTTAAGAGACCCTCACCGACCATCCCAGAAGGTATCTCAATTTCACTAGCAATATCAGCAATTTCATTTCCCATGACTTATGTTTATTCCTTGTATTTACAGCACAATTAACCACTACATTAATCCTATCAAGAGCATCGCGATTCATATAACCCCCACTCTTTTTCTAATGAATACATTTTTATAATTATAAGCTATCGATAAAAATATTTGGAATAATCAAGCCGTTTACCGTTAAATTTCGGGCAGGTATAAAGTAAGACTGGCCCTTAACAAAACTGATCGATTACCTTTTCAGCTAAGGTTCTGATGTACCATTCCATAAAGTGTACCTTTTTGACACACATTGAACGCTATAGAGTTAAGAACATAACGATGGATTATTATGATATTATCGAATCGAGAACACTAATCGTACGCATTACTGATTAATTTAGCGTTAAACCCAACAGTGTCAAGAATTTGAAGCATTGTTCCTCGTTAGACAAGTATCTTGCTGGTAAGCGATAAGCCCTTAGTTTATATGCACTATTCTATATCCCTTTTTCAAATCGTAAATCGAATCGTAAGAGCCAATGCAAAAATGCTTAATAAACCCAGTAACATCAAGGGTTTACAGTCTTTTTCAAGTTGACTAATTGACTACAGATCAAATAAGAAAACGTTGATATATAAGGGTTTTTAGAATTCAAAACTCGTATCGTATAAATAACATAAATCTGTGAGTGGAAGACTAAATATTTAGATTTCGCCTCATTATAAAAAATGCTATTAATTTTTCCCTAAACGTAACGTACCGAACGCTTACACCTAGAACTGTCACAAAATGAAAAGAGCACCTATCCTCCATAAAAGAATAAACACTCCATGCACTAAGGCCGTATTGTAGGAAATCAAAAATGGCTCCCTACAACCTTATCAGTAGTTTCTAACACAAGCACATAACAAAAGAGGCTCTTAACATAAGTAACAATAGGTGTACATACTATTACTAACTCTACTATTCATCTTATTGTTCCTGGACTTCACTGGGTCACTGAATCATGGTGCTTAGTGCACTTACGATTATCACATGTGTTATTGGATTAATCCGATATAAAGTAACTAAACTAAGATAACGTCTATACTTTAAGCCATTTTCTTGTCTTCATTTCAATGTCTCAGGCTCGGCAACTTTGAGCTTTCCAACATCATATAACTTAGCAATGAACTTCTCATTTCTGTTTAGTTTATAATTCGGAATAACCTCTTTCTTTATGGTATCCAACTCTGCTACTACTGCATAATCCTTGTAAGTTCCCACCACAATGTACTTTGGATTTCCTTCTACTATCATAAATTTTGTCTGTGCGTTTGCATTGGTTTTCCCAAGCAATGAGAAATTAGGAATTGTTGCTGCGATGAGTAATAAATACAAAGCTAATCTAAAGTTTTTGTAGCCCAACCGCTGTCTTATCGAATACAACAAGCCCTTCAAAGAATTACTGTTTCTTTCCTCCTCCATTTTAACAGCAGCTTCGAGCTTGTTTCTATATCCCTTTGTTTTTCTGTGTGTTAATAGAGGCATGCCAAAATTTATAAGTGATATCACTGCTAGAAAAAGCAAAAACATAAAGAATGATTGTTCGTTCAAACCAATTAACATCATAAAAAAGAAATACGATATTCCTAGCCCAGTTATATTGTCGATTATTGATGAAACTGCACTATTAAGCGATTTAAGTTGATTGAGATAAATAGAAATTAAGTCAATAAATGCAAAAAGAAAAATACCAATGACAAGAGTTAATCCGATTACCCTTATAATCATCGTTGGATTCAATTCGATGTAATCCACTGGCATTAAGAAGTACCCTTTATATCCCTTTTCATAATAATATGCTATTGCGTACCCGACTGCAGTTAATCCCCCTATTAAGATACCTTCACTCATGAACGAGATCTTACGTTTATTCTCCTGTTTCTCTTTGACTTCCTCAGACACTTTCATATTCTCCCCTGTCATCTATACTAAGACGCACTTCCATATATTACCATAAACTCTAGAAGGCTGTCTAAGGCTTAAATTATCAGAATGTATTATTCCAGCCCATAATTGTTCTCTTATAGGTATCTGTTTAACCGTACGCGAATTGCAGACAGTTCTACACATCCAACAACAAAAAAGAATCAGCACCTATAAGTGCTGATCCTCTTCAATGTTACAATATATTCAGTTTACTTACCGTTTAATCTACTTATCAGGGCATATAACTTTTAGAGTTCCTGATATTCCTTTTGACGAGTTCAAGGTGTCTAGTTTATTATTGATTTCTTTTAGCTCTCTCAATATTTCTCTATTTAGATCTTCAGACACATCAAAGTCCTCCTTATACACATGAATCAAAAAACACAAGATGTTTTTTTCAACTAATCGTTAACATATATAAAGTTAGTCATGTATAGTTACTCGGTACATTTTACCATAATCATCATTAGATCTATTAAAAATAAAAAACCAAAGGCCCCTCTAAAAATTAGGGTACACCTTTGGTTTTCTGCAATAATCCGAATTCCCTCTAAACTTCATAGAATAATGGCTTCGCAAATCTTACTTCTACTATAATAATCCCGTATTAATATACCCCCCTGCGCAGGGTAAACGTCCATCCGGCAATAATAAAGGCATCCCCTTCCATCAAAGGGTATTCTTTATAAGGCACCATGGATTCTCCCTTCAACATTGTACCGTTTCTGGAACCCAGATCCTTCAGGACGTATCCACCGCTTTCGCGCGAAAGCTCGACATGTGCCCGCGAAGTCCCCACACCTTCAGCTACGAATTGGGCGACGTCGGGAGAGCGGCCGATGATGAAATGGGGCTGATGCAGTTCAATTCGCTTCGGGACGGCTGCATTCGGTTCGTTAAGCTCAAGATAGTCCCTGGCCGAATGTTGCCCGGGCGGACGAACGGCGGTCTCTGGACTTAACAGCACGGTAGCTCCCCCACCACCAGAGGACGAAAGCACCTCCGTCCGTTGGGACAGCTGGGCATAATAATCCCCTTCTTCCCTATAAGAATCTCCTGCCCCGGCGTTAGGAGAACGCGAAAAAGCCTGGTCCCGAAAAGACTGTACGGAAGATCCCGCTGAAGGCTGATCCCGCTCAAGGTTAAATGGAGATTTAGGAACCTGCCATCTCCAATGCTCATTCCCCTCACCAAGCTCTGCTTCTGCCGCTTTCCCTGAGTCCGCTGCCTGTCTTCCCGTAAGAAGACCTGATAAGGGATCTGCCTCAAAACGCGGGACGGACTTCCACTTGGCATGCTCTTGCGGACTCAGCTCTGTGGATTCAAACACGGGCAATGAACCGGACCAATCCTCCGCTCTCCGTGAGAGCAGCCGGAGTTTGCCCGTGTAGCCGAGCCAAGCGATCACGGCAAGCAGAATCGTAATCCCTACCGATAGCCCCAACATCAGCGGACCCGGTTGATTCATGTACAACATTCTCCAAGCTCCCGCTGCGGCGAGCAAACATCCTAGCAAAATATAAGTCCGAACCGGCGAAGACCTGCCATGCTCCGCTTCATCAAGACTTGGATCATCTGTGCCAGATGACCACGCAGGAAGACCTGATGGGGTGCGACCGGCGTGAGAATTACCTTCTTCGTTTCGGCCGCTTTTCCCAAACATCTCGTTGGTACGTTCCGTCAGGCTTCGAATTAAACTCTGTTTATCCGTGTTGCCGTCATTCTCCGTCTGCAATGCCGCACTCCGGCTGTGAGCCGGCTCTGCAAATGAGAAGGCAGGCCTGGAGACGCTGCTGTTTGAGGGATTATCGGTATAGGGCAATCTTTCATTCACATGTGCAGGCACTGCCATCTTCGCTTGCGTTCCTGATTGATCGCTTTCACCATCTTCTCCTGCAAGCAGTTCAATGACAAGCCGCTTAAGTCCCGGCAAACTGAAGCTCTGTTCACTGCAGAAGGTCATCAATGCTTGTATCCCTCCTCCTTTCAGCTCCGAGACCGATAAGAGAAGCCTTGTCATAAGTTCCTTAAGCGTTACAGGGAGACGGTTACTGCTTGTCTCGTTAACGGCAAGGGGAACATAGGTTAAATATAATGTGCCAAGATGCAGGGAGCCTTCAACAAACAGAAAATCCTCATGAAGTATGTAATTCTCGGGTTGAAGCATATACAGCCTGCTGTCCTCCAATGCGGTAGCGATCTGCAGCAGCAGCCCATAGTACTCGGTCAACGTCATGCGCTCGCTCTTCAATGCCTGAGACAGCATCTTTTTGCCGGTGATATCATATTCCAAGGTTACTTTGTAATCGACTTCTTTCATATGCAGCTTCAAAAAGTGCGGGATTCTCGAAGAACGGATCATGCCCAGCTGCACATGATTCAGTTCTGCTGACTGGATCCCTTCATCCCGGTCCAGCACCATGATCGTTCCGCCGTTCTGCATAAAATCCGCCTTTAATCCGAACATAAGCGCCGCCTCCTACATGTGCAGTACTAGATACGTGCTGATCATGCCAGGAAGGACAGCCATCATAAAGGGAAATCGCAAGTGCTCCTCCTGGCTGTTGCGCCACGGCAACCAGCTCTTCATGACAAAAACTCCGGCGATACTGCCAACGACATGGCGAACTCTCTTCATCGTCTCCCGCCGCCAGAGCAGAATGAGCAAACCGATGGCACCGGCAAAAAGGACAGAATACATAATGCCCTGCAAGGTAAACCACAAGCCGGTCCAGGCGCCGATCCCACCGAACAGCTTAACGTCCCCCGCTCCTACAGCCCCTATAAAATACATGATCAACAAGATGAGAAACCCTGCTCCAAGACCCTTCAAAGAAAAGAGCAGGCCTTCCCATCCGTCCAGAGCGCCATGAAAGATCGGACCGGACAGCATAGCCGATACGGTTAGAGCATTCGGTATCTTCATGGAACGAAGGTCTGTAATAAAGGCCGCAATCAGATAAACGGCACAAATACCAAAGGCAACGGCCACACCCATCAACCTCCCCTGCGCGACTATTCAAAGGAATAGCCTGAATAGAACTTTAACTATTGACGCACAACGAATTGCTTTTATTGGAAAGACTTTTCTTGGATATTACTTTAGAACCCTATATTTCATAACCTTGCTCTTGAACCTCTCATGAGCCCGACCGCGCTACCACCGTAAACGGCACCTCGATCCGCTGCCCGTCGGCCGTCTCAACCACGAACAGCCAAGTCCCCGGCGTTGTATTAAATCCCACGTTCCATTCCCAATCGATATAGCCGTTATCATCCGCGGTCTTCCAACCCAAATATTTAGCCGTGCTCTGGCCGCTCTTATAATAGACTGATAATTGAGCGCTGGCCCCTGGCTCTACTTTCACCTTTACCTTAGCCTGCTTGCTTGCGACGGCCGGATTCGGCTTCTCCAACAGCTCAATGGCTCCGTTCTCTGAGCCGTCCCCGTTCCCCGAATCGCCCCCGCCTTCTCCGGTATCTCCAATCCACAGCCTCTCCTTGGCCTTCGCTTGCAGCACGATGCGTTTGTTCAAGAAAGGAACCCGGATTGGAAGGGCATAATTCACCTCAATGCCAAAATAAGGACTCGTGCCGCTCTTCAAATTGGGTATGTGAACATTCGACACATGGATTCGGTCATAATCCAGAAGGCGGTCAGGCATGAACGGCTTCATCATCGGCTTAACCACGGGGTCGAGTACGGCTTCCACGGTTTGGTTCTTAAGCTGCTGCAGAGGCTCCTCACCTGAAGCGACGGCTTCCGTGATCCACTCCTTAGCAGGAGAAGGAAGCGAGTCGCTATAATTCGATACCCAATCAGACAGCGACAATTTGGGTATTTCCCAATGGGACGTGCTGGGCGTGCCTTCGATTGTTCCCATACCCCCTGCATTCGCCTGCACGGCTAGAGAAACAGGATACATATGGGCCGCTACGGTTTTGACGGTATCGGAAACGGTGCTTTGGAGCGCCGTCGATATCAACGTCATCTGCACGATATATATGAGAAAAATGACAAAAAACATAAACATCGGCAGCACAAGCGCAGCTTCCACGACCATGCTTCCTTGCTCCGCCGACGCTTTGCTCTTACGCAAAGGCTTTCGTAATACCGATAAACATTTCATTCAAGTAACCCCTAATCCTAATAGGAAAAATCCGCCTTGCGCTTGACCAAGTACCGACTTCCTTGAACTTCATCCCCGTCGCTTCCGAATGCAACGCCGATCGACTTCGTCACTCCCGGAAGAAACCATAAACGCATGGCCGTCCTAACTTCCCCTGAAGCGTAAGTAAATCGCTCCGCAGGATTGATGCCGGTGTTTAATCGTATCAGCGCCAGCATGCGTGATAACTTCTTCTCGTTATTGCTGTGAATAAACAAAAATATTCGTAAATGATCCCTGTAGGTAAGCTCAACGGGTACATACTTGGAAAGCTGAACGCTTCCCTTCTGACACAGCTGGATCATATCCTCGATAGCCTTCTCGATCCCATACAGGATGGCTGCCGCCAAAACCGCCAACGGATTTCCTAATTTGCTGTTGACGACGAATCCTTCCATCGTCCGAATCGCGAGCCTGGAAGCGAATATTTCTGCATAAGCCGCCGAAATATTCCCGGCGGGGTTGTGGAATCCGTACAGAATATATTCCACTTCCTGATTCCCGATAGCGAACTCCTGCACTATCTCCTCTCCCGTGCTGGACCCGTCAACGATTCCGGATAAGTTCCCGACATCGAAATGCTGATAATAATGAACGGCGTACTCATTCTGAAACAGTTCATCCCTAACACCGCCAAGCACGTTCCCCATAAATCCAAACATACCGTCCATATTATCCATTGCTTGTTTGCCGGCATCATACGGATCGTCGTCCAGCGGCTTTCCCTTACTCATGCTGTCTGCTTCCGCATTAAATTGAAGGCTTTCGTCATAGTACTGCTGGAGTTCACGAAACTCATCCATAATGGCTTGATTCTGCCCATTCAGCCCGTTGATCGCCTCGATGGCTTTGGATGCCTGCTTCAGCTTCTGATTGGCCAGCTTCTCCATCGCCTTCCGTTCCTTATCCGATGTGCGAAACTGCTCCAATGCCGCCTGCTGCCGATCCATGATATTTCCGCTGCCTGATACCCCATAATTAGAAATGTAATTCTGCAATTCGCGGCTAGCTCCGATCACGGCTCCCTTCATCCCCTCCCCGCCCAATGAAGACTGCAGCGCGGCCACAGCTCGGACAACCTGTTGATAACGACGCTCCTGGTTTTCAATTTCTTGCCGAAAGCCGTTTAAGAAGACATCGCCATGAATTAACTTGTCCGCTTGCTTCCGAATGGATTGGATCATCTCCGCTTCCGACCCGGAGGAATCGGCTGACCCCGGCGTTATGTCATTCGTCACTTGGTCATACCCCGCATTAGATGAACGGTTCTCGGATTCCTTGATGACCTGCTTCATCTCCTCGTTCAAACTCCTGGCTTCCTCCCATAATTGCTGCGCGTCCGTTAGGAGCTTGCCATTCTCGCGCTGAAGCCGTTCGGCCTCTCTCGATATCTGCGAGCCGATGGAAGACATTCCGCTCCGGTAAGCCATGAGCAGAAGCGTATACTGTTTCTCTTTTGGGGGCCTGTCCGCGTCCTCCTGTTGTTTATCTTTATAATCCTCATACTGCGATGCCCCGTCGGCAGCGGTTTGGATGCTGTCCCCGAGCGAAGTATCGTTGATCGGTTGTCCAGGCGGATCCATGACCAGCTTCGATAGCCGGATCGCATGCTCTCCTGCCTTGCGCTGCTTTGCCAGCATCTCATCCAGCGCCGCTTCCCGCTTGTCATACAGCCTGCGCAGCTTCTTAAGCACATCGACCGTATTGGAAGCTTCCTTCATGGACTGCGATAAAGGTTTGAACTTGCCCACTAATTCCAAAGTGAAATCGATCGGCGCTTTATACTTCATGTCCTCGATGATCTGCCGGTTGAAGATGTCATAAGTGCCCAATGGACGCTGCAATTCAAGCCCCGAGCTATCGAGTTCCATCGCCATTAACCGGAACGCATCGCTGCGGTCTCCCGGGTTCAAGCTGTCATTCAGCACGTTGCCCATAATGAGATCCCCGCTGGTGCCCCCATGGGCATACAGTCCGTATTCCTTCTGCAGCTGCGGATCGTAGGATGACATCACGGAGCGTACGGCTGCTCTTGTCAGCCTCTCGCTGTGCACCTTCATGGCCGCGATACGCGAGAAATCAATGAATATGGCTACAAACATAAATACGGCTGCCAGGGCGATAATCAAAAAAACAGATACAGATCCATCGGACGATCGGCCCACCTCTCTCCTTCTCCGACTAGACCGCGCTTTCCCATGCTTCGTCATGACTATCGCGAACCTCCGAACTTTTGTAGAACTTCCCCTGCGGCTGCCTTATCCGTTCCGTTTCTCCCGCCTTGAAACTTCGATCCGTAATATCGCATCAAATCCACCGTGCGGATAAATTCAACGGGATCAACCACAATCGATTGTGAGTTGACCTCGATCTGGCCGCCATCGTCCAGCATTCGGCTGATTGGCGTCAGAGAGACCTGCTCGTTTAACGACGTCGTTACTTTTCGTATGAGCAGCTGATTCGTATAACGAATCTCTCCAACCATGCTGGAAGGCACGGCCGTGCCGCCCTTGGACATCTTAAGCTCGGGCAATTTCCCTGCGCTCTCAGCCTCCCCTTGCGGCAGTGTAATCGACCTCGTACTGTCTCCCCCCGCCAAACCGAATAAGGTCCCGACAACGTTATCGTCGGTTAACCGCCAATATAACGCATCATGGCGTCCCTGTTCCACGGATCCCGAGGCAGCGATCTTATGGCTGTTGTCCCAGATATACGCGGTCCTTTCGGAAGCCGCGGCCGATGCCTGAACCAGCATGGACTGCTGATAGATATACAAGCATAGGAACAGAAGCAAAACCGTCACCATCAGCACGATGGGAAGAACCAGGGAGGCTTCAACCGTGAAGCTCCCCGTATCGTCCTTCCATCTTTTCTGGAGCCTATTATTCAAGGAACTCTTTGCTCTTGTTGTTCACGTTTTTAAACAAGTTGTTCACCAAGGCCGTAATCTGATCTTTAAATATAAGCGCGATAATCAAAATAACGACGAGGATCAGGATCATCTCAAGCGTTCCGATCCCTTCCTCATCCTTCCAAAAAGCTTTCATACCATTCTTCGCCATGTTTAACATCATATTTCGTACACCGGTCCCTTCTACATGTTCATCATCATAAATGCAGGCGCTCCGAGCAAAACAATCACGATCATGAAGATGACCACCATTGGCAGCACCAGCTTCGAGGAGGCCTGCTCGCCCCTTGTTCTTGCAATGGCCTTGCGCTTCTCCCACAGCACGCGGGACAAATCCCGCAGTGCCAGGACAAAGTCGTTCCCGCCGCGCCGAAAATTAAGCAGGACGGTTGTTGTAAATATCGATACTTCCTGAACGCCGCACCGTTTATTGAACTGCTCGAAGGCTTGCTGGAACGGATGGCCTCCCTCCCATTCAAGCACCATTCTCTTCAGCTCAGCATACAGGGGATGGCTCTCGTCCTTGTTCCGTTCCACGCAATGAATGATCGCCCGCTGCACCGTCTCGCCGGCGCCGACAAGCAGCACAATCTTGTTCAGAAGCTCCGGCAGCTCCATCACGATATCCTGCTCACGCAGCGTGACCTTTTTATGGAGATCCTTCACCAAAGCGACGGGCAGCAATGCCCCCAATCCGAATCCAGCCAGAAGTCCGATTACTTCCCCGGACAGCAACGACCACAAGCAGCCGCCGATCAAAATAAGCCATGTATACGCAAGGGCCTCGGCCATAAATAACAACGTCATTTCCGCGCTGTGCCGCAGACCATGGATCTTCTGAACAGAGCCCTGCATCCGGTAGAATACAATCGGGAAGCGCATCGGAACCTTCCCCCGCTCCAGCAGGAACAACACAGGCGGCGCTAACCGCTGCAGCCTGAGACCATCCATGGACAATCTGCCAAGACGATGGTATCGTTCGCCGCACGCTCGATTCAGCACCACCCAACCACCCACAAGCAGAACCGTCAGCGCGCCGGACATCCATGTCAGCATCCCCGCTTCACCTCCTTACACCTTGATATCCATCATTTTGGTGATCCATAAGAAACAGCCTCCTAAAGCCGCAAGTGCAAGAGTAGAGATCATGATCCCCGATCCGCTGTACATGGGCTCCATATAATCGGGGGATGTCATATTCATGAACAGCAGCAGGAGGAACGGGGCGGCAAGAAGCGCCTTGGATTCGAACCGCTTCTGTGCAATCATCACGGATATCTCCTGCTGGATATCCAGCTTCTCCCCGATGACGGAGGAGGTTCTGCGCACGACTTCGACCAAATCGCCGCCTGTGCGTTTGCAAGTCGAGAAGACATCCGCAAAATTCGTTAGATCCTCCATCCCCGCCCTTCTTGCAAAATCCTGCAGTGCCACTTCGATAGGCTCGCCGTACTCCAAACGGGACACAATGACCTTGAGTTCAAAGATCAGATCGCTGCTGCCTCCGGGATCCAGCAGCAGCAAGTCCTGAACGGCATCCCTGAACCCGTTCTCCACGGAGCGGCCGGCCGACAGGGACGAGGACAAGGAATAGAGAGCTTGCTTGAAGTGAAGATTCAGCGTCCTCCGTCTGCGATCCAGCATAAACCGCCGCCATAATTTAGGGATCATCAGCCCTCCCGCTCCCAGCAGCAGCGACAATATCAGATTGTGATAAAACAGATAACCGATGAAGCAAAACAAAAGGCCGCCAAGGATCACACATGCCGTTCTGTGACTCATCGAGAGATGATAGACACTGTAATCCGGAAGGGCGTGGGTTCGGGCCGCGGCTGCATGCTCGGGTTTACCGGCGATTTTGCTCCTCTTGATCACTCGGCCGCCTTGGCCCTCTTTGGACATCCAGGCAGAACTGCCGGAGCGTTTCATTTATGTCACCTCCATCATCTTCTGCAGCGGCCAAGCCGTAATCCCGGCCATATGAAGCTTGTCCGCCGATTGAAGCGGATTGCCGCAAGGCTCCAGGCGCCCAATCACCCGGCCGCCCGTTTCACGGAACCGGTACAGCGGGTTCAGCACCACCTCGCCGTCGCTCATTCCAATCACTTCGCTAATCTCCGTTACGCGTCGCGATCGATCCCTTAACCGGGATAAATGCACAAATATATCAATCGCCGAGCTAATCTGCTGGCGGACCACGCTGATCGGAAGATCCGCACCGCTCAGTACCATCGTCTCCAAACGGCTGATCATGTCCTGCGTGCTGTTGGCGTGCCCCGTCGACAAACTTCCGTCATGCCCTGTATTCATGGCCTGCAGCATATCCAGCGCCTCGCTGCCCCGCACCTCGCCCACCACGATCCGATTGGGACGCATCCGCAGCGAGGAACGGATCAGATCGCGCATCGCGATCTCCCCCCGGCCTTCCGTGTTGGCATTCCGGGTCTCCAGCGACACGAGGTTCGGGACCGTCACGATTTTCAGCTCCGCCGAGTCCTCGATCGTAATGACACGTTCCTCAGGCGGAATATATTGCGACAGCGCATTCAGGAAAGTCGTCTTCCCCGACCCCGTCCCGCCGCCTATAAAAATGTTATACTTGCCCTTGACCAATATCCGAAGCTGCTCTGCCGCCTCCTCCGTCAGCGCTCCCCTTCCAACCAAATCATCCATCGTCATCGGCGATTCCGGAAACTTGCGGATCGTCATGGTCGGCCCTTTCAGCGCGATGGGCGGGAGCACGATATTCACCCGGGAGCCGTCCTTCAATCTCGCGTCAACGATGGGCGTCGATTCATTCACCACCCGGTTTACCGTACCCACAATGCTCTGAATGATATCCTCCAGCCGGCTCTGGGACTCGAATTGGAGCGGCAGCTTCTTGACCTCGCCGTCCTGCTCGATGAATATATCCTGGTGGCTGTTTATCATAATTTCCGTAATCCGGGGGTCGTCCACCAGAGGCTGAAGCACATCCAGCCCGCGAAAAGAATCGAATACCCTCCGCACCAGCCTCCGCTTCTCGGCTGCGGTCAGCTCCATGAGCTCTCGTCTTCTCCACACCATTTCCTCGATGCGGGCCATCAATTCCGAATTGTTAACGCTCGCACTCATATCAAGCTCGGACCGAACCTGATCCCGAACCGATTTAAACGGATCCTCCAGCATCACTTCCCACCGCCCGCATGAACCGGCATGATACCCGAGCCCTCCAGCAGCTGCTGGCAGAGCTTCAATACCTCCCTTTGATAGATCGGCGAGGACAACAGCAGATCTTCCCGATGGAGCTGCTTCCATGAAGGTATATAAGGCAGCACGCCGTCTACGCTCATATCCTTGCGGGGAAGCCCGTTAACAAGCTGACCCGTGTACCGGTTGACGATGAAGCGGCTCCGTTTCCTCACGCTTCCGAACTGGGCGGGGCTCTTAAGCTCCAATTGATCCAGCCATACGCCGCTCTTATGCATGCTGATCAAATCATCCAACAGCACCCAGATCAGCAGTCCGGCCTGTTCGAGAACCGCCTGCAATCGTTCCCCCGAGTCCCCCTCGGTATCCACCACAATGGCATCGTAATGATGGCATGATATCAGGGAGGTCAACAGCAGGGATGTATCGTCCACGGTCATTTCCGATATTTCCTTAACGTTGAAGCTGGGCTCAAAGGAATCGCACTTCAAGCCATGATGCCTGATGATATAGGGAGCTATCGACAGCTCCGTCTCGGAAGCCGATTCTTGGGAGGCCTTAACGTCATACAGTAATCGCGAAAAGCTCCCCTCCATGCCGACGGATCCGGACGGAAACAACGCACTGCTGTTCACGCTCTCCAAATTGAGATAGAAAACTCTCAAACCGAGCACGCCAAGCTGCTTCGCCATGTTCATGGCGATCGTTGATTTCCCGCTCCCGCCCAGGGAAGAGACGATGCCGAGCACCGGTGTTGATCCCGAATTCCATTTATCCAGCGTTCCCCCGCTTCGCCTGCAACGGGTTACCATGATGTCCAGCAGCTGAGGCAGCGGCTGGTATTTGGGGGTGCTGTCGCAGCCCTCCATAAGAGAAAGCGCCGAATGGCCTTCGCTTAGGAGCAGCCATGGAACCGATGCCTCCCTCTGGCTGAGCCAGTTCTCCAGCATATCCGCATCCCCCACGACCAAATTCGGCTTCTCCCCCGAGTCCATATAATGAAGGAATGATTCTAAGCGGGTGAATGCGGTCACCTGCAGAGCCGATCCGTAGGAGCTTCCATGCACATAATTCAGCAGCGGTTCGACATACCGGGAATCCTGCACTGCCAGCACTAGTCGGGCCGGTATCATCATGCCAATCCCTCTCTTCTGTAACAACGCAAAAAAAGCACCGTCAAAGCCGCGAAAATCGCGGACAATGAACGGTGCTTCCGTTGTCTGTTATAATTTGACATTAGAATATCACAGTTGCAGGATAACGGCAAGATTTTATTTTTTATGTAGAGATAGCCCTTAATCACTATTGTCAAAACAAGGATAAATGTCCTACTATATAGGCTTAGAACGAGTGTTCTCTATATAGAAACTTCTTATATAGAATTAACATATATAAACTCCTAAACCATCTAAACCAATACTTCCAAGCTTGGAGAGTGACACCCATGAACAAACGTATACTAGCCGCTTTTCTAACCGCCCTGCTGTTATTATCCGGCTGCAGCCAGCCGCTGATGTCCCCTGCGACGTCGAACGAAGAAACCGCAACGTCCCGTACATCCGAAGCCGAGACAGACGCCGGCACAACGAATGCCAAGCAGACGACCTATCCCACCGATGATCTGAACCTGCCGCGGGTTGCCGTGGAATTGGTCAAAGCCGTTGACGGCGACACCATCAGCGTCATGTTCGAGGGCAAAAAAGAGAATGTTCGCATGCTGCTGGTCGACACGCCCGAGACAAGCCATCCGAAACTGGGCGTCCAGCCGTTCGGGCCCGAGGCCAAGGCTTTTACGAAGGAGCTCGTGGAACAAGCCGATCGGCTTGAATTGGAGTTCGATATCGGTCCGAACCGGGATAAATATTCCAGGCTGCTCGCTTACGTGTATGCCGACGGGAAAATGGTCCAGGAATCGCTGCTTGAAGAAGGACTGGCCCGCGTCGCCTACATCTATCCGCCCAACACGCGCTATGTGGACAAATTCGATGATTTGCAGCGGATCAGCCGGGACAAGGGGCTCGGCATATGGAGCGTAGAGAACTACGCCCAGGAAGACGGATTCCATCCCGAGGAACAGGACGATACGAATAAGAGCAACAACCATGACACCACAGCAACCCAAGCGCCTACCGAGAAACCCCAATCGTCCAAGCAAGCCTGCGACATTAAAGGCAACATCAACTCCAAGGGCGAGAAAATCTATCATACTCCCGAATCCCCGTACTATGTGCGCACGAAGCAGGAGCAGTGGTTCTGCAGCGAGGAAGAAGCCGAGCAAGCCGGTTTCCGGGCCCCGCTGAAGTAGCTATAAACCTGTTTGCATATATGAAATGAACGCATTGTTCATCTTATATAAATTTTAGCCGTATTTGAAAAGGAGCCACGAGCCATGGGGAAAAAGAAAACGCCGGAAGCCAAACCCAATGAAAATCAATCAGCAAATCCAAGCTCTGCCGCATTGTACAAAACCGTCTGGAGATGGCATTTCTATGCCGGCATCATGTTCGCTCCTTTTCTGATCATCCTGGCTGTAACCGGCTCCGTTTACTTATTTAAGCCCCAGATTGAACAAGCGTTATATCGGGACTTCTACACGGTAACCCCACAATCCGAACGGGTAACGCCCAGCAAGCTGGTCGGACAAGTGAAGGGGCTCTACCCTGACGCTACCATCACGAAATACCGCCCCGGCGAGTCGGATTCCCGCTCCACGGAAATCAGTCTGACCTCGGGCAGCGAATCCATGACCGTCTTCATGAACCCCTATACGGGAGAAAAGATGGGCGAGTTGAAAGACAAAGACCGGATCATGGACAAAATCGAGGAGTTCCACGGCGAGCTGATGGTCGGGACGATCGGGGACCGGATCGTGGAGCTTGCCGCCTGCTGGGCGATCGTGCTCATCATCACCGGTTTGTTTTTATGGTTCCCGAAAATTAAAAACAAAAGCAAAAAGAAAAGAAGCCTCGCAGGGATCCTGTATCCGAGGCTCGGCAAGGGCAAGCAGATTCTTCGCCGGGACCTGCACGCCGTTCCCGCATTCTGGATCGCGGCTGGCATGCTGTTTCTCGTCATGACCGGATTACCCTGGTCAGGCCTGTGGGGCAGCAATTTCCAAACCATGGCAACCAATACCGGTGCCGGCTATCCTCCTTCCATCTGGTCGGGCAGTGCGCCGTCCTCCCATGTGGTACGGACGAAGGAAGTCGCAGAGGTCCCTTGGGCGGCCGAAAATCTGGAGGTTCCCAACTCCACCATCTCCGACTTTATGCCGCTTCCGATTGAAGATGTCATGTATGTGGCCCGAAGCGAGGGGATGCATCCGAGTTACACCATCAGCATCCCGCAGCAATCGGACGGCGTGTATACGTTGTCGGCCTATCCGCCGAAAGCGCAGGACGAAGCCACCCTGCATATCGACCAGTACAGCGGCGCGGTGTTGGCGGATTATCGCTATGATCATTACGGATTCGTCGGCAAAGCCGTTGCCCTGGGCATTACGCTGCATAAAGGAACCCAATTCGGCATCGTCAACCAGATTTTCAGTTTGCTGATATGCCTAGGCATCATTCTCATTGCGGTAAGCGGTTTGTACTTGTGGTGGAAACGAAAACCGGATCACGGACTGGGGGCTCCGAAAGCGCCCGAGACGGGCGCCAAGAGCATGGGGCTGTTCCTGCTGGTGCTTATCTCTTTGGGGATTCTGTTCCCGCTTGTGGGCTTGTCTCTCATCATCGTGTTGATCATCGATTCTGTCATCGTGCGGAAGATACCGGCGATCAAGGCTTTCCTGAACGCCTGATTCGCTTAGGACTTAATCAAAAATAAGGGGTGGCGGTTTCATGATCGTAAAAGGCCGTATTATTATAACCGTACTGCTATCGGTTCTGCTGCTGAGCGCTTGTTCGGCCAGTCCCGAGGCAGCCGACCGGTATGTAAAAGAAATTCCGCTGATGGCCGAGGTGAACATTCCGGATGTATTATCCGTCCAACAGCCGGAGACCATCGAGATTATCCTTACCCAAGACGGCAAAAGAGTGCCCGGTGCGGATTTTGTCCACTACGAGCTGTGGAGCCATGACGGTTCCCTGCGGGATCCCATGACGGATGCGGTCGAGGTGGGCGATGGCGTGTATACGGTGACCAAAACCTTCGTAAAAGAGGGGCTGTATTTCATCAAGCTGCACAGCGGCAACAACGGCTCCATCATCATTCCCCAGAAACCGTTCGCCGTCGGCAAACTGTCCGAGGCCGAGCTTGCCTACCTGGAGGCGGGAACTCCGACATTCCAAGAAGGCACGGCAGAGCATCATCATTAAAACAAGCGGAATCAGGATAAAAACCGGCGCCGAATGTCCGGCGTCGGCACCATGCACTCACTGGATTGCCCGAACCACCGGTAACGGTTCTTCGCCACCCAGCGGTACACTAGGTTCCGTAAGAAAGGGGGTATCAGGATCAGGGCATACGACAGCGGCCAAGGAAAACGAAGACGCCGCGCAATCCGAAGAGCTCCCGTCGATCTGGTGTAATATCTCCCCTGTTCAATCAGCACCATCGTCTCCGGCGAATCTCCATCGAGCCCTCCCTGCCTCAACAGCTCCTGACCGATCTCGGATTGCAGCGAAGCGAACCGGAAAGCACCCGCGGGATCTCGCTTGATAATGAATTGGGTCAGCCCCTGGCACATATGGCACACGCCATCAATCAGCACAATTGCATATTCCTCATGATTTTCGGTTGCACGATCCTTCATATTTTCTTCGCTCCCTTCACGCCATAAAAAAAGAAAAAACGCAGGAGCCCTCTCCTACGCTTGATCAAGTACGCTTATTGGTTTATTACTCAGCAGCTTTGTTCAGCCACTCGCCGTCTCTCATCTGCTGGTCGAATTCGTTCGAGAATTTCTCCATGCATTTGCATATGAAATCCTTACGACAAACCGGGCAAGGTACTTTCCCAAGTCGGCTAAGCGCAGTCAGTTTCCATTCCGGGAAGCGGTTATAGAATACGCGAATATCCGTTCCGTCAGCCGTGTGGATAATGAATTCGTAAAGCCCTTCCTTTTCATTGCTTCCAGCTGTGGTCACATTTGCAATCTGCGGTCTGTATGGCATGTTCATCACCCGTTTATTTTATTTAAATTCCTTATGACTGGTTTGTACTTTCTGGTACTTAGTCATATTAAAGAATTTTAGGGGTGATGTCAACCGAAGAACACATCCAGAATCGAGCCCAGCTGCCCCCTCTTTTTACCTTCCAATATATCCGGGTTGAAGACTTCCACATATCCGCAGTTCGTGCAGGAAACAAATAGGAAATGATTGTGCTGAATATCAAACATTTTGCTCAAGCCTGCCCCCGACATCGAGACCTCTTTCGTCTGGCAGTGGTTCCCTCCGCATTTGCTGCATACAAACCGTTCCTCTATCATTTGTTCTATTCGCATTCCAAGCGCCCCTTTCAATGCATAGCTTTAACTGAAGTACGGCGTATCATGTAAAAAGTTTCATATTGAGCGACTTTAGCCGACAAAAAAGGATGACCCCCATTTTAGAGAGCCATCCGAATCCTCCATCGTCAGCTTACGCTTAACTCCACGTCGATGTTGCCCCGGGTTGCTTTGGAATACGGGCAAAACGCGTGCGCTTTCTTCGCGAGATCCTCCGCCTGGCTTCGTTCGATGCCCGGCATTTCGATCTTCAGCTTCACCGCCAGCTTAAAGCCGTCAGCGCCTTCGTCTTTTCCGATCGACACCTGGGAGTGGATCACGACATCCTTCAGCTCGACGCCCTCCTTGCGGGCGATGTTGGCCAGGGCGCTTTCATAGCAAGCGCCATAACCGGCCGCGAACAGCTGCTCCGGATTGGTTCCGGCTCCGCCCGGACCTCCGAGCTCTTTCGGCATGCTTAATTTGTGATTGAGAACGCCATCGGTAGATTCAACGGAGCCTTCCCGCCCTCCGACGACTTTAACATCTGCTGTGTATAATGGTTTCATGCTCGTTCATCTCCTTCATGCCCTATTATGGTCTCTACATGTACTCTTTAAACTTTCAGGGCAATTTGAAACGATAAATAAGGCATTTCACCATAGATGAGCATTATCCCGGCACGCGAAGAACATAACAAAAAAAGCCGCTTATCAAAGGGAATTCCACTTGATAAACAGCTTCTTTATGAAGTATGCGGTAGAGAGGACTCGAACCTCCACGGGTATACACCCACTACCCCCTCAAGATAGCGTGTCTGCCATTCCACCACTACCGCATGTATAAGGGATGTTCTGCAGCGAACATTCCCTATTATACTGCCCTCTTGCTCAAAAGTAAAGCGCCAAAATCTGGGCCTTAGGATCAGGCTTTTGCATCAGTTAGCTCTTGTCGCTGCGCTTGTCCTTCCGATAGGCCGAAAACTCGATGTATTCGCGGATAAATTCCTTCTCATGCTCTGCCAGACCGGACATTAAGGCAGGATCCAAAGATTCCGGATCTACTTCATATTCCCCGCGGGCTTCCTTGACACGGTTGGTCGGACTGCCTCTTCCTATAATCAGCCAATCCAGGCTGACGGAAAAAAATGCTGCAATCTCAATCAATTTATTCGTGCTCGGCGTTGTTTTTCCCCTCTTCCAGTCACCAAAATTTCCTGTGCTGATCCCGAGGGTTTCACAAAACGCCTTCTTGGTCATACCCCGGCTTTCTATGAGATGTTCGATTCGTTGGTAAATAGACTGCATCAAACAACCGCCTTCCTATTTCTCTTTAAAAGAAAAATATCTTATGTACGTATTTTTGTCTTGCATAATGACTTAATTACGTGTATAATCTAGATATATTGCCTAAATTATACCATAGTACTCATGGATCGTCGTATCTTTTACTCATGAGTCTATTCCGTACGAGGAGCGAGTAAATTGCCCTACGATACCATGACCACATCCTGGAATAATGCGGTGCACTCCTTGAATAAGGGGCTGATGGTCATTACCCCGGATGGCATCATAGACAAAATCAACGATCCGCTCATTGCCATGGCCGAAAAATACGGTGTCCCTCCTGACTTTAGGTGGCATGGAGCATCTTTTTTCGATATGACTTTCAGGCACTTTGGTTCTGTATTCGATCCATTTTCCCATGAGATGGATTTGCCCTCCGTAAAGGAAGTGATGCTGGGCAAGCTGCCTGATTATTCTTTTGAATATGCCGTGGAATGGAATGACCGGCAGAACTGGGTTCTGTGCGAGGTGCTGCCGCTGATGATGAACAAGGACGGCCGTGTTCACGGAGCCATGATATCGTTCACGGATATTACGAAGTTCAAGCACAAGGAACTGCTGCTGGAACAAGCGCTGGCTCACAGCTTCCCTCTTCCAGGACATATTCCTATCTGTGCCGTATGCAAATATGTTCGACAAGCGGATGAATGGGAGCCTGTGGAGAGCTATTTGGAGAGCCGCCTCCCCATTGAGTTTACCCATGATATTTGTCCGGATTGCATTCGCAGATTATACCCGAAATATTCCTCCATTCTCGATGATCCGGAATTGCCCGATTAACAACCCCTCTGCATACAACACAGAATAAGCAGCTTCGATATCCCGATGATCACTGGATTCGAAGCTGCTTATTTATGCTTGAGGCATTCTTTGGTGGATTACGCGTTCACAAAACGAAGCAGGGGGCTTATGAGGGTCGGCAGTACCGAAACATGCCCTTCACCCTCAATTTCGTCGAACGTCGTCTCCAGCACCTCTTCATGCCCTCTGAGAAAGGCATAGAGTTCCCTGGCATCCTTCACCATGGACGGCTTCTCCTCGGCCCCCACGTACAGGCGGAGCGACTTGCGCTCCCCGCTCTGTCGTAAGCGGTTCTTCCCCTCTTCCCATCGCTGGTACAGCGCGTAGTTCTTCCACCACACCGAGGGACATGCCGCAATATACCGCGAAAAGGCATCCGGTCTGGTGAATAAGGTATACAAGGTGAAAAATCCACCGAGCGAGTGTCCGAACAGCGCCTGCTTCGATCGGTTCACGGCATACCGCCGCTCCACGGCCGGCTTCAGCTGCTGCTCGATGAAGGTAAGGAACGCCTCCACGCCGCCCGTCTCCGGCCAATCCATGCCGTTTGGCCGGACTGGCAGTTCAGCGGGATCGGCATATTCCGTAAAGTTATAGAAGCGTTCGCTGCTTACGATAGGGCTGTCGCTGTCAAAGCCGATGCCGACAATGAGCGCAGAGGGAATGCCCCGAGGCGTACGGGATTGCAGGCGGATGGCTTCGGCCAGCGTGCCGAAGGTGGCATTGGCATCCAGCGAATATAACACGGGATAACCTCCCTCAGGAGGCGGTCCCATCGGCTCGGCGATGAAAATGCGGTATTCGCGGCCCGTCACGTCGGACTGCATGGACCAGGTCAGCGTTCCCGGTACGGAAAACAAAGTGGCCTTTACTTGGTTATCTTGGTTATCTTGGTTATTATGCATTTCTTGCTTTTCCTGATAATCCGGATCCTCATGTTGAGCCCGCCCCTTCGCCGATGCTTGCTCCTCTGCTTCCCCGACGAACAGCCACCGCAGCGCATCCGGAAATCTTCTGGACATAAAGATAGGATCATGGGTTCCGTCAGGATCTACCGCCAGCTGCAGCCGCTCAGGGCTCACCCCTTGCTCAAGCCAGAACCGATGGGCCTCCACGTTGTTCACAAACATGTTTTTCTGCGCATTTTGCTTATACGCCCCTTCAAGCTGCCCTACGGACATATACACCCGCTGCTCAGCCGGCCATTTTCCCTGCTGGCGGATGTAGTCCATCACCCCCTCGTACCATAACGAAGCCGACAGCATGCCGATTCGTCCGAAGGTATCGGGACGCCAATATCCCGCGAACATCGAGATCAAACCGCCAAAGGAGCCTCCCATGATGGCCGTATGCTCAGGCGCTGGAAGCGTTCGGTACCGATGGTCCATGTATGCTTTGATGACATCCGCTACCTCATCGACATAAGCTCTCCCCTCCCCGCCGAAAGGAGGGTTGCTCTCCAGCAAAGGCTCAGCCGGCCAAGGCGTATACTCACGATTCCGGTTCGTTGTCGAGATTCCGACCAGGATGACCTCTTCCAGCCGGCCTGCCGCAAACAAATGATTCAAATAGTTCAGGCAGTCCGTGAACATATCTCCTTCATCTTGAACATAGGCAACAGGATAGGAACGGTCAGACTCCAGATAGGAAGGAGGCAGATACAGTGTAAGCTCTCTGCCTTCAACTGCCAGCTGCTTGTAACGATTCATGTGATCCTCCCGAAAGCTGCTTTTATTTTCTCATGCGAATTAATAAATAGATAAAATACGGAACCCCGATCACGGATACCACAATGCCTGCAGCCAGCTCGGCCGGAGCGAATATCGTTCTGCCGATGAAGTCGCCTATGACAACAATCGCCATGCCCGCTATGCCGCTGATCGGGATGATATGCCTGTGCCGCAGTCCGACAAGCTGCCTGGCCATATGCGGAGCAATCAGGCCGACAAACCCGATGCTGCCGGATACGGCTACGCTGGCGCTTACCAGACCGATGCTGCAGAGAAGCAATCTATTTTTCTCGCGCTCGACGGATACCCCGACGCTCTTCACGCTTTCCTCGCTCAGCTGGAACAAGTCGAGCACTTGAGAGCGAAGCCAGATGACAGGCGGCAAAATAACGAGCCACGGCAGCATGGTCACCACAAACTTCCAGTTGGCGCTATGAAGGCTGCCGGCGAGCCAGGCAACCGCCATCTCATAATCTTTCGGGTTCATTTTTAGCGAAACATACATGGTAACGGCTCCAAAGCCGGATGCGATCGCAATGCCCACAAGTATGAGCCGCTGGGGATCCAGCTTTCCGTTTTCTCTCGCAAACATGTATATGGCCGTGGTCGCTGCCAAACCGCCCGCGATGCCGAACATGGGCATCATCATCACCCCGAGCCAGCCGGTCATCGTGATCTGCCCCTGCAGCAGGAACATAAACAGTACGACCGCCATGCCGGCGCCTGCATTGATGCCGAGGATGCCCGGATCCGCAAGCCCGTTGCGGGTAACCCCTTGGATGACGGCACCGGCCATACCGAGCGCAAACCCGACAAGGGCGCCAAGCACGATTCGGGGGAGCCTGAATTCAAACACGACAAGATCAAAGTCCGCATTGGGCTTCATCCGAAAGAGCGTCTGGAATACTTCCTTGATGGACATGTCAAACGTTCCGTTGGTCAGACTGAAATAAACGGCTGCCAATACGACCGCTATCCCGCCTGCCAGCACCATCGGGAACCGATAAGATGTGTTACGCACGCTGAGCCCCTCCCCTCGTCTTGATCAGATAGAGGAAGAACGGCACGCCGATCAGCGAAGTGATGACACCGACCGGCGTCTCGAAAGGGCTGTTCACGAACCGGGCGAGAATGTCGCACAGCGCCAGGAACATGCCGCCAAGCACGCCCGACACCGGTACGATCCATCGGTAATCGGAGCCCGATAAGTACCGGGCAATATGAGGGACAATCAAGCCTACAAAGGCAACCTTCCCTGCCAGCGCCACCGATACGCCCGTCAAGATCACGACCGCCAGCATCGCAAGGCCTTTCACCAGCCATGTTTTGACGCCAAGCCCCTTGGCCGTCTCGTCCCCGAGGGAGAGCAGCGTGATCGATTTGGACAAAACCACGGCGAGGCACAAACCGACGATCGCAAACGGAATGCTCAGCTTGATCAGCTCGGGATCCATGGCATGCAGCCGGGCATTGTACCAAAAACTGATGCTTTGGGAAATCTGAAAATAAGCTGCTAAAGCTTCGGCCGTTCCGCTAAGAAACGTCCCGATCACGGTTCCGAGTATAGCCAGCCGAACCGGACTGAGCCCCCCTGGAATTAGCCATGCTAATCCGAACACGACGGCTGCACCGATCGCGGAACCAACCAATGAACTGACAATGTACATATTGGAGCTGGCATTCGGAATGAATACCATGAACAAGGTCACCGCGAACACCGAACCGTCCGATACCCCCATAATGGAGGGGGAGGCTAGATAGTTTCTTGTCATCCCCTGCATAAGAGCGCCCGAAACCGCCAGAAAAGCACCGATCAGCATAGCCCCGACGACTCGGGGCAGCCGGGAACTCATAATGATCTGATGGTCGATGCTCTCCGGGTCAAAAGCGAAGATGGAGTCCCAGACGGTATCCATCGAAATATTCTTGGCTCCATACAGGATGGAGGCCGCTATGAGCAATAAGCAGACTGCCGGGGCCATCACAAGGATGACAGCCGGCAGCGATTTTTTGAACCCCATGAACAACACGCCTTATACGTTTATACTGGAATCAATGATATTATTTCGTAAGATTTTCGACGGCAGCTTTCAGAAACTCGATTTTACTGTACGCGGTACCGCCTTGAGCAAGCGGGTCAACCACGTTGACAAAAGCCGTTCCGTTCTTGAACGCGTTCAGGTTTTTCATGATAGGATCATTCTGCAGCTCTTCCAGTGCGTTCGGCGTATCCTTGTTCTCGTCCGGAGAGAACTGGACAAACACGTAATCCGGATTCATCTCAGCCATTTTCTCTTTGGAGACCAGCTCCTGCGCTTGCGCGGCTTCTACCTCAGCCGGTACGGCGATTCCCAGATCCTCGTACAATACCGGATTAAAGAATACCCCAGCCGGGTAAATGTACATCTCCCCCGCACGAACCCTTAGCGCCAAAACCTTCTTGTCCTTCAGGCTGTCTCCGATGGTTGCCTTTGCGGCTTCCAGATCCTCTTTATATTTAGCGATCTCTTGCTCAGCCTGTTCCTGCTTGCCGCTCAACTCGCCCAGCAATCTCAAATTGCTCTCCCAGTTGGTGGATACATGGGAATAAGGTATCGTCGGGGCAATTTTATTCAATTGTTCCACGACCTCCGGCTTGAACTTGGAAGATCCCAAAATCACGTCCGGTTTAAGCGAGAGGATCGTTTCGAAATTCGGCTCCGTTTTCTCGCCTACCGACTGGGCATCCTTCGTAATCGACTCAAACAATGGAGGGAAAGAGCCCGAGAAACTGATCGCTCCGACCGGATTCACTTCCAGCACAATAGAGTCCTCCATGGCTTCGACGGCACCCGTGATAACGATCCGCTCCGTTTTGGCAGGAAGCGTGTATTCCTGATCAAGATATTTCACAACTTTGGTTTCGCCCGCAGCGGGTGTTTCTTCGTTCGAAGCTTTATTCTCCTCAGCGGTGTTCGTGCTTCCTGCATTACTCGTGCTTGCTCCGTCTGTATCTTTAGCCTCGTTACCTCCGCCACAAGCAGATAGTACCAAAGCAAATACCAGCAATAACCCCAAGACCATTTTCATCCGTTTCATCTCTCTCCAGTTACCCCTTCCATGATCCATGATCATTTAATAATTGATAATGATTATCATTATTGATCATACTATCGGATTTGTTCTTTTTGCACCATGGACAAATAACCGGATTCCTCATGGACATTTTCCGGAAAACAACCGGATGGCCTCCTCCGCCATCTGCTCCATTGCAATGGGCGAATACTCACGCCAAGGATAAGAGGATATTTGATGGAACGTTCCCTCTCTCACCGCGGAGATGGCCATCCACTCCGGCGTCGCCTGCAGTCTCCTCCAATAGGCAAGCGTTTCGGAATCTTGACGGATCAGAAGAAGCAGATGGTTTGCACGGCTCTCCCTGATCTGCTCCATCGTTAAACACCCCTCATTCTGCTGATCCATAGGCAGGGCCGGCTGAAAACCGAAATCATCGAATAGTATTTCCTTCATGCCCGGATGGCTGTATGCCCGAAGTTCATCCTGATGCAGGCGCGCGGTCAAAAGCGTGCGGGCTTCCCTATTGCTAGAGGGGAGCTTCTCCCGGTAAGCCGATATTTTGTGATGAAACGCTTCAATCCACTGCTCTGCTTCAGGCAGCTTGTCCAGCATTTTGGCGAGACTAAGCAAGTTGAACCGCCATCCTTCCTGCTCTCCCGGCATTTCATAGAGAGGGGCGATCTGCCGAAGCTGCTCCTTCTCCCACTCCTCGACCCCCTGCGCGCACACGATGAGCTCCGGACGTGCCGTGGCCAGCTTTTCCAGATTCGCATATTTGTTATGGTTCTGGCGGTATGCATCCAGATGGACCGGAATATCGGGGCCGAGATGGTTATAGTAATGCTGTGACCACTTCGGATGAAGCGGAGCCGCATACGGCGTGAAATCCAGCGGCATGGCGTAACCCAATAGGCTCGTTGAGCCGTACATCGCCAGTTTGTTTTTCCTTGTCTTCATATAGGCGGAGGGCGAGATCCCGAAAGCTTTCTTAAATTTGCGGCTGAAATAAAATTCATCCTTATACCCCACCATATGGGCAACCTCACGCAGCAAGGAATCCGAACCCAGCATCAATTGTTTGGCCTTGTTCAAACGGACGCTCGCCAAATAATCCATCGCGCTGTGCCCATAGGTCTTCTTATATACCTCTACAAAATACTTGGGGCTCAGCTCGGAGAGATTCGCCAGCTGCTCGATCGTTAAATCTTCATCGTAATGCTCTTCGATATACTCCTTCACCCGCTCCAGCGCTTGCCGTTTATCATTCTTGGCATATGGGCTGCATTCGGCCATCATCGTGTACAGCAGCTCCTGAAAATCCAGCTGAGCCCTCCACTGCTTCACGGGCTCCATGCTGTGAAAATCCTTATACATCGCCCGGCAGACGAGATTCAAGCGGTCCGGGGAGCTGATGACAAAGATGCCGTCATAGGGCATGAATGCGGCGCCGTCCACTTCATGCAACCGACCGCAGCCCGACATCCCTTCATAGAAGCCAAAATGAAGAATCGCCACCGCTGTCTGTTCCTGTTCCTCGGAACTCCAGTACTCGCCGCTCGTAATACCAAAAGTAGATCCAGCCGCGCAAAAATAAACGCACCCCTTATTCATGCGTGTCACTTGCTCTGCCTGCTGCAAACAGGTCTCTCCGCTAAGCGGGACGATCAAGGCCGGCTGCACGGCCAACTGTTGTTCCAAGGACATCCCTTGCCCATGAACAATATCCATATTCCATAAACGGGCCATGAACCCGCTGTATTCTCTTGGCTCTCCCTTGCTGGTATTCATCGATAGGTTTAACATCATTGCAGACCCCAACCTTAAATGAGAATGGTTATCATTATCATATAATTATCATACACCGTATCAAATGTCCAGTACGTTCTTCGTCTTTTCCATAATGCGCCATGATAGTCAGGCTAAAAAAGAAAGCAGCCATGTCTCCCTAAAAGGAGTCATGGCTGCTGCTATTTACAAGTGTGTCTGAAGGCGGATCTTTTGAATGAAAGAGTTTCAACCCCCTCCAACGGGAGTCTCTTCTTACATCCGCTGAATTTTCATTAATTTCCCCGTTGGCGCTGCCGGGCTCTAGCCTCGCCGCCTTTGCGGCCCGCTTCTTCACGGCTCATCTTGCCATCCCCGTTGCTGCCGCTGCCGTTTCTGGCTTCGCCGCCCTGCTGTCCAATTTCTTGGTAGAACTCGCGACCATGGGAATCCGAGGTAGCCTCGCCGCCTTTGCGGCCGATTTCCTCATAGAACTCCCTGCCATGGGAGTCGGAAGTCGCTTCGCCGCCCTTCTGGCCAATCTCTTGATAAAACTCCTTATCATGGGAGTTTGACGTGGAGTCTCCGCCTTTTTTGCCGATTTCCTGATAAAATTCTTTGTCATGGGAGCGGGACGTCGCTTCGCCGCCCTTCCGTCCGATCTCTTGGTAAAACTCTTTATCATGGTTGTTCGCTGTTGCTTCTCCACCTAAACGTCCTGCTTCTTCACGGCTCATCTTTCCATTATTGTTATTAGCCATTCTGAATCACTCCTTATAGGTTTTTGGAAGTTGTTGCTCGTCCACGATATGATATTAACCTCTTGACCAGAGATGAAACACCGGTTTTGCATAAACGCGCTATGAAAAATATCTAAAATCTGGATAATCTCTATGAAAATCCTGATATATAAATAAAAAAAAGCTCCACGCTAAGCGTGAAGCTTCTTATTCAACATGGTATGCGGTAGAGAGGACTCGAACCTCCACGGGTATACACCCACTACCCCCTCAAGATAGCGTGTCTGCCATTCCACCACTACCGCATAATATAAGGGATACATCTTTTCGTGCTAAGTAAAAATGGTGAGCCATGAAGGACTCGAACCTTCGACACCCTGATTAAAAGTCAGGTGCTCTACCAACTGAGCTAATGGCTCTCGATGACAATCGTGCGGCTGCCATATAGAAAGTGGTGACCCGTAGGGGATACTCTCACTTCGTTCGAGACTGCGAAGCTTATCCTAACGATGGTTATGCTTCGACGAACCGACGGGGTTCTCATCCCGAAGTTATATAGAAAGTGGTGACCCGTAGGGGATTCGAACCCCTGTTACCTCCGTGAAAGGGAGGTGTCTTAACCCCTTGACCAACGGGCCACTTTAACCACGTCGCCGTGACGACAAGATTGAGTATAGCACAATTTCAAAAATGCTGGCAAGCTTTTTTTTTCGCAAATTTTTAAATTTATTTACGGAGCTTATTCGGCCAATAAATCAGCCTAAAAAATCCGGTGTCAACTTCCCTTCTTGAACGCTATTTCCTTCACGCTTCACATGGTATGCATGTGCATTTTCCCTTGAGCTTACGATTCGATGCAACCGTCCGTCCATGAAATGCAATGCAACCCCATCATCAGCAGCATATCCTGCTTTTGCTTCACCTTGAAGCACGAGTTTGTGATAGGCGGGCCTTCTTTTGCTCTCACCATCATAGTGCGGGCAATGACTGCCTTGTAATATACCCAGACCCTCAAGTTCGTACAAAGGCCCGTTCAACGGGTCCGTCACCCCTTGCTCAAACCAGCAAATGGAGCCAGCGCTTAACCCGGTTAAAATGACACCCTGTTCATACGCCTCTTTGAGTATCTGATCCAGGCCCCATTCCTTCCACAAGACCAGCATATTCCGGGTATTGCCCCCGCCAACATTTGTGCCAAAACATAGCGATCAAGCAGCAAATTATCAGGTTCCATCGAGAAACCGCCGACACCCATTGCAATAATCTGTTTCATCGGGCTTTATTCCCCCATTCATGGGATACTCTCCCTTCGGTCGAGACTGCGAAGTATCCCTAACGCTGATTATGCTCCGACGAACCCTATCAGGGTTCTCATCCCTATGCAAAAAAAAGCTCCCGATCACTTGGTGATGGGAGCTTTCTTCGATGTCATGCTAAAGCGAAAGAAAGAGGGATACTCTCCCTTCGGTCGAGACTGCGAAGTATCCTTAACGCTGATTATGCTCCGACGAACCCTATCAGGGTTCTCATCACTATGCAAAAAAAAAGCTCCCGATCACTTGGTGATGGGAGCTTTCTTCGATGTAATGCTCAACGGAGAGAGAGGGATTCGAACCCTCGCACCGCTTACGCAGTCTAACCCCTTAGCAGAGGGTCCCCTTATAGCCACTTGGGTATCTCTCCATATGGCTCCCCGAACAGGACTCGAACCTGTGACAACTCGATTAACAGTCGAGTGCTCTACCAACTGAGCTATCAGGGAACGTGAAGTTGAATACTAATAATTTATCATGACTTCTTAGGGGAGTCAAGCTTCAGAAGCGTTAGACGCCCGCCGCACTTTCCGCACCGATACCGGGCCGGATCCATCTTCCGTTTACGCAGGTATTCCGTCCCGCAGTCGCCGCAGCGAAGCATGTATCGGTACGGTTCCGGTTGACGTCGGCCCGCCGCCTTGCCCTTCGGCAACGATTTGCAGAAACGGCTTCCACCAACGGCCTGCAGCAGTTTCTTGAAATCGGCATCGCGATGGCGATATCCCCTGCCCGCAATGTGGAGATGATAATGGCACAGCTCATGCTTGATGATCTTCTCCACCTCTTCCCTGCCGTGCGTGGCCAGCTGATGCGGATTGATCTCGATATGATGGCTTTTCATGAAATAGCGGCCGCCGGTCGAGGACAATCGCCGGTTAAACGTAGCCTGATGCCTGAACGGAACCCGAAAGCTCTCCAGCGAGATTTTCTCGACCCAGGCCTGCAGCTCCTCATTACTCATCTCGTTCGTTGTCACTATGTCTGATCCTTCCTTTGCCCTGATAAATGCTACTTGAATTTTAACTTCTCTCTGGGCTACACTGTCAAGTAGAAAGTATGGAGGGAGAACCTGCAATCATGCCGAACATGCGCTACGTTATTTTAAAGGGTCAGGACGAGCTGTTCTTTGTCGAAATGCCCAGTGACTATGCTTACCAGCTCAGTGCCCTGAATTTACGCCTGAACAAGGAAATCGATAAACTCACCGCAGCAGGCAAACCTCAGCTGCCTCTTGCCGTAGCCGAATGCGACCATTTGGATTTGCTGCAGGAATCGCTGAGCATTCAGGGTGGTCTTGAATACATAAATGAGCTTGAGCAGGCCTTTGCTTCCCTGAACGAAAAGGAATATCCGCTCATCTCGCTGCTTACCGAAATTCGGGCCCTTCAAGCTCAGCTGGAGCAATGGTACGAGGAAGAAGCGCAATAATCGAGGTAGACCTGCACGCTTTGGGCATTTTCCCCATATGCTATCCATACAGATGGAAATAGCAAGAGGAGGAGATACCCTTGCCGCAATGGCTCTGCAATCAGTTGACACGCGCTTTCCGCAAGAAGGACAGACGTCAGATCAAGCTGCTGAACGAATGCTGGTACTTTTACCGGAATTCCCCAGGTGAAGAAAATTCGAATGCCCGTTAGGGCCTGCAATCGATCCATAAGGTTGACAATAAGCCGGACGCTCTGTCCGGCTTATTTTTGCATTGTAATAGGTGGACTGCATCCGTCGAATCCGCTCCTATAATTCGCTTCGTCTAGCTGGCCAGGAGCCCTGAAGCTTCCGCATAAAAACGATTTGCCCCGTATGATAGGCGTCATGCATGATTAAGCTGAGTATCCGCTGCGGCGATTCTTCGATCTCGGCTTCCGTCATCGCCTCGAACTTCTGTCTTAACGTTGCATGAACCTCCTGAAGCTGATTCCGGGCCGTATTCCAGGCCTCCTCACTGGTGTCATGGATCAGAAACGTCTCGTCGTTTCCTATCCCTTCATTATGAAGCGGTCTCCCTTCCAATCTGCCGAGCAAACGCTGCTTATAATACAGCAAATGCTGCACGTTCTCCCAAATGGAATTCGCCGCCTCCCCTTCCGGCTTCCACAATGCCTGCTCGAGCGTAACCTCCTTCAGCGCCGGTAGAATCGGAGGATACCAATCCTCCTGATCCATCGCATAATCCCAGTTTTGCAGCAGCAATTCCTTCATGTTCATATCCATCGCCTCCGCTTTGAATGTAACTACCATAAATAAAATAGAGCGTTACATAAAAACTAACACACTTCAGATCCCAATACAAGTAACTAGCAACATATATATTTACTTGTTACAATGATGAGACAAGAAAGGATGAGCTTCATGTTATGGGATGATTTTATAAACAGCGAATGGCATGACTGGAGAGGCAGCGGCCGATCCGAGGACCGGCTCGCCCGGGAGGATTGGCTCACTGAATTTATTAGCGAGCATGAGCTCCACGTCGCCGTTCCGCTGACTTCGGATGAACTGGAACTTCTCCGGCAGCTCCGATCCTTCCTGCGATTATGCGTTCAGCGCATCGTTGCAGGTACCCTCCCTTCCCGCCAGCAAGTAGAGGAATTGAACCGCTGGATGGCGACAGGGCCGGTCATTCGGCAGCTCAAGATCGAAGAGGACCAAAAAGGGGTACTTTCTTATATACCGCAAAATCCAGGCCTACAAGCAGCCGCTGCCGAGATCGCCGGCTCCTTTGCGCAAGCCATCGAGCAAGGCGAGTTGACTCGATTTCGCATCTGCACCAATCCGGATTGTCTCTGGGTGTATTACGATGACACGCGGAACCGCTCCAAACGTTATTGCGATGATAAAATGTGCGGCAATCTGATGAAGGTCAGACGTTTTCGGGCGAAGAAAAAGCAGCAGTCAGAGCCTGAGAAATAGGCCGATCGTTTAAGCTGGCGCAGTATATCGCAACATACATGCTTACGATAAAAACGTCCTGCTTCTAAAGCTGAGTCATGACTAAACCTTCCTCCAGAATAAACTCTATTCGCAGTCGATCCAGCCCATGATGAAAAAAAGAACCCAAAAAAGAGCCGTTTCTCCCAGAAGGAGAATACGGCTCTTTTTTAGCTTATTTTAGTTCTATCCTTGGTCTTTCGGTTTGCGCATCGTCAATCCGACGCGCCCCTTCTTCAAATCCACGTTCAGCACCCAGACGGTCACGTTATCCCCCACGGAGACGACATCCATCGGATGTTTAACAAATCCATCGCTCAGCTGGGAGATATGCACCAGGCCGTCGCTCTTGATGCCGATATCGACAAAGGCGCCGAAATCGATGACATTGCGTACCGTTCCCTGAAGCTCCATTCCCGGCACAAGATCCTCGATCTTCAGCACGTCCTGGCGGAAAATCGGCAGCGGCAGTTCCTCCCGCGGATCGCGTCCCGGACGCTGCAGGCTGTCCAGAATATCGCGAAGCGTCGGCACGCCCACCTCAAGCTTCACGGCCAGGCTCTCCGGCTGCTGGGCATCCAGCAGCTCAGCCAGCTCCTTGCTTCCCAGCTTGTCCAGGCCAACCTGGAGCTCCTGGAACAAACGGTCAACCACCGCATAGGATTCCGGATGAATCGGAGTACGATCCAGGATGTTCTCGCCTTCCGAAATCCGCATGAAGCCCACGCACTGCTCATAGGTTTTGGCACCGAGACGCGGAACCTTCTGGAGCTGCTTCCGGCTGACAAACTTCCCGTTCTCTTCCCGGTACTTCACGATATTTTTCGCAATGGTGGCATTGATGCCGGCCACATAAGAGAGCAGCGATGGCGATGCCGTATTCACGTCCACCCCGACATGGTTAACCGCGGACTCCACGACGGCCTTCAAGCTTTCCTCCAGATGCTTCTGGGTAACGTCATGCTGATATTGGCCCACACCGATCGACTTCGGATCGATCTTCACCAGTTCGGCCAGCGGATCCTGCACGCGGCGCGCAATCGAGGCTGCGCTGCGCTCGGCCACATCCAGATCCGGGAACTCTTCCTGCGCCAGCTTCGAAGCCGAATACACGCTTGCCCCGGCTTCGTTTACGATGAGGTAAGCAAGCTCTGGGTCGGCGAGCTCCGCAATGACTTCTTCCGCTACGAACTGCTCCGTTTCGCGGGATGCCGTACCGTTCCCGATGACAATGAGCTTGATTCCGTATTTCGCAATCAGCTCCTTGAACTTCGCGGCAGCCTCCCGCTTCTTGTTGGCCGGCGGCGTCGGATACGTGACGGCTACCTCCAGCAGCTTGCCCGTGTCATCGACTACAGCAAGCTTACATCCGGTACGGTAAGCCGGATCGACGCCCAGCACGCGGCGCCCCTTCACCGGCGGCTGTAGCAGCAAGCTGCGCAGATTCCCCGCAAAGATGGAGATCGCCTGGTTCTCCCCTTTCTCCGTCAACTCCCCGCGCACCTCGCGCTCTATCGATGGGGCTATGAGACGCTTGTAGGAGTCCTCGATCACCGCCGTCAGAATGTCCGAAACGGCCGACGGCCCTTTAAGCACCTGCTTTCCGATATACGCGTGTATGGATTCGGAAGGAACCTCCAGTCCCACCTTCAATATGTTCTCTCGCTCGCCCCGGTTAATGGCCAGTATCCGATGCGGCGGCATTTTCTTCGCCAATTCCCGGTAATTGTAATAGTTCTCGTACACGGATTCCGCTTCGGTATCCTTTGCCTCCGACGTCAAAATGCCATGATCCAGGCTGAACCGGCGTACCCAGGAACGAACGGCTGCATCATCGGCGATGTTCTCCGCCAATATATCCATCGCGCCTTGGAGGGCCTCTTCCGCCGAAGCCACGCCTTTCTCCTCATCGATATATTTCGCAGCCTCCACCATCGCATCGGCCTGCTTCGGCTGCGACCATATCCACTCCGACAGCGGCTCGAGTCCCTTTTCCTTGGCGACGCTCGCCCGCGTCTTGCGTTTTTGCTTATACGGACGGTAGAGATCTTCTACTTCCTGCAGCTTCACAGCCGCCGTAATCGATGCCTTCAGCTCTTCCGTCAGCTTGCCTTGCTCTTCTATGATGCGGATGACTTCCCGCTTACGGACCTCCAAATTGCGCAAATAGCCTGTCCGCTCTTCGATATCACGCAATTGGTTCTCATCCAGTTCGCCTGTCATTTCTTTACGGTAACGCGCAATAAACGGTATGGTATTGCCCTCATCCAGAAGTTCAACGGTCGTGCGCACCTGTTTCTCGGACAATTGAAGCTCCTTCGCGATCTGCTTCACGATCCGTTTCGATTCTTCCTTGCGAATCTGTTCTTCATTTACTTCCACAACAGCTTCTAATTCAGACAATGATATCCCTCTTTCTTCAATGAAACTATATTTGCTATTATCCCAAACTTAAGCGCTCATTTCCACTACATCGCTCACTTCGCAAGGCTTTAAGCTGCATTTAATGTCAATTTCATCTGATTTTAAGTTTCGGCTTATATTCTGTTACTACGAACATGCTGCTGCCGGATATCCACACTCCATAACGATCGGGAGGTCACCTTCGATGAATGACAAACATGCGATTGCCTGGTCTGTTGTCTGCCTACTGTTCATTGCAGCAGCGGTCACGACGGCATACGTGCTCATACCTACAAACGCGTAATCGATCGTCCCTAAGGGATAAACGCGCCTCGCCGCCACATAAAAACCCTCAAGGAATACTCCTTGAGGGTTTTTTGGCCGTAACCGTTCTATGTGGAACATGCAACGCTTGGATTGAATCAAAAATCAATCAAGCCCAGACTTATTTGCAGGGAATCATCCACCTTGCTCATCATTTCATCATCAAGATGGGTGATTTTGTCGGTTAGCCGCTGCTTATCAATCGTCCGGATCTGCTCTAGCAAAATGACGGAATCCCGGTCAAATCCATGCGACGCCGCGTCGATTTCGACGTGAGTCGGCAGCTTGGCTTTTTGAATCTGTGCCGTAATGGCTGCAACAATCACAGTCGGACTAAACCGGTTGCCGATATCGTTCTGAATGATAAGGACCGGTCTCACGCCGCCTTGCTCAGAACCGACAACAGGTGATAAATCCGCAAAAAATACGTCGCCCCGTTTAACGATCACTGTCTACACCCCGCTTACTAAGCGGTCTAGAGTGTTGTCTGCATCTTCCTCCGCGTGAAACGCCTCAGAAGCCATGGTCAGGTTAATTTTGGCCATTTCCATATAACCCCGCTGCATGGATTCACGAATGTAACGTTTCTTCCGTTCATTCAGGTACAACTTCATGGCCTGCCTAATAAGCTCACTGCGGTTGGAATTTTCCAGCTGAGCGATCCCGTCCACTTCCTGCAAAAGATGATCCGGTAAACTGATCATGATTCGTTTGGTGTTCTGCATATTGGCCACCTTCTATTACACCCCCACAACCTTCTCGCCCTGTGCACCAGTATTACATTATTCAAGGAAAATTATACAAAAGAATATATATGCCGAAGGTATATCAAGTATGCTGCATATCATTATAAACTACAATCGACACTTTCGTACAGACTTAAACGACATATTCCTAATTCGGGAAGATCTGTACGTATTCCTTCTTTCCTGAATAAATAACTTATGGCGACATGCTTTTTTTAAAGGTTGTTCCAGAGCGCGTTTACGGTCTTTACCGGTATATCATCGCGTATATAAAGACGCGGTACCCGGTGGGCAATCATGCAGACGACCTCATAGTGGATCGTCCCCAGCTTGGCTGCCAGCTCATCTGCCGTAATGCATTCGCCAGATTGCTGGCCGATGAGTACAACCTCTTCACCAGCTTTGATTTGTTCCGCCTCCTCGGCGAAAGATTTGAGCGATACCATACATTGGTCCATACAGATATTTCCGACTACAGGGACGCGGCGGCCGCGTATCAGCACTTCCGCTTTACCGCTCAGCATACGAGAGAAGCCATCGGCATAACCGATGGGAAGGGTTCCAATTCGTTCTTCCTGCTCCGTTACATACTTCGTCCCATAGCTGATGCCGGAATGCGGAGGTAAATTTTTGACGTAGACAAGCTTTGTCTTTAGCGTCATGACAGGGCGGAGGCTCACTGTCTTTCGATTCACCTCGTCCGAAGGATATAGTCCGTACAAGCCGATGCCGACACGAACCATATTATAGGATAGCTCAGGTGTATCGATCGCAGCAGCGCTGTTGCCCGTATGTATGATCGGGATATGGCAACCCTTATCCCGAAGAGCGTCCGCAACGCCCTGAAAACGGCGATACTGTCCCAACGTATAGTCTTTGTTCTCTTCATCCGCTCTTGCAAAATGGGTAAACATTCCTTCGACCACAACCTGCGGCAGCGATAACGCTTCTTCTATAAAAGAAATCGCATCTTCGCCGGGAAGCAGGCCCAAACGACCCATTCCGCTGTCAATCTTGATGTGTACCTTAAGCGGCTTCTCCGGCTTGACCGGCAGTGCCTTTATCGCTTGGAGCACTTCCGAACTGAACAGGGTTATGGTTACATCATACTCGTAAGCGATCTCTACAGCTTCCGGTGGGGTATAACCGAGCACCAGGATCGGGCCAGAGATGCCGCCTTGCCGAAGCTCAAGCGCTTCATCAAGGAAAGCCACGCTTAAGTATGCCGCACCCAGTTGCTGAAGTTCGCGTGCCACTTCTACGGCTCCGTGACCATAAGCGTTCGCCTTCACACAAGCAAGCAATTTCATGTGATCCGGCAGCGCCTCACGAAAAGCGTTATAGTTGGCGCGCAGATGGTCCAGGTTGATTTCCGCCAGGGTAGGTCGATATATCGCTTGCAATTCCAGTCACCTTCTTACCATTTTGAAAAAAGCATTATGCTTTACAATAGATTAATGGTAATGTTCCCGGGAGCAACTGTCAATTGAGACAAACTGCTTATTTATGGAGCTCGTGGTTCCATCCGGACGGCGAAACTTGGTGAAACGTCGGAATATCTGCAAAATATCGATGAAGTCCCCTGCCCAAATTCCTTTATTTGGAGAAAATAGGCGAATGGCCTCATTGTCGGAAGATTGCCCTCCTTCAATGCTTGGTATCCGCCTACTTCGTATTATTTACCCGATTCTCCCTGCATGGAAGCAGCGACTTTCTTCATTTCTTCGACTGGCAGATTAGCGCTCGTGATCCGGTATTCCACGCCTTCCGAACTCCAAGTCAGCGTTCTTTGCTGATCGCCGGTGAGCAGGCCGACCGTCGTGAAATCAATATACACCGCTTCGCCCGGAACGAGTGAAACCGCACGATCCGAAGGTCTGGATTCCATGATCGTGTATTGGTATACGCCGTCGTACTTCAGAATAACCGCATGGTCCTTGCTCTCCGGAACTTCCATGGTGTCCTTGTTCGTAACCCCTGCAGGCACATATTCCGGATAGATGATGCCGAAGGATCCCATGTCGCCGCCGGCAGCCGTTTCCGTCAAGCCCTCGGTTCCCTGAGCGCCGTTCCCCTCCGTAGTGGAAGCCACCGGTACCCCGTTCTCGTCCACTTCCGCAATCGTCCCCTTCGCATCGTTCATGGCACTCAGATTCTTGTTGGTATCAAACGAATCCTTGGTTAGGTTCGTATCGAATGTAAAGGTATTGAACTTCACTTCAACGACGACATTGGCTTCCGAATCCGATACTTGTACCTGTTTCGGCGTGTAGTTGTCCTTGGCGAGCCAGATCTTTTGACGAATCAAGGAATGACTGTGGTAGTTGGCGGCTACATCAAACACGTAGCTGTCCTTGTCCTCGGCAAACTGGCGCGTATTGTCGCTCAGAATGCTGCTAAGCAGCGTTTGATACAGATATACCTGCCCCTGATTATCCGGCCAGTCGCTCTTGAAGCGGAAGCTCTTATTTAAGCTTGGCGTCAGTACGAACACGCCGTCATCGTTGCGAAGCACGATTTGCGTAATATCCTTTTGCCCGTTGGTTAAGCTGATCCGATAGTAAGATGGAGATTGGTACCATACCTCAACCTGATACTCCTGCGGCGCCGAACCGGTATGTATGGTCATAACGCCCGCTCCCTGGTAAGCGCCCTTGGCACTTTCCAGCTTATCAGCCACCTTGCCCAGATCCTTCACAACGCTGTCTGCATTTTTCTTCCCGCATCCCGCCAGTATTGTTGTTAAGCATAATACTACCGCGAGCAGCACCCATGAAATCCGGCGCATGTCATCATCCCCTTCAACACTTGTTTTGACTTGATTGATACATGTCTATGAGGGACTTGGTCACATTATGCAGACTAGCCTGACAAGCATGATTACAGCGGAATGCGGCATGGGCTTAAGATCGCTCACGGCGTAAAAAACGAGCCAGGATGAATCCATTCGATCGCCGATTCATCCGGGGCTCGTTATTAAAATGGCGGCATGGGTTTCCCTATCCGAGACTTATTCTTCAACAAGCATCAACCTCATCCAAGTCAGCCATCTTAATGGGCAGCATGCAGCGAGACGGACTTCTCAGGCGTTGCATTCGTGTAAGGCGCGAACCATTCCTCATCCACTTGGTCAGGTGACGGAAGGCTGCGGGTGGTCGAGTCGAAGACCCAGAAGATCCCTACGCAGAACACGGCGATTCCGCATCCCGCGATAACGGAGGAGCTTGCCGCAACCACGCCAAGGGCACCTCCAATCAGGCTGCCAAGCGGCATGGCAATTCCGCTGAGTCCGCTTGCTGCCGCGAATACCGTGCCCAATCTTTTCTCGGGTATCGCCTTCTGAATGACCGAATTGATGATCACGTTCGTAATACCTCCCGGAAACCATGCCAGGCCGTACACCAGAACGACAAGCCAGGTCCAAGGGGTGAACACGCTGAGACACCAGGCAGCACCCGATAAACAAAACGCTCCGGCAAAAAGATATCCAAGCGGCAGGCGCTCCAGCTTCAAATACGGAGCCAGGATCGCTCCCAGCAAACTTCCGCAAGCCTGGGCCATGAGCAAGATCCCGTACACGCCGGCTCCGCCGAGGCTGTCGGCGAACGCAGGCATAACCGTGAAGGTAGCGCCGCCTGCGGCATTGATGACGATAATCCCCATCTGTACCCGTGCAAGCGGGGTTGCCAGGATGTAGCGGAGACCTTCTTTCATGTCGGTCCAATAATCGCTGAGAGCCTTTTGCATCGTTTTTGAAGTAACGGACGCTTTCGCCATTGTTTTATTGTCGTTGTTATCGGAAGTATTGATGGACTTCTTGATTTTCAATTGCGCAAACAACAAAGCTCCGACGAAAAATCCAATGGAATTCCATAAGTAAAGGGATACTGCGCCCAGCACGACAATCAATACGCCGGATATGGCATTGCAAGCGACATCGATGCCTTGGTAGGCCAGGGAGAACAGCGAGTTGCCTTGCGTCAGCTGCTTCTTTTCGAGAATTTTAGGAAGGGCCGACATTTGGGCCGGATATACCCACATATTCAACGTCGATAGAATCGGTGTAATCGCCAGTACAAGGCCGACCGTCAGAAAGTCGAAATAAAATGCAAGCGGAACGATCAACAGAAGAAGCGCTTGAATGAACTGGGTGTACACCAGAAGCCCCCGTATGGGAACGCGGTCGATCATCGGGCCGGATAACAATTGAATGATCCGGGGGAGAATCGAGAGAAGGCCGGCAAGCCCTGTATACAGCGTCGAACCTCCCAGATCGTATACCAGCCACATGGCCGCTACAGCATACAGGCTGTCACCGATATTCGTAAGGATTCGGCCAATGAACAATAGCAGAAAATTGCGATTCTTTAAAATCTCCACAGAGAAACACTCCCTTATTTTTCAATTTTATCGTTTAGGAGAAGAGGCTGTGAGGCCCCTTCCTATTTGGACGTTTCCGTCGAAACCACATTGATCCCAACGGCATACTCCTTGCTGTCTTCCCCTTTGGTCGCGATGGTCTTATTCACCCATTTTTCCAGCAGTTCCTTGAACTCCTTTGTCATCTCTTCATATTGGTCGGCGTTCAGCTGCAGCCTCAAGCTAATTCGGGTTCGGGTCGCCGCGTCGTAATCTTCGGCAAGAACCGGGTCCATCGTTTGCGTTCCCTTGGTGTTAAACCACTTCGCTTTGGATTTATAATATTTCTCAACGATGCCGCCGACCGTCCGGGTCTCCACCAAATCTATCAGCCCGCCGTCATATAACTTCTGGATATGATAGTGGATGCTTCCCGGCGAATCTCCCAATTCATCCGCGACTTGCTTGGAGGTTTTGGCCGTATCCAGCATGGTTCCTAGAATTTTCACCCGCTGGGCGCTGCCTAGCAGCTTCGCTTGTTCCACCGATATTTCAATGCTTTGATTTTGATCTTGATCCATCATGCAGCTCTCCATTCTAATTGAATTATTCATTCTAAACTTGTTATTCATACGATTATTTTCGTTTGATCTAATTTAGTTTATCAATCTAATTTTCTAGATCGGTATGTCACAATAATAAACCACCTATTACCATTTGTAAATAGGCGGTTTATAAATTGTTTATTTTTTTCTACACGGGCTTGACCATATGATGATAAACATGCCCGTTAATCATGATGTCCTTATCCGTTTTATATCCTTTTCGGTCGTACAAGGAATGGGCACGATGATTGTCCGTCACCACGGCGAGGGCAATTTTATGGTACTTAAGCTCCTTCGCCCGGTTCTCCGCATGAAGTATGAGCGCCGAGCCGATCCCCTTGCCTCCAAACTGCGGGGAAACGGATAACGTATCGATATAGTATTCATCTTCATCCGCTTCTTGATCCAGCGTTACGGTAGGGTCGTTCTTCAGCTTCCGCAGCCGATCCAAGATGGGACGGTCCAATTCGGCCGCTTGATCGCCGCCGTAAGCAACGATGATGCCGGCCACCTCGCCGTCGATCTCCTTCACGGCAGACTGACGGTAACTGAGCCTGCCCTCGTCCGCCCGAAAATATTGCTCCAGCACTTCAAGCGCTTTCTCTTCGCTGTCTTCCCCCGTTAACCGATGAGCTACATCGTGCAGTGCGTCATACAACAGCCTGGCTGCCGCGCCCGCATCCTGTGGCCTTGCTGATCTGATGGTCATGCTGATTCAACCTCCAATTGCCAATCCATCTTTTAAACATCCCAGTCCTCAACCTCGTAAAACAGCTCCAAATCGGACGTTGCCGTAAACGAACGCCGTTTCACTTTGGGATCCCCGATCTTCTCATGCAATCCGAACCCTCTCGATACCTTGAACGTAAAAGACAAACCGTGCGGTACCATCGCGCTTCCCCTGTAAACGCCCTCTCCGCTGTACGGAATCTCAAATCCGGCATAGATCATGGGAGAAACGGGCGTTGCAGGAGGTACCTTCACCTCAATCGCGACTTTCACGAATTCCGGAAGTTCTTCAACGATCGTAATCTCTTTATCCGCGCTTAAGCTTCCCATTTGCAGCGTAATCCGGGTGCTGCCGGGAGTTCGAGGCTTCAGCGTTCCGTCCGGCAGTATCGTGAGCAATTCCGGAGACTCAACATGATATGTTCCATTCATCAACGTTTGAACAAATCCGCTGTCGTATGTAATGACCGGATTCAGTTGCTTGACGGGCCCGTTTACCCCTGCGACGCCGTCGCCATCCAGCTTGATCGAGACCGGTTCACCAATGTTTCCGAAAAAATACAGCAGCGGTGCGTGCGCTCTGCCTGCCCAGTCGCTTTGGCTGTGAGCCGCTCCCGGATCCAGGAACAGCATGAGATCATCCCCCGGCACAAAACCGTCCTGAACCAAGCGTTCCGCTTCCTCCCGGGCGTATTTTTCCATGAAAACACCTTCCGCACCGCCCATATCCAGCCAAACCCGAAGATTCGGGTGCGTACCGTATCTTTCATAAAAGGGATGTTCCTTCAGTTCGCCCCGTTCATCGAATTGGGCTCTGACGAAATAAGGCGACATGACCGCAATGCTGCCGAACACATCCGGCCTCCGGAAACCGATGTTGTAGGTGACGATCCCGCCCGCGGACGAACCCATCATAGCCGTATGCTCCGGGCCCCTCAACGTTCGAAAATTCTGGTTGATATAAGGCATCACTTCTTCAATGATAAAGGTTTCGTACCGTTCGCCGGCAAACGGCGGATCGAACACCTGATGCATCCGTGGGTTGTCATGGAAATACTCGTTCAGCCTTTGATGGGGAACCGTGGCGATGCCGACGATGATAATTTCCTCCATCCGCCCCTCGGAAACCAGCCGATCCGCGGTGACGTGCATATCCCATGAGCCGCCTCGCTCATCCGCTGAAAATACGTGCTGCCCGTCATGCATATAGAGTACGGCATAATGCTTCTCCGTATTCTCGTGATAACTGGGTGGAAGATATACATACAAACTCCGGGTATTGCTTAAGCTAACCGATGGAAAATCTGCGATCTCTACCATTCTTGAGGACATACTGACCATTCTAACCCCTCCTGATTATTTTTGCACCACATGTGCGGTTAACATGCGGTTTATCCGCTTAAGGCAGCGCCATATAACAAAAAAAGGCACAACCCGATAAAATCAGGTTGTACCTCTTAGGTAAGCATTGCCTTACTTCACATTATACTGGGGAATTTCCCCATATTCAAGATCAGGATTTGCCCTCAGGCGGCTCTTTCGGCACATAGTTGAAGATTTCGCCATCCACGAAAGTATCAATCAATCGTTCCAGCCATTTATAGTAAGCAACAGCCTCACGCATCTTCGCCTGATCCTCTTGCAGCACCGCTACCAGCTCTTCGTCATCCTCATGCGCTTTGCGGAGCTTCTCCGTTTCGTCAAGCGCTTTGCGCAGGACCAGAATGTTGCTCTCCACCGATTTACGCCATTTAATATCGAAAAAATCAAAGAAGGTCTGGTACCAATCGTATTCCACTTCATACAAATCCTTGCGGGAACCCTTCTCCCACACCTTGTTGACCATTTTATAATCGAGCAGCGTCCGCACGCCTGTACTCATGCTCGTTTTGCTCATCTTCATTTCCTGTCCCATTTCATCCAGGTTCATCGGTTTATCTGCAAAATAAAGTAATCCGTATAAATGTCCCGTTGAGTGTGGAATGCCGTACAAGTCCATATTCCGTCCAATATTTTCAATGACACGCTTACGAATCTTCTGCACGGCTGCCTGCCGTTCATCATCTAAATGGTACAAGCCCATGCTTGCAGCCTCCTCTATACTGTAGCCATCCAAGAAGTCATGTCAACACAACAAAACTAGGTGGACTCGAAGTGTAGTGTGAACGATCTCCATGAAATCTAAACAAGCCGAATCCACACACATTCTCTGATCTATTGTAGGGAAAGCTATTTTAAAAGTAAAGAAGATCGCTTTGGAGGATATCGGAGCATATGAGAGCATTTCAAAGGATAACTTTGTACAGTTTTTACTGTACGTACTTTATGTACGGATATAACGTTTGATACTTTACGTATCGGTTGTTACAATGGGTGACATGGGTTTACGAGACGACATCGGCAAAGACTCGGACAAATGGACGCGTCTCTATACAATAAAAGGAGGAGTACTTTTGGCTATTCTGCAAGTTAACAAAGTCAGCAAATTGTTCGGCGCGAACCCGGAACAAGGGCTTCAATTGCTTGAGCAAGGCTGGAGTAAAGCGCGAATTGCAAAAGAGAAAAATATAACGGTTGGCGTTAACCGTGTCAGCTTCGATATTCAGGAAGGCGAGATCTTCGTGATTATGGGGCTATCGGGCAGCGGGAAGTCTACGCTCGTCCGTTTGCTAAATCGGTTGATTGAACCGACATCGGGCGAAATCCTGATACACGGCAAGGACCTGCGAAAGATGAACAAGGAACAGCTGCGGGACGTACGCCGCAAAAAAATCAGCATGGTGTTCCAGAAGTTCGCCTTGTTCCCCCATCGCACGGTTGTGGACAATGTGGAATACGGTTTGGAGATTCAGAAGGTAGACAAGAGCAAACGCCGCGAAGCGGCCATGAAGTCGCTTGAGCTTGTAGGCTTGAAGGGCTGGGAGGAAAAAATGCCCGATCAGCTCAGCGGCGGCATGCAGCAGCGCGTCGGGCTGGCCCGTGCGCTTGCCAACGATCCGGAGATTCTGCTGATGGACGAAGCCTTCAGCGCACTGGATCCGCTCATTCGCAGAGACATGCAGGACGAATTGATCGAGCTTCAGGACAAAATGAAAAAAACCATCGTGTTCATTACCCACGACCTGGACGAAGCTCTTCGGATCGGCGACCGCATTGCCTTGATGAAGGATGGCTCGATCGTGCAGATCGGCACGCCGGAGGAAATCTTGACCCAGCCTGCCAACGACTACGTCGAACGGTTCGTGGAAGACGTGGATCTGTCCAAGGTGCTTACCGCTTCACGGGTTATGCGCCGTCCGGAAACCATCACGATGGATCGCGGGCCTCGGGTTGCGCTGGAGCTTATGCGTGAACGCGGCATCTCGAACCTGTTCGTGATCGACCGTTCGAAGAAGCTGCTCGGCGTCATTACGGCGGAAGATGCATCGGATGCCATGAAGAATAACCGCAAGCTTGCGGATATTCTCATCACGGACGGACCGAGCGTCGGACCCGACACGCTGCTAAATGAATTGTTTGAAATTACGAGCATGTCCAAAGTGCCATTGGCCGTTGTGGATGATACCGGCCGACTGATGGGCGTTATCGTCCGCGGTGCCGTCCTTGGTGCCTTGGCCGGAGAAACCAAGAGCGAGGAGGTGACGCAAGATGCCTAAGATCCCTCTTGCCAGCTGGGTTGATTCCTTGGTCGATTGGATGGGAGACGTGTTCTCCGGATTCTTTGACGCCATCTCTTTCATTATCGAGAACGTTGTGCAGTTGTTTACGGATTTGTTCATGCTGCCTCATCCGTATTTGTTCATCGTCATCCTGGCCGTCATTGCCTACCTGCTGGGCCGTCTGCCGTTAACCTTGTTCACGGCCATCGGTTTCCTGCTGATCGACAACTTGGGCTACTGGTCACAGACGATGAGTACGCTCAGTCTGGTCATCACGGCAGCATTGATCTCCGTCATTCTAGGTGTTCCGCTAGGGATATGGGCGGCCTATAGCAAGTCCGCATCCCGCGTGATCATACCGGTTCTGGACTTTATGCAGACCATGCCGGCATTTGTATACTTGCTGCCTGCCGTCACATTCTTCAGTCTGGGCGTGGTTCCGGGAGTTATCGCTTCGGTTATCTTCGCGATTCCGCCGACGATACGCCTGACCCGCCTCGGCATTATGCAAGTATCCGGCGAATTGACTGAAGCTGCGGATGCATTCGGTTCGACTTCCGGGCAGAAATTGTTCAAGGTTCAGCTGCCGCTGGCCATGCCAACCTTGATGGCCGGCATTAACCAGACCATCATGCTGTCGTTGTCGATGGTGGTTATCGCTTCGATGATCGGCGCCCAAGGTATCGGTGCCGAGGTATATCGTGCAGTAACGCAGCTGCAAATCGGTAAAGGGTTTGAAGCCGGCTTGGCTGTCGTCATTTTGGCGATTGTCCTCGACCGCTTTACACAAAATATATTTAAATCGAAAAAAAGGGGTGCTTAATTTGAAGAAACAGAAGTTTTGGTTGCTGCTGAGCTTGGCCGCTATTCTGGTCCTGTCCGCTTGCGGTCAGGGCGGAAACGGCGGCGCGAATGGAACGACGGACAACGGGGCTGATGGCGGTTCCACCGCTTCCCTCGGCGATCAAGTCAAACATGAAATCATCGGTATTGATCCTGGCGCGGGTATTATGAAAGCAACGGCTGCTGCGATTGAGGAATATGGATTGACCGACTGGAAACTGATCGAAGGTTCCGGCGCGGCCATGACGGCAACTCTCGATAAAGCCATCAAGAACGAAGATCCGATCATTATTACCGGTTGGACTCCGCACTGGATGTTCGCCAAATACGATCTGAAGTATCTGGAAGATCCGAAGAAAGTCTACGGTGAAGCGGAAGAGATCCACACCGTTGCCCGCCTTGGACTTCAGGAAGATCATCCGGAAGCCTATAAGTTCCTGAGCAATTTCAAGTGGACGTCCGACGATATGGGTCAGATTATGACCGCGATCCAAGAAGGCCAAGACCCTGAGGCTGCTGCTAAAGAATGGGCGGACAGCAACGCTGAGAAAGTCGATGCTTGGCTCGAAGGCGTTCAACCGGTTGACGGCAAAAGCTTCAAATTCAGTTATGTGGCTTGGGATTCCGAAATTGCCAGCACCAACCTGCTGAAAGTGATCATGGAAGAAAAGCTGGGTTACAAAGTTGAGGCCCTTCAAGTAGAAGCAGGCCCTATGTGGACCGGCGTTGCCAACGGCGACGTGGACGCCACCGTGGCTGCTTGGCTGCCGCTGACGCATGCGGACTACTGGGATAAATTCAAGGACCAAGTGGAAGACCTTGGCGCCAACATGGAAGGCGTAAAAACCGGACTGGTGGTTCCGTCTTACGTGGAAGCCAATTCGATTGAAGATCTGAAATAAGGGTAAACGCCATCCCATGGGTTGTGGGATGGCTTTCTTATTTCAGGTGATCAAGATTAGTCGGCCTGGTCTGGGGAGGATGCATCCGTTCCGGTCGCTGTTGAAACCAGGAAACAGGATGATATTTTTGCGGTATTTTCCCGGTTTCAAAGGCGAACGCCAGGTCTCCTCCACGGATACATCCTCTTTTCTTGGGCCCGGCCTCCAATCTTTCCCACAAAGAGAGCCATCCCTTTTCTCAGGGATGGCTTTTTGGGGGTTGGGCGGGGAAGGGGCAGTGCTGACCAGTTCGACACGGTCAGCTTTGCCTGATTTATAGCCGGACATGCTGTGAATCCCCTTGGGACTCACAGGCTTGCCGGCTCGGCTTCTTCGGCCTTTCGGGGGCTTACAGCCTCCCCGATTCGGCCTCGAACAATGCTGCAGCAGGCCGTCCTTCTCTCACGAATTAAAAAAGATCATGCCCAACAGATGGGCATGATCTTTTTTCTACTATATAAGTCTACTCTTTTATCGTGACTGTCACGGGAGAGTATTCCGCAATGACGGTTTGTCCGTGCACGGATACGCTGCCCTCCGGCGTCAGGTCTTTTTCGGTCATGATGCCAAGCGCGATGGTGAATTTGTTGAACTTGACCGGGATGTTTTTCTCCCGGCGGATCTCTTCGCCGTTCACGTAGAAGATAGCCTCGTCCTCAGCACGGTTATACGTGATTTTGTACGTGTTGAATTCCCGCGGCGTAAAGTGCGTATCTTCCTCTTTGAAAATGCAGAAGTAACGGGTCTTGTCCGATTCCGGCACCTGCACGCCCGGGAACGGCAGGACCGCATACACGCTGGCGTATTTGTCGTTCGAAGCAAAAAAGTCCAGTGCCGCGCCGGTGCTGAAATCAAGCAGATTCAAAGATACGTAGCCGTCATACAAGTCGCCGGGAACCGTTCCTTGGGTGCGGGCCCGAATTTGCAGCTCGAAGGTCACCTCGCCGGATTCCGGCACGTCCACTTCTTCGTTGGAATAATACATATGCTTGGCGTTATCGAGAATTTGGATCTGGTTATTCTGGCGGCTCAGCGGTGCGCGTACGTACAGAATTCCATTGCGGACGATAACGACCGCATTCGGCTCGCGATATTCCCAGAATGAACCGTCCGGCAGCGGGAACCCGCCGATCTTCCAAGTCCCGCTCTCGGACAGGATGGAGTGAAAATCACCAAAAACGCGTTGTTGTTCCATCTATTTCCCCTTCTTCCTTACAAAGTCTGAATGATTCCCTGAATGATCAATGACAGGATCAGCACGCCGCCGCAGCGCATGGTGGTCATCGTTGACGCACCCATCAGCGGTAAATATGCCTCCGAACGGTTGCTGTCCTTCAGCCTTCCATAGACAAGATACAACGGAATGATCGTAAGCAGCGCAATCAGTGCGTAAGGCGGGAGCGCTCCGGCCAATACGCAGGCTATCAAGGAGAGGCAGGCCAGCAGCAGCAGAACTCGTGAGAAGTTCAGCGCTCTCTTTTCGCCCCATACCACGACCAGGGTCTTCTTCCCGGCCTGACGGTCTGCCTGCCAATGCAAAAAGTGATGGTTGAACAAAATCAACGTTGTCAGCAGCCCGATGGGCAGTGACAGCAGCAAGGCCCGAACATCCATATGTGAGGTTTGAACGTAGTATGCGCCCATCACCGGCAAAATACCAAAGGACAGCAAAATCGCAATTTCACTGTAGCCCTTGCCGCGATAACCGAATCGAATCGGCGGTGCGACGTAAAAGTAAGCGATCAACCCGCCGAGTCCGCCAAAGACGAAAGCCCACAAGCCGCTGATCAAGCTGAGGATGATGCCGCTCAGCGCCGCGATCCCGAACAGCGTCCAGGTGACGATCTCGAACTTACGGAGCGACCAGACCCCTTTGGTCAAAAACCCGGAGTTGGTGGAGATTGCATCTACATGCTCCTGCGCTTCTGTGTCCGTTCCGTTCTTATAGTCCCATAAATCGTTCACCATATTGGAGAACAAATGGGCAGCGCCGCTCCCGATCAAGGTCAATAAAAAAAGGCCTATATGAAATGTACCCGTCCATACGTAAGCCCCGAGCGCTCCCAAAGCGACCGGAATCAGCATGACGGGAATCACTTTGATTCGGGAAGCTTTTTTAAACTGTGTAAGGGCATCCACGTTTGATATGCTCCTTTCCCTTCTATGATACAGAATAGAACGCCTGCAAATCGCTTGCAGACGTTTAGCGTTGTGAAACAAAGCACTTGCATAGATAAGAATATCACAATTGTCGAACTTTGTAATCCGTTTGTTATAACTTGGTTTTGCAGCCATTAGACCGACGAACGTTCAATCAGCTCGAAAGCAAGCTCCTTCCGAATCGGCTCCTTCTGCTCCCCTTGAATATGTGCATAGAGTATCCTGAACGCCTCCGTACCCATATCAAACAGGCGGTTATCGATCGTAGTAAGGCCCAGCATTTTGCCGATCGGCTGGTTGTCGAATCCGATGACGGCCAGCTCTTGCGGGATGGACAACCCTCTTTTCTCCGCTTCATAGATTAACCCGGCGGCCACATGGTCACCCGTCACCAATATGGCGCTGGGACGTTCCTCCATGCCCGACAGCCGATCCATAATCGCTGCACCGTCCTCGAGATCAATACAACCGTCCAGGATCCATTCCTCGCGGTAAGGCTCTCCGATTTCTTGAAGCACTTCTTCATAGGCCGCTTGGCGCGCTCTCGTACTCGGACTGTCCAGTCTTCCTACGGTGAAGCCGATGCGGCGATGTCCCCGCCTTATCAAATAACGCATGGCACTGCGAAATGCCTCAGCATGGTTTATATATATAGAAGAAAATAAGCGTTCCCCTGCATCCTGACAGCATACAATCGGTCCGTAAGCGCAATAGGCTTCGATCTGTTTCGGCGTCACGGCCGACGATAGAATAATGATGCCGTCAATCTCGCGGTTGCGCAGCATCTCCAGCACTTCCACTTCCTTATCCGGCGCATACCCGGTTTGGCACAGGATGAGGCGATAGCTAGCGGCAAGCGCTTCTTGGCCGGCTCCTTCCATCAGCAAGGAGAAGTAGGCATGATTAATATACGGAAGCATGATGGCAATATTCATCGTTTTCCCTGTAATCAGATGGACCGCATTCATATTCCGGGCGTATTTCAGCTGCTTCATCGTTTCCAGCACGCGTGCCCGCTTCTCTTCTCTGACATAAGGGTGGTTATTCAGCACCCGGGATACAGTTGATACCGACACGCCTGCAAGCTTGGCTATCTCTTTAATATTGGCCACAATCGATATGCCCCCTTCATCCACTGGTTCATCCCCTGATACTATCATGATTGCTTCCTCTATTCAAAATTAAGCCTCCAGCAGTTGAGGTTTCTGCGTTCGTATTGCGCCATATCCATGACTTACTTTTTTTGGTACGATTGATGATATCATCCCTATGGAGGTCTCGGCATGTCGAAACTGTTCAAGACGCTTGGCGCTGTATGGTTCATCGGCGGTTTTATCGGAGGAGTCATCATTCATATCATCATGGAGGGCAATTGGCTGACAGGCATCGCTTGGCTTATTGGCGGCGCAATCTTGGGCGCCTTATTCTATACGGTGGGCGAAATTCATGAAATCGTGTGGGAGAATCATGCCCTGCTTCGGGAAGTGCTTCACCGTCTGCCTCCGGAACCAGGCGACAAAAAGCCGCCGCTTGGAAATTCCCGGGCCAATCTTAGCGCTTTGAAGGATTATAAAATGAACGCAAAAGATGAACAGCGATAAAAAATTTGATCTTGATCTGGTATGCTTTTCATACTTTACACTGTGATTGGGTGGAAACCTTCATTCATTGTCAGCGTGACCGGAAAGGGCGTGATGGCAAGGGCAAGGCTTCTGCCTTTTTGCCATGTTTTGCGAAACCTGCGACTTGTCCATTACGTTATCCTTCTCAAAAGGAGATGATGGATGATGGAGACGTTCGGCAGAGGCTGCCTGTACTTGATCATTGGCATGGTGGTATTGCTGCTGCTTGCCCTGCTATTGGGGACCACGATTACGATCCCATGGTTTATCTTCATTCCGCTTGTCGTTATTGCCTTTGCCGTGGCTGCATCCAAGAGCAAACGCAAGGATGATGATTGATCCGGGCAACAGGCAAGCCGCCGCCGGGCGCGAAAGAGGATGTCCATTTCATACGCCGTTTTCGATTCGCTTGCAGGCCTTGTCGCTTCAGTCCAACGGACAATAGAACACCAAGAAGACTCCCTGACGGGAGTCTTCTGCGTTCCTTAGGATCATAACCATGCTTTTTCCAGCTTACGGCTTCATTTCGAAATATTCTTGAATGCCTCTGTCTGCTGCTTGATGCCAACCTCGGTGGCAAAACGCTCGATGCTGGATGCTCCGAAGAATCCTTCCACCCCATGGGTTCTGGACAATACATACGCCGCGTCCTCAGGCTCCGCAATCGGACCGCCATGGCACAGAATCATAATGTCCGGGTTGACGGCCTTTCCGGCATCGCAGATCGCTTGAATCTTGTCCACGCAGTCGTCGAGCGTCAGCGCCGTTTTTGCGCCTATGGTGCCTTTCGTGGTAAGACCCATATGAGCAACCAGGACATCGGCTCCGGCTTCGGCCATCTTCTTCGCCTGATCGACGTCAAACACATACGGCGTGGTTACCAAATCCAGCTCATGCGCCTTCCGGATCATCTCGACCTCAAGATCATAGCCCATGCCCGTCTCTTCCAGATTCGCCCGGAATACGCCGTCAATCAAGCCCACCGTCGGAAAGTTCTGCACGCCCGCAAACCCTTGCTCCTTCAGCTGCTTCAGAAAAATATCCATGATCCGGAACGGGTCCGTGCCGCAAACTCCCGCCAACACCGGCGTATGCTTCACGACCGGCAGCACCTCATTCCCCATGTCCACCACGATCTGATTGGCATCCCCGTACGCCATCAGTCCAGCGAGAGATCCCCGCCCGGCCATCCGGTAACGGCCCGAGTTATAAATAATGATTAAGTCTACGCCGCCCGCTTCGGCGCTCTTGGCAGAAATCCCTGTCCCTGCTCCAGCTCCCAATAAAACCTTACCCGCTGCAACCTCTGATTTTAGTTTCGCTAATACTTCTGCTCTTGTTTGCATGGCCATGATATGTTCCTCCTTCAGTTTGAATGCTTGGCCCTGTGGCTTCCCCTTCTCATTGCCGCTTCATCAATTCCATCAGCTTATCGGCCGCGGCCACCGCAAAAGCTTGATCGTTAATATCGGTATTCATCTCGATCAGCTCAACGGTCTCACGGTCTATCCGTTGTCTTAACGTGTCGAACAGCATCTTATCCTCTTCCGTTCCATGGAATGCTTCGCCTTCCACATCGAGCATCGATACGCCTTTCAGCGGCAGCATCAACACCGTAGGACCTTGCGACGAATTCAGTTTATCCGCAAGGATCCCGCCAAGCTGCCGGTTCTCCTCCACCGTGGTCCGCATCAGCGTAACCGAAGGGTTATGCTTGTACAGGTTTCGTCCCCGGAATGCCTCCGGCACGGTATCATACGGACCGAAGTTGACCATATCGAGCGCCCCGGTCGATACGACCTGCGGCACCTTACAGCGTCCGGCTGCTTCCAGCCGATTCGGCCCTGCCGCCAAAACGCCGCCAACCAGCTCATCGCACCATTCCGTTGTCGTCAAATCCAATACACCGTCAATGAATCCGGCCTCAATGAGGCTTTCCATCGTTCGCCCGCCCGTGCCGGTTGCATGGAACACCAGCACTTCGTACCCATGCGATTCCAGATGCTCTCTGGCATAATCGATGCAGGGGGTCGTTACCCCGAACATCGTCGCTGCAATCAGCGGCTTTTTATCCATCGGCGCAGCCGATTCGAACTTAACCATGCCGGCTATCGCGTGTGCCGCGTTCGTGAATATTTTGGTGGAAAACGAGTTCAGGCCGGATACATCCACGATGGACGGAAACATGATAATGTCGCTTGTCCCTACATAAGGCGCCGTATTGCCGGAAGCGACGGTGGAGACCATCAATTTTGGTACGCCGATCGGCAATGCTCGCATGCCGGCGGTGACGATGGAAGTTCCCCCCGTACCGCCGAATGACAGCATGGCGTCGAATTTGCCCTCTGCATACAGCTTCGGCACGATTTGCTCCATCCCTTGAGCCAATACTGCAGTCCCTGCCGACCGGTCCTTCCGGGCCGCGATTTCGCGCAGATCCGCATCTGCCGCCCCTGCAACCTCGATATTGGTTACATCCGGCGTGAACATCGGCTCAAACACGCCGCTATGAATCGTAAACGTTTGTAACCCCAAGCTCTCGATCACCGATTTAACGTATAAAAACTCAGCACCCTTCGTATCAAACGTCCCCGCAATGGCTATGGTTTTCACCGTGAAGACCTCCCCATGTCTCTTCTCAGGATCGCTTGCCCCGTTCTGACTGACAGGTCCGGCATGTGATCCCTGTAAGACCATAATACAGCGCTTTCAAATAAAAAGGATCGTATCCATGTACGATCTTTATGTATATTTGTCTTTCATATGCTGACGATAGGCTTGGGGAGACATGCCTGCGTATTTTTTGAAGGTCTTGCTGAAATGAACATAGTCCGGGTAACCGACCAGCTCCGCTATTCTACCCAGGGACAGCTTGCTGTGCTTCATGATATCCTGCGCCTTGTGAATACGGTATTTGGCTATATATTCGGGAAAGCTACACCCCACTTCCCTGTTAAAAAGCGCGCTAAGATGCGTTCTTGAAACGTGGATCCGTTCGGCCAGCTCCGTCATTGAAATCGGGTTTGCATAATGCTCGGCTACGTATTCTTTCACAAAGGCAACATAATCCATCGGTTCATCCAGCTGCGTCAGCTTGTCCATCAGCTGCCGGTCCTGCTCCAGATGGCCCGTTGCCTTAAAACGATGCGTCGCCTCCACGATGGCTTCTTCCGTCGGCGTTCGCTCAAAGCTCGAGCCGCCCACGTACCCCATGGCGGACGTGTTGTCGTACATGTACTGGACATCGATGGGCGTATGGACCGGACCGCCATATACGAGCTTGATCGGCTGCTTGCCCGAGTCGTCACAGACGGCAAAAATTTCTCTGGCGATTTCGGCGCCCTTCTCCAGCGACCATGCTTTCGAGGTCCCCATCATCCCGCCTGCCGTAACGCCCAGATGGGCGCAGATGATATCCGCTCCCGCATCCAGCATCCATGTCGTCTGCTCCGGATTGAATACGAAGGCCATCGTAAACATATCGCGCTCATGGGCAATCCGGATGGCTTCCACCTCCTGCAGATACGTGATGCCTTCTTCCTCCAAGGCTTCACGGAACAGTCCGTCAATCATTCCCACCGTCGGGTAGTTGATGATGCCGGCAAAACCGCTTCCGCGAATGGCATCCAAGTATCCCGGCAGCTGAACGGTTGGATCCGTTCCGCATAAACCGAATATCACCGGTGCGTCGCGGACCACGGAAAGAATTTCGCGCGAGCCGAAATCCATCACCATTTCATTGCAGTTCGCATAGGGCATGAAGCCAGCCAAGGAGCCCAGCCCCATCTGCCGAAAACGGCCCGAATTCAAGGCTAGTATCAGATCGGCGCCGCCTTTGACCGCATATTTTGCCGATATTCCTGCTCCTGCCGCTACCCCGATCAATCGCTCCTGGGTCTGTATCCCCCTATGTAATCGATCCAATACCTGTTCTCTGGTCGTTATCAAAGTTATTGGTCCCCTTATCTTCAATCTGACCGTCATATCTCATCGTTTCCTTATATCGCTATACCTATTATAAATGAAAATCAATAGAGGCGATTCGTGTAGCTGTCCTGCATTCCCCGGGCAACGGATTCCTCCGTCACGTGAGCTTGATTCACATGATCCGCGATGATCTTGGACGGATTCGGCATCTGTTCGCTGGGTATCCAGGAATCGGGATCCCATGCTTGCGAACGCATGAAAGCTTTTGCACAGTGCATATAGCATTCCTCGACCGATACCGCAATGCCAAGCCATGGGCGTTTGCCTTGTACGCTAAGCCGATCCAGGATTTCTTCGTCCCTTACCAAGACGGCGCTGCCGTTGATTCGCAAGGTCTCCTTCAAACCCGGTATGACAAACACGATCCCGACTCTCGGGTTGGACAGGATATTCCGCAGCGAATCAAACCGTCGATTGCCCGGACGCTCCGGAATGACCAAGCAGGACTCCTCGATCACATGCACGAATCCCGCCGCATCTCCCCGGGGCGAAACGTCGCAGGCTCCGGATGCGTCGGAAGTAGCCATAAACAACAAGGGGCTCTTCGAAATAAAGTCTTTGCAATGATGGTCCAATCGATGAATGGTTTTATGTTTGACCACGTGATTGCAATCGCCGAACAAGTTTCGAAGCTCCTCCTCCGATGAAACGACCGATTGAAACGGAATTTTTGACATCACAACCACCCTCCTATTACTACATCTTATACCTTTCTTATATCCGATACTACGCAATGATCGCCTTGCTTCCTTTCCACAGTATGAAAAAAAGCTCCTCACAAGTTCAAGGAACCTTATGAGAAGCCTTCCCTCATTCTTATAAGAAGACAAGCAGCAAAATGCCGACAACAAAGCAATAATAAGCGAAATATTTCAGATTCCCGCGCGCCATGATATTCATGAACCATTTCATCGCAAAATAGGTGCAGATGAGCGTCGCGATAAATGCGATCAAATAGGGAATGAACAGCGGAGCAAAATCGGGATCCGATGCCATATCCGACACGCCTAGCACCATGCCGCCGAGGCTTATCGGAATGTACAGCATAAAGGAAAACCGCAGGGCCGTCTCCTGCTTCATCCCCACGGCGATCGACGTAATGACGGTCGAGCCGGATCGGCTGATCCCCGGAATCAGCGCCACCGCCTGTGCCAAGCCTACGATAAGCGCGTCCTTGAACGACAAGTCATTATCCAGCTTGCGGCCGCGAAGGTTCCGAATCAGCCAAAGGGCCACTCCCGTAAATAGCAGCGCGACGCCTACCGTGCGAACCGAAGCGAATATTTCCTCAATCTGGTCTTTGAACAACAGTCCGATGATGACAGCCGGAATCGTACCCACAATAATATACAGAATGAACATGAAGTCGGATTTAAACTCCGGTCGTCGTGTCCGAACATAACTTAGGCCGTTCACAATCAATCTCTGCAAATCCTTGCGAAAGATGAACACGATCGCAATCAATGAGGCCGTATTGGTCAGTATTTCGAACGACAGCCCGTTCTGCTCCATGCCCATCAGCCTTTGGGCGACAATCAAATGACCGCTGGAGGATACCGGAATCGGCTCCGTAACCCCCTGCACAATTCCCAGCAGCAGATACTTCAACCACAAGATGAAATCTTCCATTACTCTCCTACTTTCTTTGCAACATGGCTATAGCTTATAAAAATACTAGTCTATCATATCTCATAAAAACAGGAAGAATCAAACCACGAGCAGAGTCATCGTTGGCTGCATGGAGCTGCCGGAAAGACGATAACCTCCCGTTGTTCCATTGCGCAAAAAAGATATGTAAACAAGAGAAGCCCCTCTAACCACGGAATTAGAGGGGCTCCTAATCTATTGTTAAGAGGTGATTCCATCATAAGATGCGTAGCTTAATGGAACCTTAAAGCTTCATTAGGGGGACATAAAAAGTTGGGGATGATGGGTTCACCTCTGACGTCCGATATCAAACGGTTATATCAACTTAAATCATGGTTCTTTTATCCCATAATCATCGGTATTTCTACAAATTTCTCGGAATTTATCATGAATCATAGAAATATATACCTAGTTCTGATAGACTATTCTATAATCTTCCTATTCTTGATAAAAGCTTGCGTACCAGATTACTAGCAACTAGCGGAATTCTTCCGTCGAGCAAATACCCTAGCCGATAGGGACAACAGAAAAGAGCCTAGTCATGAAGCACCCAACAAAATTATCCGTACTATTTCTTTTACTTGTCATCCTGACTGCGTGCAGTCCTCAGAAAGACACAACCGAACAACCTTCATCCGTCCCTGCACCGGCAGACGAGGAAGTGGCGAAAAACACGGCTGCTGTAAGTGCAGAGGATACAGGAAACATGGAAACCCAACCCTATACGGGCGAGAACTTCTCCTTTTCATATCCTTCTACATGGAAGGATGCACAGCTTAACATGCCTCAAATCGTTGCTGCATTTGTCGATTCGAATCCCAAGGGCAATTTTGCCGATAATCTAAATTTGATAGTCGAGGAATCATCGGCAACTCCCGAGGAAGCAGCTAACTCCTCAATCCATGCTTTATCCAATGGAGCTGGCGGAGAGGTGATACAAAACTTTAAAAAATTGAATTACATCGACGTTCCCGAGAAAGCAGCCGGGATCCTGGAGAGCGAATACACCCAAGGAGAGTTAAACGCACAAGTGGTATTGACTCAATATTTTGTTTCGAACGGCAATGAGCTTTACACTCTTTCGATTTCCTATTCCAAAACAGCTTACGATAACGGGGGTAAAGCGGTTGTCCAAAATATAATGGATTCATTCGAAATCGTTAAAATTAGCGAAGAGGCTGCACTCTCGGATACTAATGATGGCAGTAGTGCCGAGGAATTGACAGAACAAAACCTATTCGCTGAAATCATGGCTTATATTATCCCAATAGAAATTGAAGACGGAGCACTTGACGAGCTAACCTACAACTACTTCGTCGAGCACTATGAGTTATTTCCAGCGCTTACGCCTGAAGCTCAAAAGAGAGCAAAGGCTGAAGTCGATCCCAACATCACGTCACGTCACCTCAACAAAAATCTGAGCCCCTATTTGGACCAGATGTTCGAGGTCAGTGGATACGTAGTTGATATCATCGAAGAGGAACTCGACGAGGGCGTTACCGTTACCGAAATTCACATCGTCGATGATAACGATAACTCCATTATCGGTTTTTATGCCCACTCTACCGGCGATATTTTGCAAGATGATTATGTAACGATGAGGGGAGTTCCGGCAACCTATTATTCATTCGAAAATATTAGCGGCGGAACTACCAATTCCATTCTTATAGGAGTTTCGACCATCGAAAAGACCCCATAGTTGAAAATGCCCCTTTTAGGATAGCGCCTTTTTCAGCTCAGTCATGCCAGAATAGAGAAAAGCACCTTTAAGGTGCTTTTTCTCTATTCTTTATATATGACCAAAATATCATACGTTCCGTCTGCCGATGAAAGCTTAATATCCTTCACATCGTCAGGATGAATGTTATACAGGAATTCATTCACCTGATCCTGCAAATCGTCCAGATTGGAATCGCTAAAGAGCTCGACCTTCAATGTTTTTAGCATATAAGCACCCCCTAATTTCAAACTTCGACATAAAACGGGAGTTCCCTGCTGGAATCGAGTAAACGACACGTTTCATCTATACCTTACACTGGCCTTTTATCTGTTTTCCACACGCACTGCTAAATAACACCCCAAATTATGGTATATTGGTGGAGTTGTTGTTCGATTTTCAGAAATGATTATTAGAAATGTTATGGTGGTGGACGCATTATGCCAGTTAAACATAAACGAATCATCAGGCTTGCTGCCAAACTGATATTACTTTCGGCCGTTCTCTTCTACGCCTTCATCTATATGATGGAACGCCCTGGCGGATTAACGGATCGTCGCATGTCGCGAGCGCTGGGGCAGGACAGTATCCTTCATATCCCGCTCGGGAAGACTCCGGATACCGCGGTTGAACAGTTTAGAGGCCCATCCTCCATGCATGTCATTCACCGTGAACCCGTGAGCGGAGGCACTCTTTTATTTATGAAACGACCTTACCAAGCGGGAAGCCATAATCTGCAAGTAGAATATGTACGAAAAACTCGGATCGGTTGGAAATGGGCTTGGGGCGGCGGATATGGAATCGGCGAATCTTCACAATCCATATCAGCGTTAAATTACATGGGCATGCCTGAATTAGACCATCTCTCTACCCCATTTCCCATGGTGTTCGGGGATATTCTGGATCCCTCGATCAAAAAAGTAAGCGTCAAAATCAAAGGCAAAGGTAGTTATAACGCTAAGCTGACTGCTGTGGAAGCCGGAAAAATGATCTGGTTCGTATTTCTGCCGTCGCCCGCTTCCACACCTTTTGATATCGAAGGTTGGGATGGTGAGGGGAATCTCATCGCCCGCAAAACAATAACCGATCCGCGCGACAGCGGCTCGGTCCATTTCGAAATGGATCGACATTAATCCGGTGAAATAGCGGATAAAAGGATAAATTAGCACAGTCTCACTACTCGGAAGGCAGAAGTACACTCGTTTGGTAAAGAATCGTTAAAGATTATTTGGGGCAATATAATTTTGGTACCTGCCCATGCATTTCAGACGAACAGAGAAAGGAGGTCCTTAACATGAAGAAAATCTGCATGTCTTTTCTCGCGGCTATGAGCATTGCTTGCATGTTGGTTGTCCCTGTTTCCGCCGAAAACAACAACAGGAATGCAAACGACATGAATACAAACAACGTTAACGCTAGAAGTTATAACACCAACGCAGCCACCAATGATAACGATACAGACTGGGGTTGGCTTGGATTAATTGGTCTTGCCGGTCTTGCCGGGTTAAGACGCCGTACCCCGGAGCGCCATTAATTTTTGCGATAAGCTTAGGGAACAGAAGTAAAATCCTGCTCACATAAGAGCAGGATTTTTTCTTTTCAGGTACCCTTTAATTTGTAACTTTAAATCTCCATTCTTCATGTCTTACTTCACTTTACCGGAACTTCCATTTTGTTACTCCGTATGAATCCTCAAGGTGTTGATTTCAATGTTATGGATGTTATTTGGCGTCGTTATCATTCTAAATTGCCGTTATACCTTCATGAATCCGGATTCGGATTGGATACGATGGAACAAAAGGTTGCCGGAAGACTACGAGCAGGACGATCATGATTTGTTAAAAACCCAGGTCGGTGCGGCAATAGGCGGATTTATTGGCGGCGTATTGGTCTTAATCGGGTTAGCGACGCTTGTTCGACCTGGCGGTACCCCTATGTCATGGGGGGCACTTTTCGGGTTTGCTGTGATCCTCATAGGTATAGGGCTCCTTGCCAGAAGGTATCCGACATTCGGCTGGAGCAGGGATGAAGGCTGGCAAGTCAAAGGAGATTCGGAACGAAGCGATACTTACATGGATTTAGTAAAATTCGGCGGATTGGTTTCCATATGCCTCGGATCCGCTTTTTTTGTACTTGGCCTAATCATCTTATTGGTTTGACATGTGGACTGAGGAGAAATCATGTGGTCACTAACAAGAAGGCTCCCACTCGGCAGCCCTCTTATAAAGCTGTATTCATAATTTATAAAAACAAAAAGGTACAGTGGGCGAAACTATTATTTACCCTTGTTCATCACCTGTGTTCCCGCTATAACGATGAGCATGTGGGATCCTGCCATCTACGGTGGTATAACCTTCAAAATAATGATAGTGCCCGCCGCCTGCCAATGGAATGGCGGGCCCGGTTGTTCCTCTAATCATGTGCTTGTGCTGGTCATTAAATGATGTTTGGGCATGGTAATTATGGACGTGCGGCACGCCGCTTGGAGCTGGTTCAGTTATACCCACGTAATGATGGAAATGTCCAACGTCAAAAGAGGTATCTCCTTGAAAGGGATGGACATGTACATTAACCGGTCTTCCATCCCAAGATGTTAGAAATAGTTGGTGGGAATGACTGGGATCAGAGTTATCGGAATGAACAACAAAGCCCGTTATTTGTATTTCCATCCAATAGTGCCTCCCTTATATTAATGCATGATTTCTTTCTTGTTTACCTTCATGCCAGATAATGACCGATCGAACATGTCTAGGATAAATAAGAATCGTTCAGCTTCACGAAAAACATGATCTGCTAATAAAGGATGAATGATGCTTTTGATTCGGCACTCTTCAATTAAGTCGCGCGCAGTTTTCTTAAAATCGCGCAATGATTTGACTGAAACGCAGTTTTCATCAACAAATTGACTTAGTAATGGATGGGTTTGCGATTCTGGACGCATGGAACTTAGATCAATGGCTTGAAACATCAACGTATCAAAGTCTTGGCTAAACTCCCTTGCTTGTTCCACTAATTTTCGCTCCGATGGATCAAGCAGATGACCTATAAATTTTGCATGGTCAGCCATGATTTTTAGGAAAAAGACATTTTCATCGATAATCGCATCAGGTAATGGTTCAAGTCTCCCGTTATTGAGTTCCTCTAACCGATTTCTAAAGTAATTTGCTTCTCGGCTAACATGATCTACAAGCAACGGGAAATTTGTCCCCCCAGGGAGTTGGCACCTAATTATAAGTCCAAGTACCTTCCTCTTAAATGCCCAAATGTGTGCAGCGGCATTGTGAACTTCTGAATTAAACTGTCGAATCGTTTGTGGATCAGTATCTGCTTGATATGCATGTGATCTTCTTTCAATATCCTCAAAGATGGCATGAAATTGATTAGCCTCATTGATTAACTGCGTATCTTCACATCTAAATCCTAATCGAAGAAAAAAGGAATGTTCTTTCATAATGCGTGACCAAAAACGTATTTCGTCTAATGACCTGACTACAAAAGGATCCGACAACCCTACCCCACCTTTCGGCACACGAAATAAGACAACCATTTATTGTGGCTCGGTACAATGTATATGGGGATAGCATGTTTCAATATGCTATGTTAGAAAATTATGTAGAAAAAACAATTAGGCGTTAAAACGTATAGGATATTCCTAGTTGGCTTAATAGTATGGGCTGTTAGCCTTGCAGCTACATTTCTAGGCGTAATGGAAATTGCAACTGCCGCGTGTTCAATGCATTGTAGTAAATTTTACCTACCTCTGATATACTGACATTATTACTATTGTCATGGGTGCGTGATCAATCAGATGTGGAATAAAGAACTAAAAATAGCCATTCGAGAGAAGCAAAGCGTAACCGTATACCTTACCAATGGCGAAGTATTGCAAGGCATACCGGATTCTTGTACAGATCGCTTAAAGATGCGGAGTGTTTATGGGCCAGTCTGGGTGCCATTAGATGAAGTAAGGCATGTGAGTCGATTAATACGGCTAAACATAAAAAAAGAACCTACTGGCATTAGCTAGTAGGCTTTTTTGCTATCTAAAAATGAAATGTACCTGGGTACCGTCCGGGTATCCCTCCAAATAGTTACCTACCCAGCTGCCAGCTCCTCGATTGTCGGATGGATCTATGTATTCGACACTTGCGCCGTCTCCTCCTTCGGCACACATGGCCATCGGCCACTCATCCCGATCATACCCTTTTTTCGTAGGGATTCCCTTTAGTGAAGAACTCCTGTTATCCTCTGCACCAGTTCGAGCAATGGTACAAACATCGGAATGGCCGGATTCAATGGCCTTTTTTATGTGATCCGCCGTCTCAGGATATTTATCCGCTGGAAACTCTAATTCGACAACGGTACCCCGTATTGGTGGGTATACATCACCGTCATCTAACTCCGGAAAATAATTAAGGACCAACCAAACCAATAACAAAGATAAGACCACTGTTCCAAATTTCAAGAATAACTTTTTCATACAAATTGCTCCCCCATTCAAACAAAAAAATCCCTGCCAGCATAGGCCAGCAGGAATTTTCTTACCGATGCCTTCAGTTTACTTTTTTAGTATAAGCAAGTTGGCATATATTTGTAAATCACGAAGAGGAGAGCCTCAGAGCCTGTCAAGAGTGGAGTGAGATATACATATGAAGTAAAGATGTTCTTGGATTGAGGCAGATCCTCCTAACCTAACCGTTGAGAGATATTTTAATACTTATATGGATCGCCCAATTTATTTAGGTCAAGTGTCACTATTCACCTGTACAGATAATATGCACTATCTCATGATGAAAGGGAGAAGGCCAAAATGAATCAACAAAGCCATAGCATTCAAGGTAATCAACAAAGGGAACCACAGCCTTATCATTACGGCGAGCATGACCATCACCCACATTTTCATCCATATAGTCACCCGTCAGGACATCATATGCTCCATCATCATCACCACTTTCACCACCACTACCAAATGAGGAGAGACGAAGATTAATCATAGAATAAGATAACAATAAGGCGAGAAGAGTTACGCCCTCATGCTGCCGAGCGTGTCATTCTCGCCTTTATCTATGGGGGTAGCCCCACACATATTAGTATGCTCCGTGATTTTATAATAAAAGGCTCCCTCTCGGGAGCCTTTTAAATAGCGGTATTATAAGGCTTTTAAGCCCGTTTTACATCATGCCGCCCATTCCACCCATGCCGCCCATGTCAGGCATAGCTGGTTTTTCTGGTTCTGGCTTGTCAGCGATAACCGCTTCGGTTGTCAGGAACATGGCCGCAACGGATGCAGCGTTTTGAAGAGCGGAACGCGTTACTTTGGCAGGGTCAACGATACCTGCTTCGAACATGTTCACCCAAGTATCGGTAGCCGCGTTGTAGCCGATGCCGATCTCTTCTTTTTTCAGACGCTCTACGATGACGGAACCTTCTTGGCCAGCGTTAGCTGCAATCGTGCGGATCGGCTCTTCCAGAGCGCGCAGAACGATGTTCACGCCTGTTTTCTCGTCGCCTTCAACTTGAACTGCAGCAACAGCGTTGTATACGTTAACGAGCGCTGTACCACCACCGGATACCATACCTTCTTCAACCGCAGCGCGAGTTGCGTTCAGGGCATCTTCGATGCGCAGTTTGCGTTCTTTCAATTCCGTCTCAGTAGCCGCACCGACTTTGATAACCGCTACGCCGCCAGCCAATTTAGCCAGACGCTCTTGCAGTTTCTCTTTGTCGAAATCGGAAGTCGTTTCTTCCAATTGGTTGCGGATTTGCTTCACGCGAGCATCGATATCTTCCTTGTTGCCAGCGCCATCCACGATGATCGTGTTCTCTTTGGTTACGCGCACTTGACGAGCGGTACCCAATTGATCGATGGAAGCCGTTTTCAGGTCGAGGCCGAGCTCTTCCGTAATCACTTGACCGCCAGTCAATGCAGCGATATCTTGCAGCATGGCTTTGCGACGGTCGCCGAAGCCAGGAGCTTTAACAGCAACAGCGTTGAACGTTCCGCGCAGTTTGTTCACGATCAGCATCGCTTGCGCTTCGCCTTCGATGTCTTCCGCGATCAGTACGAGCGGTTTGCCTTGCTGTACGATTTTTTCAAGGATCGGCAGGATCTCTTGCGTGTTGGTTACTTTTTTATCGGTGATCAGGATGTATGGATTCTCAAGAACGGCTTCCATTTTATCCGTATCGGTGATCATGTATGGAGAGATGTAGCCGCGGTCGAATTGCATACCTTCTACTACTTCAAGCTCCGTCAAGAAGCCGCGGGATTCTTCAACGGTGATAACGCCGTCTTTACCCACTTTGTCCATTGCTTCTGCAATCAGTTGACCTACTTCTTCGTCAGCTGCGGATACGGAAGCGACTTGAGCGATCTCCTGATGGTTTTTCACTTCTTTCGCGATATTCGCAAGCTCGGTTACGGCTGCTTTAACCGCTTTGTCGATACCCTTGCGGATGATCATTGGGTTTGCGCCAGCTGTAACGTTCTTCAGACCTTCACGGATCATGGCTTGTGCCAGAACCGTTGCCGTTGTTGTACCGTCACCGGCAACATCGTTGGTTTTGGTAGCTACTTCTTTAACGAGCTGAGCACCCATGTTCTCGAATGCATCTTCCAGCTCGATTTCTTTAGCGATGGTTACGCCGTCATTCGTGATGAGCGGGCTTCCGAATTTTTTCTCAAGAACCACGTTACGGCCTTTCGGTCCGAGCGTTACTTTAACTGCATTTGCCAAAGCATCTACACCGCGAAGCATGGAGCGACGGGCGTCTTCACTGAACTTAATGTCTTTTGCCATGGTATTACATACCTCCCTAGTGGATTATGGAATGGTAAAACAGGATATATTCAGGCTTTCATTAGCCTAAGATCGCGTGGATGTCGCTTTCTTTCATAATCAAATATTCTTTACCTTCGTATTTGATTTCTGTTCCAGCGTATTTGGAGAAAATAACGCGGTCGCCTTCTTTAACTTCCAAAGGTACACGTGCGCCGTCTTTCAGGGAGCCGCTGCCTACAGCAATAACTTTACCTTCTTGCGGCTTTTCTTTAGCAGAGTCAGGAAGTACAATCCCGAATGCCGTAGTTTCTTCTTGTTCGATCGGTTCTACCAATACGCGTTCACCTAAAGGTCTGATCATGAAAAAATAGCCTCCTTTAAATATGTTGTGATGCTTTTTTCAAAGCTTTATGTATTAGCACTCGACAACCCTCAGTGCTAACAACCAATTTTATGATACTCAAGTTGTCTTAAAATTTCAAGTCCTTTGCATGAATTTTTGATCATTTTTTTGCAATCCGGACTTAGGGAGAGGTTGTCCCTAAACCCCCTTCACCATTGTATCCATGACCAGCCAAAATATGCCTGAGGCTTTAGGAACACTACACGAATGGAACCATAGATCTAGTCATCATTCAGCAGAACAAAACAGCCCGAAGCATGCCCTTCCGCAGAAAGGTTTCATCTTTCATAAAACTGCGGATTCGTTGATGTGAGCTGAATAATTGCCAAATTGGCCTATAACTGCCGTCCGCCGGTTCCCCATGCTTCAACCAGCGCGTTCCGAAACAAATCATCCAGTATTTGATCCAGATCCATGTCTTGATGTTTCTGATTCTTGGCCAGCTGCTCATATTCGTTCAATTTCTCTTCAATGAATGCGTTAATGATAGGAAGCTTCGGTTCAATATTCATCTCTTCACCCGAACGTTTGCGAAGAAGCAATTGATCAATCTCCTGTTTCAGCGCACTTCCTTGATCTAATAAGCGATCCGTAAGCAGCTCGAATTCCATGGGAGGCATCTCGTTGTAGGTTTGAATCCAGTCGCATGCCAGGATCGGACGCAGTACATAGAAATATTTTTTGATCTTAACGTCTCCCCCTTGCAAATACATCCGGTAATTGCCTTTGGCCATGTTCAGGTAGTGGTGCATGCAAGATTTAGGCGAGAAGGCAAGCGGAGATATGCTTCGGATTTGCTGGGCGATGCCAAGCGTCTCCTTATACTTGATGGGGGACTCCAGCCATTCAAGCAGGGGCGGATTCGACTTGCGAAAAAGCCCCAATGCTTTTTTCAAATCCCAACCGCTCATATCCAGCCTGTCGTTGATTGGCCGTTCAATCACATCCCGCTTGTCGAAGATCGATAAATACCACTCCACGGGTCTGATATAGATAAACCTTACGTCGTAATCGCTGTCCGTCGACGGGAAACCCCAGGCCCTGCTGCCTGATTCGCAGGCATACAGGATTAGGACCCCTTCCTCCCGCTCTATCCGCTCAAGTTCTTGTTGAATCGTCGATTTCATTTCCTGCGTTATATTCATATCCGGAATCTCTCCTTCTGTAGTTGCCGTGTAAATTTCCGATATCCTTATTGTCTTCCATGCGTTCCTATTTCAACAGGGCAAAAGTATGGCGATAACAAATTGATATTACAATATCCTTCCTTTATGCGGTCCCCTATCCTTGCTACAATAGTTACAGACTGGATCGCGTACAATCTAATATATGATTTGAAGGAGGGCGCCATGGCTCGGGAAAGCTTCGATAAAGAAATCCAATTTCTTCGTATTCTGGCGCTGGCCGGCGGCGCATACAACCGGCAACAACTGGCTGATCGCCTTGGCATTTCAGTACATACCTATGACAAAACGCTCCGAAATTTAAAAAATAAAATCGAATCGCTTCAGCCGCAGCTCTCCGAAGAACAAAGTCTTACCCTCTCCGAAGGTCTGCGCTATTCATACTATGAAACCGCTGATCCGCTCCTGCTGCTGCTGTTCCGCGGCAAATCGCTCAAAGCATCGGAAAGCTTGAGGCTATCCATGATCCTCACCCAGCTGCAGCATCAGCAGTTAACCGCGAAGGAACTCATCGAACGCTGCGGCGATCAATTCCCGGACGGAGAAACACTGCCCGATGAGAAGACGATACGCGGGGATCTCAAATACCTGGAAGAAGTCGGAGTCATCGTGAGGACAGGCGCAGAACGGCCGTACCGTTACAGGGGCGCCCGTGACCTCATCGATTCGTTGTCGGATGACGAGCTTCTTGATCTCTACGATTATGTGGACGTCATGTCGAACACGCAGCTCCCCTCTGTTCAGGGGTATATGCTTCGAGACAATTTAAAGAGGGCCCTGCGTAATCGTGACATCGCCGCACACTCGGACCCGGCCTATATTTATAAGTATCATTACCATTCACGCATATTGGATGAGGCGCATCTGCACACCATTTTTCAGGCGATCACCAAAAGGGCGAGGCTCCGTTTCCTGTATTTATCGCCAAAAAGCTCTTCACGCTATGCTTCCCGAAACACGAATCCGCTGTTCCATAGGGAATCCAAAGGGCTTCGGGAAACGGTGCTGCCGCTGCGCGTGATCTATGACCATCAATACGGCCGTTGGTACCTGATCGGTCATAACGGCAGACAGGGCCTCATGAAGTTTCGCATGGAAGGATTGACTCAAATCGAAGAAGGCGAAGTGGTTGAAGAAGAAGTATTCCAACAGCGACTCATGGAAACGCTGGCCGAATTCGAGCACAGCTGGGTTACCGATACCCGTAATCCCACCAAGGTCGTGGCCAGATTCTTTAACCCGGAGGGCAGCAAAGTGAATTTCGTGCTGAACCGGGTCAAGGCGCAAGGGCAATGGGGGACCGTTACCATGGAATCCGAGAGCTCGTTCTTATACGAAATTGAAGTGAACGGCACCAGCGAAATTAAGCCTTGGCTCCGCAGCTTCGGCTCCAGCTGCGAGGTGCTCCAGCCACGCTCCCTTCGGCAGGAGTTCATTAAGGAATGGAAGGAGATTGCCGCTTATTATGAGCCAGAATCCATTCGAGAAGATATTTAACTACCAGATCATAACAAGGCTTGAGGAAACCGACTCGATTGCCATTACCGCTCAGGAACGGGGATGGCTGAAAATGATGCTGGTGCACCCCGAGGCGGCAAACGCCTTTACGCCCGGCACCTTGGACCGGCTCAAGGAGCTCCTCCACATGGAGCATAGCGGTGCCGAGATGAAAGGGATCATTCTGGAGAAAGCCAAGGGACAGGAACGAAGCGTTTACCATCCGCATCTTCGAACCTTGCGCAGAATGATCATGCAGGATCAGGGCTTTCGCCTAAGCTACCGCACGAAGCATGGAGAAGCGCGCAGCAATCAGTCCGGTTTCCCGTACAAACTGGAGTACTCCATGATCAAACGGGAATGGATGCTCATCTGGTACAGCAAAAGCCGAAGAGGACTCATGTACACGAAACTCGATCATATTTTATATATACAAGGGACTTCGCTCCCCTCCTTCCGGATCGATCGCATAAAGGAACGGCTGCAGAAGCTGATGGAAAAACAGAAAAAGCAAGCGATCATTGAGATCCACCGGCGGTACAACGGGGAATTGTCGCGGATCCTTTACGCCTTTTCCTGCTTTGACAAAACGGTGCATTATGATGAAGCTTCCGATACCTACCGCATTCAGGTCTGCTATTTGGAGGATGAGTGCGAATTTCTGCTCTCGCGCATTCGCTTTCTCGGCCTGAGGGTGAAAGTCGTGGAAGGAAGCACGCTGCAGGCCCGAATGCAAGAAACCGCTGCGCTGGCTCTGGCGAGATATGCGCAAGATGAAGGTTAGGACGCCGCCATGACATGATTCCCATAAAGAAGACTGAGGCAATGATGAACACTAATTTCTAATCCATCATTCATTGGACAAAAAAACAACCCGCAAACCATACTCCCGAGGAGTGAAGTTTGCGGGTTATTTTTATTCTTAAAGGATCTCTTGTTTTGCAAAAAACAATACGGTCAGTCCTCTTCGTCTGCCCTTACGTAGCGGCTGTCCCGTTCCATGTCCGCCTCTAATTGCTTGCGATAGATCACGGAAGACAGAAACACGCTGAATTCGTATAGAAGCAGCAGCGGAATCGTGACCAGGAAATCCGATATAAAGTCCGGCGGCGTGATGACGACCGCGATAAAGACCAGCGCGAAATACGCGACCTTGCGCATCTTGCGAAGCCGCAGCGGATTCAGAATGCGAATTCTCGTCAAGAACATCACCACAAGCGGAAGCTCAAACAGCAAGGCAAGCGGCAATACGAGATTGAACATAAAATTCAAGTAATTGGTAATGCCGTAGGTTTCCTGAAGCCCCATGCCCTGCGTGATCGCCGTGGTAAACGACAGCGTCATCGGAAATACGATGTAATAACCAAACGTGATCCCGACGATGAACAGAACAAACGCATACGGCACGTAACGTATGGCCGCTTTCTGTTCTTCTTTTCGCAGCCCCGGCTTAACGAACGCCCAGAGCTGATAGAAGATCAGCGGAACGGAAATGACGAGCGAGAAAATGGCGGCGATTTTCATGTAGATTCCGATGCCATCCCAAAAAGAGAAGGCATGCAGCTCAAAGTTCTTGGCTTCTTCGGCCGCCGTCAAATAATGATAGATCGGGTCCGCAACGAAAAGCCCCCCGACCAGTCCTGCTACGAATACCACGAGCACGATTATAATTCGTTTGCGAAGCTCGCCCAAATGCTCCACAAGCGCCATATCTTTCACTTGCTCCGACAAGTTAACCACCACCCTGTATGTGACCCTGACAAAACAAAATCCCTCCCGAAGGAAGGGACTTCAAACCTTGCTTTAATTCTATTCCGGAAGACGCTTGTCTTCAATCTTGGCTGGCTCAGCGGCAACGGCTTGCTGGGGAGCCTCTTCTTTCTTCTTCGCCGGTGCTTCGTCAGCGATAATCTCCCGCGCACCGTCCTTAAACTCACGGAATGTTCTTCCGACCGCACGTCCCAGTTCAGGAAGTTTGTTCGGTCCGAACAAGAGCAGCGCCAAAATAACGAGCAAAATAATGCCCGGCACTCCAATTGTACTCATATCTGTTCTCCTCCTCGTCCTGCTTAATGCCTTCAAAAGGACTTCAGGATGACATTAATCCATCATGCCTTGCAGCTGCAACAGGTTTTTAACTAAAGAAAATCATCCGACTCCAGCAGTGAAACAAGCTCATATACCGCCATCATACCATAATGTAAATCACATATACAGTCCAGAAACGTGACAGTTTATTTACATAATTATCTAATAAGGTACTCGTTAGAGCTGCTCGCGATACTGGCCCGTTACCATCAACAGTGCCTCCGGAAGCTGATCCATGACCGCGGCCAGATTCTCGTGCACGCCTTTGGGAGAGCCCGGGAGATTGACAATCAAGGTACGGCCGCGGACGCCGCATACGCCACGAAACAGCATCGCGCTCCGATTCTTCTGCATAACGGTAGTACGCATCGCTTCCGCAATGCCGGGCACTTCGCGTTCGATGACCCGCTTGGTCGCCTCGGGCGTAACATCCCGCACCGCCAGCTCCGTACCGCCTGTCGTGAGGACAAGGTCCACTTGATAATAATCCGTAAGCTCGATCAATGCCGCGATAATTTCGTCTTGCTCGTCCGGTACGATCCGGTATTCGATGATTTCACCGCTCAGCTCTTCCTCCACCAATTCCCGGATCACTTGAGCGCTCGTATCCTCGCGTTCCCCCCGCGAGCCTTTATCGCTCGCCGTCAGGATCGCCGTTTTCCACACCATCTGCCCTCTCTCCTTCCCACTCGTCCGAATCTCCTGTATCTATGCTATGTCGTTTTTTGTATGTAATCCCCGCTCTTGCCGCCGGTTTTGCTTACCAGCAGGGTCGGGCCGATGATCATGTCTTTCTGCAGGGCCTTGCACATGTCATAGACCGTAAGCGCAGCGGCTGAAGCAGCTGTCAAAGCTTCCATTTCAACACCGGTTTTGCCTGTGGTTTTCACGGTCGTTTCTATATATAACTCGTCTTTGGCGTTATCGCTGAACGCCACGTTCACGCCGGTCAACGGCAGCGGATGACACATCGGAATCCAGTTCGACGTGTTCTTGGCCGCCATAATGGCCGCAACCTGTGCCACGGCAAGCACATCTCCCTTGCCGATCTTCCCCTCCTGGATGCGGGCCAGCGTATCCGGATGCATACGGACCGTTGTCTTCGCTACCGCTGTCCGGGCGGTTACATCCTTATCACTGACATCCACCATTCGTGCTCTGCCTTGGTCATTAAAATGACTCAGTTCCATCTCTTATCCCTCCGCTGCAGGTCTGGTCTTCACGTTATGCCCCTGTTCCGTAACCAAACCGTCCAATACCCTATCATGTTCTTCCATAGGAACTTGTTCCAAGACCTGAACCTCGTAACCGATCCCCACCCACAAGGGCTTCTTGATCCGACGAGCGTTGGCTTGTGCTCCCTGGTTAAGCCTGTCCGACAGCCGGTCATAATAACCGCCTCCGTATCCAAGCCTTCCGCCCATTCTGTCAAACGCAAGCCCGGGGACCCAGACGATATCCGGTCCCGGATGATTCCATTTTTGCGACCGCAACGGATCAGGCTCCGAAATGCCGTAAGCGCCGGAAACCAGCTCGTCCCATGCCTGAAGCTTATACAATTCCATCGAACGGTCTTGGGTCAAGCTCCGTGGAACGATAACCTGGATCCCCTGCTTCCATGCCCATTCGATAAGAGGCCGGGAATCCAGCTCGGAGCGAAAGGGAACATAAATCATCATGCTCTGAAGATGGAGACGGTCCATGACCTCCGCAGCAAACGCGCAGGCTTGCTTCGACCGCTTGGCCCGCTCTTCCTCTGATAACTCGTCCCTTCGCAATGCCATCGTTTTGCGCAGGGCGGCTTTTGCGGATGCCCGCTTCAAATCTTCCTCAGGGTTCACACGTGATCTTTCCTCTCACGCTTATAATTAAGTTTAGTTTACCACTGTTCCTTCCTTTAGCCAAGAATGACGGAAGTCGCCAATCATGGTCGATTGTTCGGTCATTTTCATGTACACTTAATTTAAGATAGAAGAAACGCATAAACTCCAAAGCACGCGATCATTCAGATTGCCATAAAACAGCGTCTACGCGCGTTCTGTCGGAGCATGTACGTCGGAAGTCGTTTTTTCTTATAATGAAGAATTATTGGAAGAATCATATAGAAAGATGGAGGTTTCACATAACATGCTGCTGCAAGCCAATGGCATTACGAAATTATATGGCGTTACGCCCGTCCTGGACGGGATCAATCTGCAAGTCCTTGAACGCGAAAGAATCGGCCTCGTCGGAGTCAATGGAGCCGGGAAATCGACGCTGCTTAAAATTTTGGCCGGCGAGATGTCCTATGATGGCGGACAAATCTTCAAAGCCAAGGAAACCACCGTCGGTTATCTTGCCCAGAACAGCGGGCTTCAGTCCGATTCCTCCATATGGAACGAGATGCTGGATGTCTTTACTCCCCTGCTGGAGATGGAGCGTGAGCTTCGTCAGATGGAGGAGCAGATCGCCGACCCCAAGTCGAGCGAAGATCCGAAGAAATACCAGGAGCTTCTGGATCGTTATGCGGTCCGCTCGGACTGGTTCAAGGATCAAGGCGGATATGAGATCGAAACACGCATACGCAGCGTGCTGCACGGCATGGGATTCGGCAGCTTTTCACCGGATACGTCCATTGCCACGTTAAGCGGCGGGCAGAAGACAAGGCTGGCCCTTGCAAAAATACTGCTGCAGGCACCCGACCTGCTGATGCTGGACGAACCGACCAACCATCTGGATATCGCAACCCTCACCTGGCTGGAGGATTATTTGCGCGGTTATTCCGGCTCGCTGCTCGTCGTTTCCCATGACCGGTATTTCCTGGATCGGCTCGTGACCACCATCGTGGAGATCGAACGCCGCCATTCCAAAAAATATACCGGCAACTACAGCCGGTACATTGAGCTGAAAGCAGCCGAATACGAATCCCAGCTGAAGCAATACGAGAAGCAGCAGGATGAGATCTCCCGCATGGAGAACTTCATTCAGCGAAACCTGGTACGGGCCTCTACGACCAAGCGTGCGCAGAGCCGCCGCAAAGCGCTGGATAAAATGGAGCGGCTCGACAAACCGCTGGGCGATCTCAAGAAAGCTCATTTTTCTTTTGAAGCCGAGTATATGTCAGGGAAAGACGTCCTTCACGTACGTGATCTGTCGCTTGCGTTCGAGCAGGACAAACCGCTGTTTCGGCAAGTTTCCTTTGATCTCAGCCGCGGGGAAACCGTAGCTTTGATCGGACCCAACGGGGTGGGCAAATCGACGCTCCTGAAATGCTTGATCGGTACCATGAAGCCGACGGCGGGGTCGCTGCAATGGGGTACAAAAGTGAAGATCGGCTATTACGATCAGGAGCAATCCGAGCTGAACCCAAGCAACACCGTCCTGGAAGAGCTGTGGGGCACCTATCCGCATATGGAGGAAGCCCGCATTCGTACCGTTCTGGGCAATTTCCTCTTCAGCGGCGAAGATGTCCTCAAGAAGATCAGCTCCTTAAGCGGCGGGGAAAAAGCACGCGTCTCGCTTGCCAAGCTCATGCTTCTGGAAGCCAACATGCTCATCTTGGACGAACCGACGAACCATCTTGACTTGTTTGCGAAAGAGGTGCTGGAATCGGCACTCATGGATTACGAGGGCACTTTATTGTTCATATCCCATGACCGTTACTTCCTTAATAAAATGGCGGAACGCATCATCGAGCTTCATCCGGACGGCATTCAACATTTCCTGGGTAATTATGACGACTATACGGAGAAAAAGCAGGAAATTCTTGATATGGACAACGAGCCATCCGAGCCGTTTGCCCGCCACACCCTGAAACAGGAAGGGAAAGCCGAGGCTCTGCCTGAGAAGCAAGGGGCCGTTTCCTTCGAAGCCGAGAAGCAGGCGAAACGGGAGGAACGAAACCGTCAGCGCAGGCTTGCCAGCTTGGAGGAGCAAATTCATGTCCTGGAATCGGACATTACCCAATTGGAAACCGAAATGACCTTGCCGGAGATCTATCAGGATTATATGGCGCTCCAAGAACGGCAGCAGTCGTTAGAGGAGAAAAAGAGTCAGCTTGAGCAAATATTTGCCGAATGGGAGTTATTGCTGGAAGCCTAAAAAAATTCACAAAAGTGTTTCAAATGAAGATTTACGTTTATACACAAACTTATCCCCAAGAATGGTGCATAAGTTTATCATGAAAATGGCCGAAATGGCCATTTTTTTGTTGTTATACGCGGATCCCCGGTCCTATATCCAGCTTTATCCACTAAGTTATTCACATTATCCACAGTTTCCACCGGGAAATTTGAAAATCCTGTCCCCTCTTTTCAGCGTCTTGCAAAAGACCGATTTATCGACATTTTTCTCGGTTATGCACATTTTTTGGCGGATATGTGGATAACGTTGTTCACAACTTGACAGTGTTTGATGTTCTATATATTTAACTCCTATATAGGGCCTACCTTTTATTATTTTGGAAAAAAGCGACCTTCCCCGTTCCGGGTTGAAGGTCGCTTGTGCCAATCTAAGTAAATGTAAGCAACTGAGGTCCCTTAATCGCTTCGATGCCTAAACCGACATTAACGCCGAGTTGCATGCCGCAACGTATGCCAAGCCTGCGGCCATGACGATATCCTGGTGCACGGCCGTGCCGCGGAAGATCTTGCCGGCCTTCTCCACCGTTACCGCCGCTTCGGCATGCGCGTCCTCGCCGCTGCTTAAAGAATGCAGCTCCAGATCGCCAAACCGGATGTCGCTGCTGATTCCTTGGCTGATCGCCGATATGACGGCTTGCACGGGACCGTCCGCCACGCTGGAGTAGGTGGCTTCCGTCTGCTCGCTCAATTGGCGCAGCGTAACCGCGGCAACCCTGCTGCTTCCCGTGCCGGAAATGACCTGCGCCTCGGACAGTTCGTACACCTGTGCCGGCTTGCCCAATGTGCGGCTGACCATCTGCAGCAGCTGATCATCGCTGACCACCTTTTGACGGTCAGCCGTTTCCTTGAAGGTATCGTACAGGGATTCCATCTCGGCTCCCTCGAGCCGGACACCGTAACGGGCCAAGCGGTCCTTCAGGGCATGGCGGCCGGAGTGCTTGCCCAGTACGATCATGCTTCGCGGAATGCCCAGCTTCTCCGGATCCATAATCTCGTAGGTGCTACGATCCTTCAGAAGACCGTCCTGGTGAATGCCGGATTCATGCTGGAAGGCGTTCCGGCCGACCACGGGCTTATTGAAGGCGATCGGAAAATGCATCGCACCGCTGACGAGGCGGGATACCTCGTACAGCTTCTCGGCCGTAATGCCCGTCTCTGCCCGCAGCATGTCACCCCGGGTAGATAGAGCCATGACAAGCTCTTCCAGCGCGCAGTTGCCTGTACGTTCGCCCACCCCGTTCACGGTGACCTCAATTTGACTCGCGCCGTTCTCGATCGCGGCCAGGCTGTTGGCCACGGCTAGACCGAGATCGTTATGGCAGTGGGCACTGTAGGCGACCCTCTTCCCGCCTCGGGCGCCTTCCCGCACGCGCCGGAACATCTCGCCGTATTCGTTCGGAAGCGCATATCCGACCGTATCCGGCAGATTGATGATCGTGGCTCCCTCTTCGATAACGGCCTCCACCATCTCGATCAGGTCGTCGATGCCCGTTCGGGAAGCATCCATCGCCGTGAATTCCACCACATCGCTGAATTGCCTCGCATAAGCCGTCATTTCACGCGCCCTTGCCACGACTTCCGGACGGCTCATGCGCAGCTGGTGGCGAAGATGGATGTCGGAAGAGGAAATAAACAGGTGAATCCGCCTTCTCGCCGCATCCTGGGTTGCCTTGACGGCCGCATCAATATCCCCTTTTACCGCTCGCGCGAACCCGCAAATCTCCACCTGCTGCAGCTGCCTTGAAATGGCCTGCACAGCGGCGAACTCTCCGGGACTGGACACCGGAAACCCGGGCTCCATCACGTCAACGCCCAATTCCGCCAGCTTTCCGGCCAGCACCATCTTCTGCTCGGGCTGGAGACTTGCCCCTGGTGCCTGTTCTCCGTCCCGCAATGTCGTATCGAAAATTCGGATCGTTCTCTTGGATTCATTCATCTTCCGATATTCCTCCTTCGTTAGGGTACAACCCTGATTTTCATTCGATTGGATTCCGTTGTTCTATCCAACTGGTTATGTTCAATGCACGTCCGCACGTCGACTTGCGTCCGCCTCCCACCCTGCTGCTGCCGGCAGCAAAAAAGCCCGCCATCTCTTATATCATAAGAGACGACGGGTTAAAGACCCTCCGTGGTACCACTCTAATTGACACGCCATGCTGTTCAGCGATGCTGACGCACGCACGTGTCCACTCACCGTCCATGATCTCCTCATGCCGGCCGGGTCATGAAGAGAATGGACTTCCCGATGACGGAGGAACGCCGTAAGAGAGTCCTATCTGCATTCTTGGCATTCGATCCGGATCGATCAAATCATCCGACCTGCAGACGTTCCCTCTTCCGCTCCCGGGCGAGATTCGAAGCTTGCTGCCGCTGCGTTGCACCAAAACCGCAGCTCTCTGTAGACAGCTCCCTTCTACTGCTCCCGTTCATCGCGTTTATACGATATGCTGTTATGCAAAAGCTTCCTGATATCCGGCTCCCTTTACCGGGTATCTTTAACTCTTTAAGCACTTCTTCGTTGTTATACGCCTTCTGCCTGATCCGAGTTCCCGCTGCCTCACCATGCAAAAAAGCCTGCCATCTCTTATGCAAGAGACGACAGGCTATCCTATCGCGGTACCACTCTTGTTGACTCTAAATCCTAGGTCATTGCAAACCCGGACCTTAAAGCCCCCTCCATCGCCAAATCACAAAGGATTTGTGCGCAGCCGTTCTCACGGAGGCCATCCCGTAGCAAGGTCAAGCTCCGCAATGTCATCTCTGCCTTAGAGGCATTTCATTGCGCGAGGTTCCCCTGCTCCGCTCCCAGGTGAGTTCAGGCTCCTGTCGTCTGCGTTGCACCGTCCCGCAGCTCTCTTCATCCAAGGTTCACCTTACTGGTCCTGTTCTTTGCGTTTCAACATTCTGGAATTTGATCATGATTATACGTTCTGGACAGAGACGTGTCAAGAAGCTTTAGCTTAATGTTCAGCCCAAAATTCCAGCGACATTTGCGGATCAGCCTTCATATCCAGCGGCGTAAAGCTCTCCCGCTTCCATTTCAAATGCGCCGCGGCCGCAATCATCGCTCCGTTATCGGTGCAATATTGAAATGGCGGGATCGTCAGCGGGATTCCTTCCTGCCCGCACCGCTCGGACAATGCTTGACGAAGTCCGCGATTGGCGGCTACGCCCCCGCACAGCAGCAGCTGTTTGGCATCGTATGCTTTGACCGCGCGAACCGCCTTCTCCACAAGCACCTCCACGACGGATTCCTGAAAGCCCCGGGCTATCGCTTCCGTCCGAACGTCCTCTCCACGCATTTTGCTCTGATTGACGACATTTAATACAGCCGATTTCAAACCGCTGAAGCTAAAGTCATAAGAATCCGGCTCCAGCCATACGCGGGGAAGATCCACGACTTCCTCGGCTTCCAAGGCCATTCGGTCGACATGTGGGCCTCCGGGATACGGGAATCCAAGCGCCCTTGCCACCTTGTCGTACGCTTCGCCAACCGCATCATCCCGCGTCCTGCCGATTAACTCAAAGCTGCCCTCGTCTTTCATGTAGACCAGCTCGGTATGGCCGCCGGAAACAACCAGCGCCATGCAAGGATAGGCGATGTCGCCCACAAAGCGGTTTGCGTAAATATGACCCGCAATATGATGCGTGCCGATCAGCGGCTTGCCCAGCGCAAAGGCCAGGCTTTTGGCCGCCATGACGCCCACGAGAAGCGCTCCGACCAAACCGGGACCCTGCGTGACGGCGATCGCCGACAAATCCTTCATTTCGATCCCGGCCTCGGCTACGGCCTGCTCAATAATTAATGTAATGCTCTCCACATGCTTGCGGGAGGCCACTTCGGGCACCACCCCGCCGAATGCTTTATGCGTTTCAATCTGGCTGGCAATGACGCTGGACAATACCTCGCAGCCATCCTTTACGACGGCAACCGAGGTTTCATCGCAGCTCGTTTCTATCGCCAAAATGCAGCTGTGCTGCCGGTCTATTTTTTCATCCTTCATGATAGCCTTTGACTTCCTTCCTCGCCATCGTCCTCCCGATAAGGGGGCAGATCTGCCCACATGATGAGTGCGTCTTCCTGGTTATCGGAATAATACCCCTTCCGGACACCGGCTGGTTTAAACCCTTTTTTGATATATAAACGCTGGGCAACGTGATTGGACACCCGAACCTCGAGCGTCATTTTCTCCATCCCCATATAGGCAGCTGTCTTCATCAGTTCGGTCAGCAGCCGATCGCCCCACTTGCGTCCGCGATACTGCTCCAGCAGGGCAATATTCGTGACGTGCGCTTCATCCACGATTGTCCACATGCCGGCATACCCTACGGTTCGGCCTTCGTATTCCATAATCATATAACGCGCAAAATGATTCAGTTTCAGTTCATTATGAAAGGCTTCCTCGGTCCAGGGCACGGTAAACGCTTCGCGCTCCACCTTGAGAACCTCCGGTATATCCTCCAGGGTCATCAGCCGGAAGGACAAACCTTCTTCACCGTCCGCCGGCTTCTTCTGCTCGTCCATTACGAATCCTACGCTCCCTTCACCGCTTGCGCAGCAGGTTCGCTTCCGCTTCGGAAAGCTGTGTATAATTGGGCACCAAGGTATGCACATCATCCGCTTCCCCGGCGAGTAATCTGGCTGCTCCCAGATACCCCATCCAGCGGCCCTCCAGCGAGTACGGATGAATCCGGAGCCTGTCTCCAAACCACGGCTCCAGACCTCGAGCGGCCTCCGCATGAAGCTCCACTTCCCCGATAAACCATATGCAGACCGGGCGCTCCCCTTCAGGCAGCTTGCTGATTCGTTCCTCTATGGCTACCACCCAGGACTGCATCAGGCGGATGCCGTCCGTCTCCATACGTACCGGCGCTTCCGCTTGGCGTTTTGAATCGGCAGCGAATAATGCCGTATACACTTGTCCCCGTCTGGCATCCAGCAGCGGAACGACCCAGTGGACTCCCTTTTCTCCCGCCGTCTCGCTCCATCCGGATTTCAAGCCCCCCCATGCCAAAGCATGCAGGCTGGATACCCCGACGACCGGAAGCTGATTGGCCCATGCCAATGTTTTGGCTGCGGTCACCGCTATGCGGATGCCCGTATAGGAACCTGGCCCCACTCCTACGGCAATGCCGTCTACCTGGTCCATGCCAAGGCCGGCTTCCGCAAGCGCCTGATCCATCACGGGATGCAGGTGCACCGAGTGGTTGCGGTCCGCATTCGTGTTAACCTCCGACAGCAGCTTGTCCTGCTCCATCACGGATACCGCCAGCGAAGCCGTTGACGTATCCAGCGCCAAAAACCGCTGCTGCGGCTTTTTGTCATTGTTGTTCATTCATGCTACCCCATTTTTCATTCAAATCCCGGCACCACTCGCCATAAGGCCCGCCCTGGCTTGAAAGTGTGATGATCCGGTTCGTTTCGCCCGTCGTTTCTAGCTGGATATGGAGATACTGCTCAGGCATAAGCTCGGTGATCAGGCTGCTCCATTCCACGAGACAAACCCCGTCACCATAAAAATATTCGTCCAGCCCAAGCTCATCCGCCTCATCGACCGACAAACGGTATACATCCATATGGTAGAGCGGCAGACGCCCCTCATATTCTTTAATAATGGTAAACGTCGGACTATTCACAACCCCGTTCACCCCAAGGTGCCGTGCAAATTGTTGGGAGAATGCCGTTTTTCCTGCTCCAAGATCCCCGTCCAGACCGATGACGGTCCCCGGCTCCGCCCTCGCGGCCAGCCAAGCAGCAAGCTGCTCCGTCTCCTCCAGACTGCTTGAAGTCATTCGAAACCGGCCCTCCGTACGGCCATTATTCACTGATAACCCACCCTTTGTTTAGTTTGCCCATATCTCAAAATACTTGATCTTCATTATATCGGTCCTCCCAATCCGCTGCAAGAACATGCGTTTTTCTGGATTGGCAGAGATGAAAAAAGAAAGGGTTACTCGAATTTCAAACACTGACACGATGTAGTCAAAGTTCAAGCACTATAGTGAAACAAGCACCCGGAGGAACCATGATAAAAAAACATAGGAGGATGACAATGAACGGAACAAACCAACCGAACGTTATCTCTTTTTCAGAAACGACCATAACTCCCTTTCGCATTCAAATTCCGGAGGCGGACCTGATGGATCTTAAGGAACGTATGAGCCGTACCCGCTGGCCTGATGATCTGGAGGATAACCACTGGGATTATGGCATGCCGCTTCCTTACTTGAAGAAGCTGTCCGCCTATTGGAAGGATTCGTACGATTGGCGTAAATATGAAACCATGTTGAATCAATTCCCACAATTTACGACCACGATCGATGGACAAAACATTCACTTCCTGCATGTTCGCTCACCTGAACCCGATGCGCTGCCTCTAATCGTTACCCATGGCTGGCCGGGATCGGTCGTGGAGTTTATGCATATGATTGAACCGCTCACCAACCCAAGCAAGTACGGCGGAAATCCGTCCGACGCTTTCCATCTCGTTATTCCCTCCCTCCCGGGTTTCGGCTTCTCCGGGCACACAAAGGAACGGGGATGGAATATCGAGCGCGTGGCAAAAGCATGGGATGAACTTATGCTTCGACTAGGGTATGAACGTTATGGAGCTCAAGGAGGGGATACGGGGTGTATGGTTTCGGCTGAGCTTGGCCGGATTGCCGCAAAGCGTATCGTTGGCGTTCATTGCAATGGTTTGTCGGTGTTTCCGAGCGGCGATCCGGCTGAAACCGAGAACCTCACCGCTGCAGAGCAGCTGCGCTATGATGAATTAGCCGGAGGCGGCTTTGACGGGTCCGGCTACGCCATTTTGCAAGCGACCAGACCCCAGACACTATCCTACAGCTTAACGGATTCCCCGGTTGGGCAGCTAGCATGGATTGTAGAGAAGTTTAAGGAGTGGACCGATCCAACCGCAGGTCTTCCTGAAGAGGCGGTAGACCTTGATCTCCTTCTTACGAATGTCTCGATCTACTGGCTGACAGCAACAGCAGGCTCATCTGCAAGAATCTATAAAGAAAGCGCCGGCAATTGGGGAGCGCCGGCACCGTATTCCTCGGTACCTACCGGCGTCGCGGTTTTCCCTAAGGACCTCTCGATCCGCAGTATGGTCAAGCGCCAATACAACATCGTGCACTGGTCGGAGTTCGACCGGGGCGGCCATTTCGCCGCATTGGAAGCTCCTGATCTGCTGATGGATGATATCCAATTATTTTTCAGAGGGCTGCGTTAACGGCAAATTATACGCAAACCAAACACACCTTATCCGGTTTCCGACAGTACGGAAACCCGAACAAGGTGTGTTTTCATGCCATTTCAAGCTTCTGCAAGGAAGCTAAGCCCCTTTAATCAGGCTATTCGCCTTCCTTCAGCCGGTCCACATTCACCGTCAGCGTGTTGGTCGGACGGGAACCAACCTGAACGGTAGCCATCCCGTTCTGCGGATCGATCTGCTCGATCCAGACTGGCTCCCCTTCCAGGTTCACCTTGTAAGTATCCTTGGAGTTAAAAATCTCCACGGCGCGCTGCATCTCCATACGTTATGATCCTCCTTCTTCCGGTTCTCTTGGCGATTCGTCCACGACCTCCATCGTGTCGGTGGTGGATGGGCCGATCAGTCCGTTATCCATCGTGACATTGCCTCCGCCAAGGCCTTCGTTAATCATTCGGTCAATATCGAACATGGTAGATTCCCGAGAGATCTCGCTCTCCTCCGAGGTCAGGCTGTTCCAATCCACCATGTCGCCGTTCACCGGTTCGGATGCGGAATGGTCCGAGGCTCTGTCCTTCTGTATCTCTTCCGACGTTTCGGTTTCTCTAGACTCCATCATGAGAAGATTACCTCCTTTTACAGGCAGCGTTCATCGTCAATATGCCACAAACAGGTTCTAATTATGCAATCCTGAGCTATAACTCATACTAGAGTCTTTTTTTGGGCACACTAATAGAGGTAGTTCAAAAAATTATAGTCGTCGTTTATTGCGTTTACTACACGGTCATACCCAAAACATATTAGAACTTGATAGGAGGTTTCATAGAATGCATACGGTTTGGAAGGGCGCGATCAGCTTTGGTCTGGTGCACGTGCCGGTGAAGATGTTCTCGGCTACGGAAGACAAGGATATTTCGATGCGGTACATTCACAAGGAGTGCGGCAGCCCGCTCTCCTACATCCGCAAATGTCCGGTATGTGAAGAGGAGGTTGCCTGGGAGGAGATTACGAAGGGCTATGAGTACGAGAAGGGGAAATTCGTGTTGTTCGAAAAAGAAGAGCTGGAGCAGCTCGCCGAAGCGAACAGCAAAAACATCACCATTCTGGACTTTGTCGATCTGACCGAGATCGATCCGATCTACTTCCAGAAGACCTACTATCTCTCGCCTGATCAAGCAGGTGCCAATGCATACCGGCTGCTGCTGGAAGCGATGAAGCAGTCCGGCAAAATCGGCATCGCCAAAATTGCCATTCGCTCCAAGAGCAGTTTGGCTGCGATTCGCGTGCTGGATGAATGCCTGTCGATCGAGACGATTTTCTACCCGGATGAAATCCGGCCGATTTCGCAGGTCCCGAATTTGCCTGAGCGAACCGAGGTCAACGCCAAGGAACTGGATATGGCCAAACTGCTGATTGACCAGTTGTCGACTCCCTTTGACCCTGAAAAATATACGGATGATTATCGCGAACGCCTGCTGGACCTGATCAACAGCAAAGTGTCCGGCGAAGAGATCAAGATTGCCCCTGCTCGTCAGGAGACCAACGTTGTGGATCTGATGGCGGCCCTTCAGGCCAGCATCGAGGCCGTCAAGCCGATCGGAACGGACCCGGGCACCAAGCCGAAGCCGCGTAAAACGACCCGGAAGACCGCTGCCAAAGAGCCTGCAGCCAAGGTCAGCGGCGGGGAAGCTGACGCGGATGCACCAAAGCCGAAACGCCGGACGGCCAAATCCAAGAAATCCGATTCCCCATCCTAAAGCCGCATGGGACAGTTGCAAAATTTGCTGCCGAAAGAGCCGATGGCTCCGATCTCGACGGATCAGATTACGACCGGCGAAGATTGGGGTTATCAGCTGAAATGGGATGGCGTACGCATTCTGGCCGGGCTTGACCAGAACCGCGTATCCCTGTATTCCCGCAAGCTGCTCGACAAAACATCCCTGTACCCCGAAATCGTTCAGGCTTTATCCGTCCTGCAGGATCGGCGTCTTCTCCTGGATGGCGAGGTCGTGTATTTTCATCCGGAGCTTGGCCGCCCCGTCTTTCAGAAGGTTCTTCAGCGGGAGCGTTCGCGTACGGTCAGTACGAGCGCTCCTCTGTTTACTTATGTGCTGTTCGATATCTTGGTGGATGGCGACGAGGACTTGCGCAAGCTGCCTTATCTGGAACGTCATCATCGTCTCAAGGAGACGGTTTCCGACATTCCGGGCCTGCTGACCGCCGATCTGTTTCTTGAAGGCGAACCGTTATGGGACTGGGCGGAACAGCGCGGTTGGGAGGGCATTGTCATGAAGCGCCTCTCCTCGCCATACCGTGAGGGCAAAAAGCATCGGGATTGGTACAAAAAGAAAATTGCCGTGAACATGGCAGCCTCCGCCGTCGCCATGATCATCAGGGAAGGTCGCGTAGCCAGCCTCGTCATCGCAGACGACGATGGGAACTACATCGGCCGGGCTTCCCTGGGGCTCAATGAGCAAACGAAGAAGAAACTGCTGCAATATGCCGAAAGCCATCGTGCTGACGCGGTATGGAGAACGCTCCATACCGACCTGAAGAAAGAACAGCTGGCCTGGCTTAGCCAGCCTTTATCAGTCCAGGTCACATTTCTCGAGTGGAGCCAGGATGGCATGATGCGCCATCCCAAACTCGTATCGATTGAGGGGGTGTAAACCATATGGCTCGTACCGTTAAAGGCACCCTGACGATCGAGGGGCAAGAGATTCAAATTACGAATCCCGACAAACCGCTGTGGCCGGAGGTCGGCATTACCAAGGCAATGTATTTGCAAAAGCTTGCGGCCATCTCGCCTTTCTTGCTCCGGTACTGCCGGGGCAGGCTGCTCACGACCATCCGGTATCCGCACGGAGCCCAAGGCGAATCCTTCTACCAGAAAAATGCACCCGAGCCGCTGCCGCCCTTTGTTCAGACTTATGTGCACGAAAATATTAACTACGTGCTGCTCAACGGGCTGCCGGAGCTGCTCTGGCTGGGGAATCTGGCTGCGCTTGAGTTTCACCCTTCTCTGCATCTGGCAGGCAGCCATCTGCCCTGCGAATGGATGATCGATTTGGATCCCACGCTCCCGGAGGAGCCCCGGATTATGGAGGCGACGGCTATTGTAGGGGACGTGCTGAGCTCCCTGGGCCTGTCCTCCGTCCCGAAAACCTCGGGAGCGACCGGAGTGCAGATCATCGTTCCGATTCCGGAAGGCGTAACGTTCGATGAACTTCGAACGGTTGGCCAATTCGTGGGCCAATACGTGACGGAGAAGTTCCCGAAGCTGTTCACCATCGAGCGGCTGAAGAAGAACCGCGGCGATAAAATCTACTTCGATTATCTTCAGCACTACAGCGGAAGGACGCTCGCCGCTCCTTATACCCCGCGGGCCCGGCGGCTCGGGACCGTCTCCACGCCGCTCACGTGGGACGAAGTCCGCCAGGACGTTTCTCCCACGGAGTTTCACCTGCTGAACATCGAAGAACGGCTGAGGGAAAAGGGCGACCTGCTGCAGACCCTGCCGCCCCAACCGATCGAGAATGTCATCCGGCATCTGTTGCCAAAGGGTAAGGCAGCGTCAAAAAGGAAAGGATAGCTGCTCAACATCGGGTGTAAGCTCCTCTCCGGAAACCGGGGCCGCCGGTTGAGGAAGCTGCCTTGGACTTACAGGAGCAGCCCATTCCCTCGCAGGGTGATCGTTGGCCCCTTCATCCGATGTATCGTTCTCCGAGGCTGCAATCAGTCCGGACCGGTTAACGGCAGCAGGTGCCCCCATGGTCAATCCGCTCAGCCCATATTCGTTCAACAGCCTGGACGCCATCGACTTGAAGGAACGAACGTAATGCTCTTCCGCATAAGCGCCTTGCCCATATAACTCGCGGTAGGATTGAACCACCTCGGGAAAGTGGTGTTTCAGCGTTTCGAGGTACCATTTCTTCACGTCGCGCGACAGTCTCAGCAAGGAGATCATCGCAAAGGAAACGCCTCTTTCCTTGGCCTGGGACAAGAGCTCCTTCAGTTCCGGCTCCTCGTCCGTCAAAAATGGCAGCACAGGCGCCACAAACAAGCCTGTTCTTATGCCTGCAGCCGATAATCTGTGAATCGCATCAAGCCTGGCCTCCGGATGAGGCGATGCCGGCTCCAGCTTCCGGATGACGTCCCCGCTCAGCGTGTTGAGACTCATGTTGACGGACACGTTCTCCATCCGGGTCAAGATATCCAAGTCCCTCAATACGAGCGGAGAACGCGTCGTAATGCTGGTAGAAATGCGGTATTTAGCGAGCAGCTTCAGACATTCCCGCGTAAGGGTCTCCTTGCCCTCGATCGGCTGGTACGGGTCGGTTGCCGTTCCGATCGTCACCTGTCCGATCGATCTCCGCATCGCTTCAATGTCATAGTTAAACTTCCTCGCCGCGCTCGACAACTGCTTCTCCAACGCTTCCGCCGCATTCGACTTCATAAAAATATGGTGCTGGAACTCGTCTTCCGCTCCCATCCCGATAAACGATTGAAATGCGCGGGCATAGCAAAAGCTGCAGCCATGTCCGCAACCTCGATACGGATTGATGGACCAATCGAAGGGCATCCGCTCTTCCTTCACTCGGTTTAATGTTTGCTTGGTGGTTATGCGTTCATATTGCGTACGAGCCATTCCGCTTCCTCCTCCCTGGACCTGCCATGCTCTATGTCATTATTCTTTATTTTAACAAACATATGTTCTTATTATAAGTGGGTTTTACTGGATTTACAAATCCTGATTCCATGAATGCTTCATGATGACCGGATTGAAATCGCTCCAATTACTCTTTATAATCAATATATATCAAGTGATATATATTGATCGTTCTACATATGAATAACTTAAGGAGCTGTAGACATCATGGCACCAAAAACGAAATTTACCAAACAAGATATCGTGCTAGCCGCATTCGACATTGCCAAAACGGATGGCATCGAGTCCATTACGATCCGAAAAGTAGCCGAACGTCTCGGCAGCTCCATCGCGCCGATCTATGTCAATTTCAACGACGTCCAGGAACTGCTTCAGCAGGTCGTCGAAAGAGCCTTCCATGTGGCCAGAGGAATGATCATGGAGCAGCAATCCGGACAGCCGTTCCGGGATATCGGCATGGCAAGTCTCCGCTTTGCCAAGGAATATCCCGTGCTTTATCGGGACCTCATGATGAAGGACAATCCCCATATGAAGAATACGCCGGAACAACTGGACGAAGTTATCGGATTGATGAGGCAGGATCCGGAGCTCGGCGGATTTTCGGATCAGGAGCTGCAATCTATTTTATTGAACATGCAGGTGTTTCAGACAGGTCTCTGCGTCATGGTGGCAAACGATCTGTTCACGAAGAACGTGGATGACGAGCAGATGATGAATATGATGGACGAAGCCGCTGAAGCGTTCATACGTGCTGCGCGTGCCCGGAAACATGAGGGAAACGGAATCTAAACTGAAGGAAAGAAAAATTACGATTCATGGGAGGTAGAACGGCAATGGGAACAATCCTGAAGCAATCGGTTCTGGATGCATGTGTGACTCAAATCGCCAATAAAAGAAATGTGTTTAGCACAGTGATGTGCGTCGAGGACCAGGAGCGGTCATTGTCCATAGTCGGCAGCGGAGGTGATATGCAGCCTGACGACCGCTATTTCATTGCCAGCGTGACCAAGTTGTACGTGACTGCCGTACTCTTGAAATTACGCGCCGAGCGGCGGCTGGAGCTCCATGATCCCATTGGCAAGCACCTGCCCGAAGAGATTATGACCGGGCTCCACAGGTTTAAGAACCGGGATTACGGCGAAGAAATCACCGTTCAGCATTTGATGTCCAATACGTCCGGCATCCCGGACTATTTCTCGGAAACCGTCTTCTCGAATCTGATCGCCGGGAAGGATCGAGCTTGGAGCCTGGACCAAGTCCTGGCTGCTGCCAAAAGGAAAACGCCTAAATTCAAACCGGGACAGCAGAAAAAAGCCCAATATTCCGACACCAACTATCGGCTGCTTGGCCAAATCATCGAGAATATCAAGGGCGAATCCATTCAGGCCGTATTCCAGGAATACATCTTCGACAAGCTCAAGCTGACGCAAACCTATTTTTATCATGACCCGGAGGATGCGTCCCCCGTTCCGTTCCATTACAAGCAGAAGCGACTGGACCTTCCCTTGTATATGGCATCAGTCGGTGCGGAGGGCGGGATCGTCTCCACGGCAAGGGAAACGATGACGTTTTTGCGATCCTTTTTTAACGGGGATTTGTTTCCGCTGGGTGATTTGAGGGAGCTCCAGAGGCAGTGGAACTTCCTGTTTGCTCCCGGCCCCTTCTTCTATGGCATCGGCATTTCAAGACAGCCGCTATCTCCTTTCAGTCTGGGACGCGGACTCATCGGCCACTGGGGCCAATCCGGGGCATTTGCCTTCCATCACCCGGAGTCGGGCCTCTATTTCACCGGAACCGTGAACCAGGCCGTCGGTCAATCCGCCGCCGTCCAGGCCATGTCGCGAATCATTCGTCATTATGTGCGCGAGAAGAAGGCGCTGCGCCTGCAAGCCGATACTCTTTAAACAAAAAATGGCTCCGCCCGCGCTAACTCTCGCACCGGGTGGAGCCTGAAATGATTGTATTAATGGATTGCCTTTTTCTTAAAGCGGCCGCCCTTCACATCATGGATGTTGCCGACGGCTACGAAGGCCTGGGAGTCCCAGTCTTCCACAATGGATTTGAGCTTTGCTTCTTCCAGGCGAGTGATAACCACAAAGATAACCTTCTTGCTGTCTCCGGAATAAGCGCCCTCGCCTTCGAGGTAGGTTACGCCGCGTCCCAAACGCTGGGTCAGCGCATCACCGATCTCCTTATGCTTATCACTGATAATCCAAACCGATTTGGATTGATCAATGCCTTCAATGGTAATATCGATCAACTTAAACGCAAGGTAATACGCAATCAGCGAGTACATGGCATGGTCCCAGCCGAAAATGAAACCTGCGCTGCCTAGAATGAATACGTTGATGAACATCACGATTTCGCCGACGGAGAACGGCGTTCTCTTGTTGATCAGAATGGCCACGATTTCCGTGCCGTCCAAGGAACCGCCGGACCGGATAACAAGGCCGACCCCGATTCCGAGAAGCACGCCGCCGAACACGGCCGCAAGCAGCGGATCGATCGTGATCGGATCGACGGGATGCAGGAAATAAGTGCCGACGGACATGACCAATACGGCAAACAGCGTGGATAATGCAAAGGTTTTTCCGATCTGTTTATATCCCATAAACAAAAACGGAAGGTTGAACAAAGTCAGGAATACACCCAGCGGAATATCGGTGATATGGGAAACCATAATCGAGATTCCGGTAATCCCTCCGTCAATAATCTTGTTCGGCACCAGAAAGATTTCCAGCCCTACTGCCATCAAAATCGCGCCGAAAGTTAAGAACACCAGACGGCGGAGAAGCTTCAAGGTCGCTGAGCCTGCCTTGGGATTCTCCGGCTTCTGCTGCTCCGCTTTCACTTGCGCCAGAATCTTCACATCACTTGACATAAATCTCCCCCGTTCAACTTTATGAAACCAAGCTAATATATATTTATAAGTGGATCCTATATAAATATTCTATCATATAAATAAAAGCGGGACATAGATTTTTCGCAGTTTATCCTGCTTTTTACTCGGATTTCCGTCATTCTCACATCTCATGTAAAATATTACTTTTACAGCAATGGCGACAGCATCCTGCACATAATTTCGGCCGCTTTCTGCCATCTTCCGCGCTGACGGAACACCTCCGCATCAATAAGCCTGCTATGTTGCAGATCTTCCTTAAAATCCGAAACCAACCGCTCAATAGGCAGCCGATCGAACAGCACGGCCGTCAGCTCGAAGTTACAGAAGAAACTCCGCATATCCATATTCGCCGTACCGACCGAACCGAGAAGCTCGTCCACAATGAGCACCTTGGCATGGATGAACCCTTTTTCATACTCGTAGAACTTGACTCCCGCTGCCAGCAGCTCTTCCACGTAGGACAAGCTTGCCATCTTGACGAGGCGGGAATCGGCGTGATCCGGAATAATGATCCGTACGTCCACGCCGCTCACCGCAGCCGTCTTCAGGGCTTCATAAATTCCTTCATCGGGAATGAAATACGGCGTGGTGATCCATATCCGTTCTTTGGCCACGGAAATCGCCCCGAAGCACATTTCCTGAATGGCATTCCAGTTCAGATCCGGTCCGCTGCTCAATATCTGCACTTGCTCCTCCCCGGTGCATTGATGCTCCGGAAACAGCCCGAAATCCGCAATGCGCTCTCCGGACGCAAGCTTCCAATCGTGCAGAAACACATTTTGCAGAAAATAGACCGCATCCCCCTTTACTTCCAGATGCGTGTCGCGCCAGTAGCCCATATTCGGATATTCGCCGAGATAGTCGTCCCCGACGTTAATGCCGCCCAGAAAACCGATCGTGCCGTCCACGACGACGATTTTGCGGTGGTTCCGGTAATTGATTCTGCGGCTGAACATCGAGACCATTGCGGGCAGGAAGAAATAGAACTCCACTCCCGATTCTTTGAAGCGTTGAATGAATGTTTTCTTGAGTTTATAACTGCCCAGCCCGTCACAAACCAGGCGCACCTTGACGCCTTCCTGCGCTTTTCGAATCATGACGTCCTGAAACTTCGTGCCGATCCGGTCATGGCGAAAGATGTAAAACTCCACGTGAATGTGATCCTTGGCCTCCTCCATGGCGTTCAGCATGGCCTCATACGTCTCTTCCCCATCGGTCAACACCCGGCTTTGATTACAGCCCGTGATGGGACTCTCCGACAAGTGATTGAGCAGATTGAACAAACGGTCATTATGATGAAAGCCGGGATTGTTCATATCTCCTTTTCTTCTGACGACCGCCGCCCGATCCCACAAATGCGCCCTGATTTCCTGAAACAAACGGGAACCCCGCTTGCGAATCTTCAATCGCTTCTGGTAATCCTGCGCCACAAAGAAATAGAGTACAAACCCGATAAAGGGGAGGCAAAATAAAATAAACAGCCATGCCACGGCCTTGGACGGATTTCGAAACTCAAGCAGCAGCACCGCAACCATCTGCAAAATAAAAGTAATAAGTGCAACCAGAAGCCACACCATATCGGCAGCCTCCTCACGATGAATAATATATTGAGCAGCCCTTTGTCAAAACGTTTGAAATGAAAGACAAGCAATTAACTACACTACATCATTGACCAATTCCATATGTATTTATTCAATTACCCAATGCGGCGCCATACTGAATAAGTTCTCTTATCTAATAATTTTTGACATGTTCTTCGAAAGAATAGAATACATACTAGATAAGGAGTTGGCCAAGTCTAGCGGGTGCCCTTGTAAACCATAAATAATGCATGGAAGGGAGATGCCATGAAAACCGCACACCGTAAACAACGCTTAACCTTGCTGGTGCTTCGGGATGCCCAGCATTCAGTCAAACAGGTCCATCTGTCCAAACCTTTGATGATAGCGGTGCCCGCGGCCGCTATTTTGTCCATCGCCGGACTGATCGTTTCCCTCCAGATCCAGTCGGCTCAGACCATCTCGGGGCTGGAGCAGCAGCTGACGCTGAAAAGCCTGGAAGCCTTAAAGATGGAAGTGACGGTCACCGATAAGGATGAAGCCATCGAACGCCTAAATAAAGCGATCATTCAGCTATCGGGTGAAGCAGAGCAAACGAAGGTCCAGATGGAGCGCGTTCAGCAGCTGGAGCAGGAGCTTCAGCAGTTTATTGAGAAGCACGGCAGCCTGTCCGGCCAGACCTCCTCCATCGCTAACGAAGATAAGCAGCATGTCGGCGGTGAATTCATTGCCGTTCATGAGAATGAAATGTTAAACCTCGCCAAGGAGACCCAGGATGATTTCGAGAACATGCAGCAGTTGATTTCACGCATGGAGCAGCATATTCCGCGTACGCTGGATCAGGCCCAGGAAACCCAGGAAAGGCGTGAGGGCACGCCTTCATTATGGCCGACCACCTCCAAGCGGCTCACCTCGAATTTTGGTTATCGTAGCGATCCTTTTACCGGCCGCTCGGCCTATCATGCCGGCATCGATATTGCCGGGAAAACCGGCGATCCTATCTATGCCGCAGGTGCCGGCGAGGTGACGGCAGCGGAACGCAGCGGGGCGCGGGGGCTGTATATCGTCATCAGGCATCCGAATGGTCTGGAGACGTGGTACATGCATCTGGACAGCCTGGACGTGTCGGCAGGCGATCATGTCGAGCAGGGCGAAACGATTGGCAAGCTGGGCTCCTCCGGGCGAAGCACGGGCCCCCACCTTCATTTCCAGGTCGTCAAAAACAATCAGACGATTGACCCTTTGCCTTATCTGCAATAAGCACACCATCCATTTTCGAATAGGAGGAATGACAGATGAAGAAGAAAAACAAGAAGAAACGGGCGACAGAGCGGACCGATACGCTGATCGGGCCAGGAAGCGAAGTGGAGGGCGTCCTGCAATGCGAGGATGACCTGAGGATCGACGGCCGCTTTAACGGCTCCATCGAAAGCCAAGGCTGCGTCACCATAGGCGAAGCCGCGATTGCCCGCTCCAATATTTCCGCTCGGGAAGTCATCGTGGCCGGCAAGGTCTATGGGGACGTGACGGCGGAAAATAAACTAACGATTACGACAACGGGGCAAATGTACGGGGATGTTCACGCAGCTTCCCTTATCGTTATGGAGGGCGGGCTTCTTCACGGGGCAAGCCGGATGGACCAGCAGACCTCTTCTCAGGAAGCCTCGGAATCCATTGACGCCGCACTGCCCCTTAAGCGTCCGGAAGCAGGTTAACCCGGCGTATGGACGACCACCCGAATTCGAACACGATATCCGCTTCGGCCGGATCCAGCAGCCGACACAATCAAAGAGCCCCTTCTCATCCATGTGACCCACACGGCGGAAGGAGCTCTTTTCTCATCGTTATGAATTATGCTGCTACGTCTCTCTTGGTGAAGGCCAGCCACGAGAACAGCATGAACAGTAAGCAATAGACGGCCAAAATCGCTATGGAAAAGCCCAGCCCTACGCCTCCCGGCCCGACGGGCGAGCTGATGTACCCGCTCAGATCGGTGTGAAGAAAGAGCAAATACTTCGCCCATACAAACCGCTCCGGGTTAAAGATAAAACCGAAGATATCCTTCGTAAACAGGACCAGCAGCGATAATCCAATCGCAAGGCCGCCTGAACGGAATACCGTGGAGAGCATAAATGCAATCAGCGAAATGACAAACACCTGGATCGTATCCGTCAGCAGGAGCAAGAGGGAATTGCTCATGGGCGATCCATCAAATCCGTCCGAGAATCCGGCATTGCCGGAGAACAGCAGCATCGAGACAGCGATGCCCACCACCATGGTGACTCCCGCACAGAGCAGCCCGAACAGACACAAGGCGGCGAATTTGGATAACAGAATCTTCCCCCGGCTCCACGGCCGGATCAGCAGCAATTTGATGGTGCCCCCGCTAAATTCCCCGGCCACGATATCCGCGGCGATGACAACCGTGAAGATCGCGCTGAGGTATATGGTGAAACTCTCCGTCCAAGTGAACACGGTCCAGACATCCATCGGCACATCCGTCAAGTACAGCATGACAGGCATGGCTGCATTAAATAAGACAAGTATGCCCAGCATGACCCATGTCCGCACGCGGTAGTAAATTTTCATATTCTCATTGGCAACAAGACGGGTAAAGTTATTCAACAAGAGATCCCCCTCCCGTCATTTCCAAAAATTGATCCTCCAGCGACCGGGTAACCGGCTGTATGGCATATACGCGTATGCCCGCTTCGACCAATGCCGCATTGATGTCCGCAATCATATCCCGGTCACCGCGAACAAGGACGCGATGCTCCCGGGCTGTCGCCTGGTAGTCCTGGAGGAGCGCTGCGGCGGCATCCGCGTCGCTGACGGTAAATGCCGTCTCTTCAAACATCCGCTCTCCCCCGTCCGTGCGAAGCTGCCGAATATCGACCAGCTTGCCGTGACGGATGATGCCGACGGTATCGCACATCAGCTCCATTTCCGACAGCAGATGGCTGGATACGAATACGGTGGTCCCTTCCTCCTGCGTCAATCGCCGCAAATAATCACGCAGCTCCCGAATGCCCTGCGGGTCCAAGCCGTTCGTAGGCTCGTCCAGGATCAGAAGTTTGGGCCGGTGCAGCAGCGCCTGTGCCACTCCGAGCCGTTGGCGCATCCCCAGCGAATAGGTCTGCACCTTCTCATGGATCCGGTTCCCGAGCCCGACGAGTTCCACCACTTCGTCGATACGCTCCTTCGTAATCCCCTGCATCATGCGTGCAAAATGCTTCAAATTATTGTAACCGGATAGAAACTTGTACATTTCCGGATTCTCGACGATCGCCCCGATCTGGGAAGCAGCCTGCTCATAATTTTTCCGAATGCTGTATCCCCCGATGGTTATATCCCCTTGGGTAATGGACATCAGCCCGACCATCATGCGGATGGTTGTCGTCTTGCCTGCCCCGTTCGGCCCAAGGAATCCGAAGATTTGTCCAGGTGCGATATCAAAGGTCACATCATCTACCAGAACCTTCGACGATATTTTTTTCGTAACCCCGAGCAGTCTTACCAGCGGTTCCTGCTTCATGTGAATTCTCCTTTGCCCCTAACGAAACAAGTTCAATATTCCCCATTATACACAATACCAGGCATGAGTCTAATAGACTCCGCTCCAAGCCGTCTGAATCAGCCAATCATTCAAAGGTCCTGCGCCATGTAAAATAGCTCATTGGATGCAGCCGTTTTGCACTTTCCACATATGCCCATAGGCATATCGTATCGATAGAAACCGGTTTTAAACACGCTGACTCCCTCGATCATCGACACGATCCGACGACAACATATACAGTACATTTTCAGTTCATTTTCCATGAATGTTCCACTCCCAATGAGAAATGGCTTGATATAATGGTTGTTGATACAAAATGTATCCTAATAAATTTGCACTCTTTTGTCAAACGAAAACATAAATATTTCTTGGCTATTTAAGGACAATTAGGTGAATTGGCATCACTCCGGCCGATGCTTGATCATATTTTGTATGAGGATAACATTCCGACAGATGGGAGGGTGCGAAAATGCCTGTACTGAACAGTCAAGCCAATGTGAAAAATTTCGGTGCAAAAGGTGATGGCGTTTCAGATGATACGTTAGCCTTCCAACAAGCGATCCAAGCGTGTGCCTCCGGTGCATATTCCGTCATCTATATGCCTAAAGGCCGATATCGCATAACGCAAACCTTGGTATTACCGAAACAGGAAAGGCCCAACACCAACGCCACGCAAGGAATTGGACTTACCATCTACGGGGACGGAATGTATGACAGCGGTATTATTTATACGGGAACAGATTTTGCCCTATACAGCGATAAAGACATGGCCGAGACTATCTTATTTAGGGATTTTTATATTAACCACGCTGCGGGTGGTGGCATCTATCTGCCGCAGGGCGCACACCAAATGTTTGAGCGTTTCTTCTCAAGCGCATGCGGTGAAGGAAAATTCGGAGTTTATATTCAGGGGATGCGAAGCGGGACGAATCCCACATCGGGCTATGGAGGCTATATGATCTCGTTTCGCGATTGCCGTTTCTGGCAGGAGACGGGTTACTTGGGTACGGGCTTAAAGTTAGAGGATATCGTGTTGTGCACAACGATTGATAGCTGTTTCTTCTCCAGGTCTGTGCGAAATTACCCCCATCTGGAAATTGTGAATTCGGACAGCATTCATATTACCTCAACGGCCTTTGAGAGGAGCGAACAAACCGTCCCCCCTGCTTCTCCTGCAGAGGGACGCACCGAGGAAGATGTCATGAGGGACGCGATTGCGGCGAATCAAGTGATGACCGCCCCACTCATCAAGCTGGATAATGCCCGTGCCGTTTCGATCGAAGAATGCCATGCGGAAGCGACCTATGAGAGCTTTGTGGGAATTTACGGACATACGTCAGGCGTGTGGATTGACGGATGCCGTCTGGATCACTACGCGATCACGGATTACAATCCCAATAAAGGATACATCGTCACCGTAGATCCGGGTTCTACGGCATCGCAGGATATCATCCTCGGACCGCGTAACTACCGGATTCAAGCCAATCATCCCAATACGACACACGGTACGCTTATCAAGGACCCTGTCGGCTGCGTAGTTGTCGAGAATATCGCGGACCGGACATCATTTCGGGATGCATTCTATTTAACGGAACGACGTACCGTACCTTATATCGGCTCCTCTGGCCATAACCTGCTTCGAAACCCGTCTCTCAGCGCCATGTTTACGAATGATGTCCCGTATTCCGTCGAACCTGACCCGGGTTTTGCCTTTAAACAAGCGGCTCCATCCGGCTGTATCGTCACCCAAAGTTCAACCGGCTCAAAGACCAAGCTCCGTATGAGAACCGTAGAACGTCTGCATAAGCATGAATATTACACCTTCGTGCTGTCTGGCACGAACCTGTCGGGGAAATCAACACCGCTATTTATTGATATCGGCGGGGACACCAACGATCTGACTCTTATTCTTCCTTCCGGCTCCGAACGCTTTACCATTACGAAAACGTTCAAGAAATACTACACGGACATCGTCGACCTCGTGGTATACGAGCCGCTTAATCTCCAAGTCCATTCGATATTCGTGCTGCCGAATCTGGTAAATAACATTCCTTACGGGGAGGAAACGATCGCGAGTTCGGCTGTCTTTACCGAATTGGTTCGCTCCAGCAGCATGATTCTCAGTCCGTTGCCTGCGATACCGGCTGCTTCTGCTGCCCACCGCGGCCGAATCATCATGGTTGAGGACAGTAACGGGGTAGATTCGCTGTATATTTGCAAACAGCGTTCAAAAGGCGTCCATTCCTGGATCAAGTTAGGATAATCGATGCGATGATCATGATGCAATACAACACGGAGAGGGTGAAGACTTAACGTCTTCCCCCTCTTTTCATGCCCGCTGTTTCATTGTCAGAGCCATTAAGCATCCATGCACTCATCGTCTCATTCGTTTCGATCCATATGCTCTTTAAGCAGTTGATGGATACGCTGACGTTCCTTCTCGCTCACTTGATAATACCAGACACCGCCGATCTTCTGCCCGCCTCCCTGAATTTCGATCTGTTTGATGGTTTTCATATCCTGGCGATAGTCGGTTACAAACGTCTTCATTTCATCAAATCGGACGTCTGTCTTTACGCTTGACCCGACCTCCTTAAGCAAAGCTTCAAGCTTGAAGACCGTTGAAACGTCAAGCGCGCTGTTCAATACTTCTTTCACGATTTGACGCTGCCTGGAGTTCCTGCCTAAATCGCCGCGGGGATCCTCATAACGCATCCGGGAAAAAGCCAATGCTTCCCGGCCGTTCAAATGCAGCCGTCCCTTGGCAAAATGATGGCCCTCATAATCAAATGCCAACGCGTTATCAATATCGACTCCGCCAAGCGCGTCTATGATGTTCGCAAAACCCTCCATGTTGACTTTAACGTAATAATTCACCGGAAATCGGAGCCATTCCTCAACGGTCCGTACGGACATTTGGATGCCTCCGAACGCGTAGGCATGATTGATTTTATCCTCCGTGCCGCGGTCCGCGATGACTGTACGAGTGTCTCGAGGAATGTTAAACATCAGGATCGACTGTTTCGACGGATTGACGGACAGCATAATCATCGCGTCCGACCTTCCCCGGTCATTCGGGCGTTCGTCTACTCCCAGCACAAGCACCGTAAAGGGCTCGCGCCGATCAATATCCGCCGTCTGGATTTCCTGCAGGATGGGATCGGCTGTTATAAAAGCGGGAGGCGATGAGGGTTCCCGCTGCTCATAAATTTGTTCAGCCGTCGCTTTGACGGACTGGTACACATACACACCATAACCGCCTGCCAACACGGTCAGACTCACGAGCGCTCCCGCAGTAATCTTCAGCCATTTTTTCATGCCTCGTCATCCTTTCCGATCTAACACTTCCCTCGGCCTCGATTTCATAGACCTCCAATATGTATATGCACTGACCAGCGTTATTCCGACCAATGCGGCAATCGAATCCAGGACAACATCCTGTGCCTTAAAGATGCGGTACCCCGATGTGCTTTGATGCAGCTCGTCGCTAACGGCATACAACGCGCACAAGCACCATGACACAGGTATGACTATGCTAGCCCTGATCCGCAGCAAATTCGTCAACAGCAGCAGCAACAAGCCACCAAGGACGAAGTATTCCCCGATGTGGGCTGCCTTTCGGATAAAAAATTCAACGAAACCGGGCACACCCTTGGCATCGATGCTAACGATCTCTCCGGCATAAGTAAACGAAACCCATGAAAACCAGTGTTCAATCGCCGCCTCTGGCAAGTGCTCCTGCAGCCACGGCCTTAGATCCTGCTGCTGGTACGACTGGGAGGAGAAGAAAAAAATGATGCTCATCCAAACGAAAACGATGACGATGATAAACAGGAGCCTCCTGCTCCTGTAGCTGCTTCTGTTTCTGCCCACGGCATTCTCCCCCGTCATGAAATTACCTTTGTCCTTAGACGAACTGGGTCATCTCTTCCCATTGAAAGGTTAACCGGATCGTATCCTCCTCTGATACTTCGGTACCGGATTGAACCTCAATGAATTCAAGATCCTCAAGCGCGCGAATTCCATGCAAAGTGCCGGCGGGTATTTTGAGCACATCCCCAGCCTGAACGGACTTTACCTGGTCTTGAATGCAGACTTCACCTGTACCGCTGGTGATCGTCCAGTATTCTTCGCGATGCAGATGATAATGATAGCTGGAGTTCTTTCCTGCATCAATCCGAATCCGCTTGGTAAGAACCTCATGTCCGTTCTTATGCTTTTGCAGATCGAGTACACGGTACCATCCCCAGCGGCGTTCCTCATACATGGGCCGTTGTTCGATATGAGAAATAAATTCCTTCAACCGCGGGCTGGATGATTTCTCCGTAACCAGGATGCCGTCTGCGCCAGTGGCTACCACGACATTGGAGAGTCCCAGCACCGCTACCGGAATATCCAGTTCATTAATCAAATGGGTGTTGTAGCAATCGTCGCTGATGGTCCCTTTCCCGTTGATCGGCGATGGAATCTCCTCTGTAAGCGTGTTCCAAGTGCCCAGATCCTTCCAGCTCCCTTCATAAGGAACCACCACGACGCGCCGAGCCTTCTCGATCACCTCATAATCGAAGCTAATCTTCGAGAGCCTTGCATACTGTTTGGACATTTCCTCATATTGAATCGGCAGTCCCTTATCGATCAGAAGCTGGATCAGATAGTCCAGCTTAAAAGAGAACACGCCGCAGTTCCAATAAGCGGATTGTGCGATGTATTGCGAAGCCTGCTCTTCGCTTGGTTTTTCTTTAAAGCTTTTTACGTTGCGGTAACCACACGAGGCATCCTCCGTCTGTTCAGGGAGAATATAACCGTACTTCTCCGAAGGATAGGTTGGCTTGACCCCCATAAGCGCTATATCCGCTCCGGACTCTTCCAAAACGCGATCCAAAGAAGACATTGTATGAAAGAACGGCTCCTCCACAAAAGGATCTACCGGCAGTACGGTAACTGTTTCCTGTAAATTGACGTTGGCTATGGAATACAGATACACGGCGGCTAGCGCGATCGCAGGGAACGTATCTCTGCGCTGCGGCTCTACGATGATCGGCACCCTGCCGGGAAGCTGATTTCGAATAATTTCAATCTGCGAAATGCCTGCGGCTATAAAGGATGAATCCGCCAAGTTGCTCCTCTGCAATTGCTTCCAAACGCGCTGCACCATGGACTCGGATTCTCCTTCTTCTCCAGGGAGCACCTTAAGGAACTGTTTGGAGCGAAGCTCGTTGGAGAGAGGCCACAGACGCTTACCCGAACCGCCGGACAATAAAATAATCTTCATCTTACTACTTTCCCTCCATCCTTTTATCACAGCATCTATATGGACTGCAGGAGCGTCCGGTATTTGTCGATTGACTGAGCCTTGGCAAGATACCGTTCCAAATACAATCTTCCGCCACGTCCGGTCAATTCCAACGTTTCCGTACCGCATGCATACATATTCGCTATGTGCTGGGAGATTTCGCGGTATTGTTGCGGTTCCACAACGACTCCGCATCCGCTTTCCTTAATAAGGACGGCGGCTTCGCTTCCTTGCTCAAGAACGCCGAGTATCGGCTTTCCTGCGGCCATGACGCCGTAGATTTTGCTTGGAACCGAGACGCCCTTGATCCCTTTCTGATTGACGACCAAATGGACATCCGCAGCGCATAGAGAGTATTTGATGTTTTCTTTAGGCTGAAACGGAAGGAACCGAACATTCCCCAATCCCTTCTCCTCCACATATCGCTGCATCTCGGGCTTCATGGCGCCATCGCCGATAAAAACGAACAGGATATCCGGATGATCCTTAAAATCCGAAGCGACCCGTATAATGTTCTCCAGATCGTAATAAAGACCGAGATTCCCCGAGTACATCACGATAAATTTTCCCTGCAGATCATGATCTTTCAAAAACTTCGACACGTTAGCATCGCTGCGGGGCAGCGGCGTGATATCCTGCTCGTCGGTCCAGTTATTAATTACGCTGTTGCTCGGTACCCTGCGTCCACGAAAGCGGCTGTTCAGCGTCTCTTGCATGTCCTGTCCAACCGTGATGATATGGTCGGCTATGCGGCAGCTCAAATTATCCATTCTCTTGGCCAGACGAAACAGCCATTTTCGATTCGTGTAACTGATAGCTTCGGCTTGCTCCGGATTAAAATCCATGATGTTATAGACGAGTTTCCCGCGTTTCAGCACCTTGCCGATGGCGCCAATCAATCCGCCGATAATCGGAGGAGAAGATATCGTATAGATGACATCCACTTTCTTAATGCGAAGCAATGCGATAACAGCCAATAGAAAATAGGAGAGAATAAACAGGATGCGGCTGAATTTGCTTCGCTTATTCACTTGAGGAGTACGAAGACGGATAATCCGTATACGTTCCAGTTGATCGTATTCAAACATTCTTTTCTTCTGGATGTGGTTTGCGTTTTCCGGCTGAACGGCGATAACCGTCACATCAAAATCATGCTGGAGCTCCAAACAAAGTTCAGTTAGCAGCTGCCCGGACGAAGCATAATCCGGATGAAAATAATTGGCCACAAACACGATTTCTTTTTTCATTTCATGTCCCCTTACTGTCTTGGAATGTTCTTTTCGCCGCCTGAATGAACGCTACCGGGATCCTTATGTATCAAACAGATCATGGTAAGGATCATTCCGTACGACAAGGTTTTATAGCTGACCTGAAACAACAAGCCGATAATGACAGGTACAAAGGCTGCCAGCATGTAGGGGAGCATGGTGATCGTAAACCGCTGAAGAGCCCTATACAGGATCCAGATCAGATAAGTCATCAACACTGCAATCCCGATCAGCCCTCCCTTGAGCAGGAAAAAGCTAACCGCCGAATGAGTGTAGGATACAAGAATGTTGTTTACCGCCGGATCGTGAAACAGGCCTCCCCACCCTACTCCCAGCAGCATGGAATACGGAGAGGCGGACGTTTCAGCCAGTACGGCGGCGAGCTCATCCGTTTTTCCGTTTGCGCCGAAATCCTCCTGTTTGGATACCAACAATTCAAATGAGTTGGATATTTGCTCCTGGGCAAGCATCCCTGCGGCGACAAGAATGATCAGACCGATGATCAGCTTATTCATCGATTTGCGCGAGCTCACGATGAAGTAAACGGCAAAGCACAGCATAGCAAGCGCAAGCGGCGCGCGCTGCGCAACGGCCATGAGAGACCCGAGGGCCAGGAAACCGCCAGTCAGCATCACGAGGCTCCCCAGCCAGCGAAACGGGCTGGAGCTTTTCCACGTATGAACCGCCATGATGGGAAGAAATACGCCTGCAAACGAAACGCTGGGATCATACGGAAGATACAGAAAATTATCAAAGTAATACATTCTGCCCACTTCCAGAGGGGAAATCTGTACAACCACGTAGAATCTGATGGATAAAATAACGCCCATTACGGAGATGATCCAAGGCAATATCGCAAGCCAATTGAGCGTTGAGCGTTTCATTGCCGGCAAGAGCAGGAGCGGAACGAACAGATACACGCACGGAATCAAATCGCGAATAATATCCGTCATATCCCACCCATAAACGACACCGCCGTTCAGAAGCCCAATCCACAGCAAAAAGAAGAAGCCGGCATGAATAACGACAGGCACGGTACCGTAATGGCGATATAACGAGAAACCGCCGCCCATAACAATGATTCCGGTCGGGATCGACACAAACAAGATCAGAAGAACAGCAATCAAAGCTTCCGCGATGCCGGGCTCTGCTGGAAAAGGGGAACTGAACAAGGCATATAACAGCAACGCTGCTATAAATCCGAATCCCCCCAAGTTGGCCACTGAGCTTCTGCCCCGATTATGCAATGTATCCGCAGGGAAACTCAGATTGTGATTCATGGGATTGACTCCTTATCTTTTAAGATCAGAACGGTGAGGAGCATTCCGTAGGAGAGCGTCTTGAAACTGGGCTGGAACAACAATCCGATCATGATCGGAACCCCGGCCCCAAGCATGTACGGGAGATTCTGCATGTTTACGCGCTTTAAGCACTTCCATATAATCCAGCTCAGATAAGCCAAAAAGACAGTAATGCCGATAACCCCTCCCTTTAACAGGAAGAAGGTAAACGCCGAATGAGTAAACGAGACCTCGGACATGTAGGTCGGATCAAAAAACAGTCCCCCCCAGCCTATACCAAGCAGCAGCGTATACACCGACTTGGACGTTTCCTGAAGCACGGCCGCCAATTCATCCGTCTTCCCGTTCGCTCCATAGTTCACCTGCTTGGATAACAGCAAATCAAACGAGCTCGTGATCTGCTCCTGGGCCAGAATCCCGGCTCCTATCAAGATCACGATAATGACGATCAACTTCCGTACAGACCTTCCGGAACTTACGCCGAAATACACCGCAAAGCATAGGGCTGCCAACCCCAGAGGGGCCCGCTGCGCTACGGCCATGAGCGAACCTAACGCCAAAAAACCGCCGATCAGCATGGCCAGGCTGCTTAGCCAGCGGAGCGGATTCGTGCTTTTCCACGTATGCACGGCCATAATCGTCAGGAAGACGCCGGCAAACGAAACGCTCGGGTCATAAGGCAAATACAGAAAATTATCAAAATAATACATTTTTCCGATATCCAGCGGCGAAATGCGAACTTCCATATAGAATCTGATGGATAAAATAACGCCCATTACCGCGATGAGCCACGGAAGAATAGACAGCCATTTGAATTTGGAACGATTCATTGCGGGAAGCAGCAATAAAGGGACAAACAAATATACGCAAGGAATAAGATCACGCAGTATATCCGTTGAATCCCAACGATATATGACGCCTCCATTCAGCAGCCCCAGCCACAGCAGCACAAAAAAGCCCAAATGCAGCGGCATGGGGACGGTGTCATATCTGCGATACAGCGTAAAACCGCCGCTCATGACCAGAATTCCTGTCGGAAGCGAAACAAACAATACCAGCAACGCCGCGATCAGCACTTCCGTCATGCCGGGATTGGCTGGAAAGGGCGCGCTGAAGATAGCGTAAATCAAGAGGGCCAGAATAAAGGCAAGCCCCCCCATAATTCCTCCTCCAGTCGGGACCGGGGACAACTGATTACCGATAGCAGTACGGCTGTTCATGTCCCCTGGCTTACTTTCCGGAGCTCCGACATCTTGATTCCGATCTGCCAGTAATAAACCGAACGTGCGAAAGCATAGTGGAAGCCGGCGGAACCATCGAGAAACCCAAGCTTAATGATATAAGAGTGTATAAATGCAACCGCCCACTTCAAAGGCATCCGGTCGAACAGCTTCTTCTGGAGGCTTCGGATGAAAATTTGGGATTCGTTCAGGTTTCGAAAACCGCCATTGGTGCGCACAACCGCCTCCCAATCCGAATAACGGTTATGCTTCGCGAAATAATCAAACAGGGAATCATGATCATAGTGCACCATACAGCTGCTGAGCACCCCGGTACTTCCATCAATCTGAGGCTGATAATGCCCTTCCACTTCCCACATGTTCGACGCCGACAGATCGTCATGATCCAGAAATCTGCCTAACCGGCGGTGGAACAGTACCAGCTTATACATCCTGTGCCCGTGCTTCAGCACCTTGTTCATGAATACATAGTCATACGCCACGAAATAGCCTGCCGCCAAATCCCGCTTTTCTTGAAACAACCCCTCCATCTCGGCGACCAGCCGGGGTGTGGCTTCTTCATCCGCATCCACGTAAAACACGTAGTCATTGCGGAACGGCAGCTCCTCAAGGCACCATTGCTTTTTCTTCGGATATTGGCCATTCCATGTAAAATTGATGACATGTGCACCCATTTCCCGTGCAATGGCACATGTTCGATCCGTGCTGTTGGAATCCACGACGAACACCTCGTCAAAAGCGGATACCGAAGCCAAGCACTTGGCTATGTTTTTTTCCTCGTTCTTCGTCATGATAATGACGGACACCGGGATTTTATTTTTCATAGGAAAAGCGCACCCTCTTATAGATTTTAGGAAAGCTATGTTTAACCAAACGAACGCCCCATTGCAGCAGCGCGATCGAAGCGCGGAGGACGATTGGCATCCCGAGAATGGTTTTACGGATAAACCACTGGTCCCGTTGGCCTTGTTTATGCTGGGTATGGGAGATACCGCCCTGCTCAAAAATGCATATGGGTTTACGGAGGTACGCTGCGGTCCCGCCCTGCAACAAGAGTTCCGCTGTCAGGGCATAATCCGCTCCGATCGGGTATTCCAGACGATATCTGATGCTGCTCAAACTCCCCCGCCTGAAAGCCATGGATTGGTGATGCGTAAACATGCCGTACCACATGCGCTTATGACTGCGTGCCGTCTTATACAACAGTTCACCCGACCGCGCTTCTTCAAGCGCATCGCCATACAGCAAATCCGGGAGATGATGCTGGATAGCTTGCATACGAAGCCGTTCGCCTATCGTATCATCATAAAATCGATCGCCGGAATTCATGAAGACCACATACTGGCCATTGCAACATTCCAGCCCTTTATTCATCGCATCATATATCCCTTGATCCGGTTCACTGACAAAGGACACTCGTTCATCTTCAATATTCTGAAGAAAAGCCAGCGTGCCGTCATCCGAGTTGCCGTCAACGACGATCCATTCGAGCGAGCAGGATTGCGACTTCACGCTTTGCCACGTTTTGATCAGACCCTGTAGATTATTTCTGCAGACCGTGACTACGGAGAGAAAAACTTCAGATCTGTCTTCTACCCATTGAGTCCGTATCATTTGTAACTGGCTCCCTTTAATCGAACTTGCTGTTCCATGTTTTTGTTCCTGCCTGCCAGACGCATCAACTGACGTATCAGATCAACGGGGTGGAAATGCACCGAAATGCCGAGTCTTCGCCGCACCTCTACCCACATCCAACCGTTCTGCGCAAGCAAACCGCATACCATCACGACGGCAAGCGCAAACGGTCCCCATGCATGAACGACCGTCACGGCCGCAATTACCGTCACGACACTGGTAATCAGCGTGATTCTCAACATGGCCCGCTCATGGCCGGTTAAGGTCAGAAGGAGTCCTGAAGGGCCTGCGAATAAATTGATGAGCTGACCCAGCGACAAGATGGCCAGAATGGCATGGCCTGAGCCATAGGCAGATCCAAATGCCAATTGAAGCACTTGCTCGCCCATCAACATAAAAACCATTCCAATGACGATTGCGGGCAGCGTAGATATGCCAACAATGATCCGGCCGGCATTTTGAATGCTCGGGAACTGGCCGCTGCCGAAATACTTGGAAATGATGCTTGTCATCAGCGTATTCATCAACACGACGAAGAAATTAAGCACGGCCATTAAGCGTACGGCTGCACCATAAATCGCCACTTCGCTCTCATCGTAAAAAACGCCCAGAATCCAGATATCGCTAGAGGTGAGCATAAACAGCGCGACGTTCGAAGCCATCATCGGGAGAGAGACGGCAAGCAGCCGCCGGGCGTTTGGCCCATGATCTAAGGCCGGCTCATTCGTTGGGTTCCGGAACCCTCCCTGGAGAAGCTTCAGCAATCTCCAACCGGCGACGAAGCAGCTAATCCCCATGCAGACCGTAACCAAGATGAACGCATGCTCCAATGATAATGATGAACGCCCCAGCCACATCAACAACCCTAAACCTGCCAGCATGAGAAAGTTGGACAAAACGCCGCTAAACAATGTAGCCTGCCTCACATCACCGTGTCCCCGAAAGGTTTCGGCCATTACATTTTGCAAAACCGTTAACATGATCCACAGCCCGGTCCATAACGCAGCCGATGCCATAATTTCCGAGCCCAAAACCCCTCGAAGCAGCGTCAGCTGCAGGAATGTATACAGTATGCCTGTACCGGCTGCTCCGAGCATCGCAATCTTCAGAGACAGCAGCGCGGTTTTACGGGCCCATGCCTGCTTTCCTTTCTCCCTCTGCTCGGCCAAAAAACGTATGATGCTCTGGTTCAAACCCAGCGTGCCAACCACGCCGCCAAAAAAGGCGATATTGAAAGCCATCAAATAGGCGCCGAAGGCTGCCGTATTCAGTACCCTGGACAGTAAGATATTAATGAGCAGCGCGGACCCCGCGAAGAATGCCCGCCCTGCAAATATCCACAAACCGCCGTTGACCGTTCGATTACGGGTGAGTTTGCGAAGATCGTGAAACCTTTCTAACTTATGCCGCGTGCTGGACGATCGTTTGCTTCTCACACGTATGCCGCCGACAGCGCTTCTTGGTATTTGATCTCTGCGCGCACCCGCTTCATGTCCTCGTCTACCATCATCTTAATCAGCTGTTCAAAGCTGACCTCAAGCTCCCACCCGAGCTGCTCTTTAGCTTTTGTGCAATCGCCAAGGAGCAGGTCAACCTCCGCAGGACGCACGAATTCGGGATCAATGACGACGTAATCCTCGTAATGCAAGCCCACGTAAGAGAAGGCTACCTCGAGGAGTTCCCTTACGGTGTGCATTTCGCCCGTTGATATCACGAAATCGTCGGGCTGCTCTTGCTGGAGCATGAGCCACATGGCTTTGATATAATCCCCTGCAAACCCCCAATCCCTCAATGCATCCAGATTCCCCATTCGCAGCTCCTGCTGCAAACCATGCTTGATCCGGGCAACGGCATCCGTGACCTTCCTGGTAACGAACTCCAATCCCCTTCTGGGCGACTCATGATTAAATAAAATGCCGGAGCATGCGAACATCCCGAAGCTTTCGCGATAATTCACCGTGATCCAATGGCCGTATACCTTGGCTACCCCATAAGGGCTCCGGGGATAGAAAGGCGTTGTCTCTTTCTGAGGCGTTTCCACGACCTTGCCAAACATTTCGCTGCTGGACGCCTGATAGAAACGCGCCTCCGGCTTCACCAGCCGGACCGCCTCCAGCATATTGGTTACGCTGATCGCCGTCATTTGGCCCGTTGCCAGCGGCTGCGGCCAAGAAGCGGCTACATAGGACTGGGCTGCCAGGTTATATACTTCGTGCGGATCGGCGATGCGGACCGCTTCGATTAACGAGGCGAGATCGGTCAGATCCCCGGATATCCAGTGAATCTTATCTTTAATATGGGTCACGTTCTCGTAATTAGGTGTGCTGGTCCGGCGGCGCAATCCAAAAACCTCGTACCCTTTGCTTAGAAGAAACTCAGCCAAATACGAACCGTCTTGACCGGTAACGCCAGTGATTAATGCTCTTTTCATATTGATCCTCCAACGGATTTACTGTAGATCTGTTGCGATTCTAAATAGTGCTCATAGGTTCGGGCCAATCCTTGCTCAAGGCTGATCGACGGCTTCCAGCCGAGGGCTGTCAGCTTGCTGACATCCACCAGCTTTCTGGGCGTACCGTCGGGCTTAGAGGCGTTATAGACAAAACTTCCGTCATAACCGACAGTGGAGGCTATGCTCTCTGCAAGTTCCCGGATGGACACATCCTCTCCGCAACCGATATTGACGATTGTATTGTCCTCGTAATGCTTCATCAGGAACAAACAGGCATCGGCAAGATCGTCAGCGTAAAGGAATTCCCGCTTCGGCTGACCGGTACCCCAAATTTCCACCTCGCGTTGACCTGTCTCCTTAGCCTCATGTATCTTTCGCAGCAGCGCGGGAAGAACATGGGAGGTTTCCAGATCGTAGTTATCGTTCGGGCCGTATAAGTTCGTAGGCATGGCCGAAATGAACCGGGTACCATACTGCCGATTGTACGATTGGCACATCGTGATTCCCGCGATTTTGGCAACGGCATAGGGCTCATTGGTAGGCTCCAGGGCGCCGGTCATCAAATATTCTTCCTTCATTGGCTGCGGAGCCAGTTTGGGGTAGATGCAGGTAGATCCGAGAAAGAGCAGTTTTTTTACCCCGTACCGATAGGAAAGATCAATGATATTATTCTGGATTAGAAGATTGTCCCGTATGAAATCCGCTGGGTGATCCCGGTTCGCAATGATACCGCCGACTTTGGCGGCAGCTAGAAACACATACTCTATCCCTTCACTGCTGAAGAAGCGTTCCACGCGATCACGTTCACGCAAGTCCAGCTCCTGGCTGGTACGGGTAACCAGGTTGCGAAATCCTTGCAACTCCAATGCCCTGACAATGGCAGATCCCACGAGACCGCGATGACCAGCCACATATATTCGGGAATCCAAATTCATTACCGCCATCTCCTTTTAAGAGGTTGTTCAAAAAGCATCTTTGGACCCCATGAACACCCGGACCGTCTTGAACAGGATCCGAATGTCCTGGGTCGTGGATTGTTCACGGATATACCTTAAATCCAGCTCCACCATTTCGCGGAACCCCAGGGCGTTTCTGCCGCTTACCTGCCACAAGCCGGTACAGCCCGGAACCACGCTCAGCCGCTGCATGTCGTAAGGGGTGTAGGCTTCTACTTCCGCAGGCAGTGGGGGCCGCGGTCCGACCAGGCTCATCTCGCCTCTCAGTACGTTCCACAGCTGCGGGAGTTCATCCAGGCTCGTTTTTCGAAGAATGCGTCCCACCTTCGTGATCCGTGGGTCGTTCTTCATTTTAAACATGGCACCTTCAACCTCATTTAGGTGAACCAGCTTCTGTTGAAGCTGTTCCGCATTAACGACCATGGAGCGAATTTTATACATTTTGAACGTTTTTCCGTTCTTGCCTACCCGAATCTGCGAGAACAGCATCGGTCCTCGGGGGCTTTCCACCTTCATGCACACGAAGATGATCATAAACAAAGGCAGAAGAAGAATAAGGCCAACAGCGGATAGCACGGCATCCGTCGCCCGTTTCAACCGGAAGTACCCTGAACGGGGCTTCACCGGATAAGAGCTCGCACCTGTCATCACGGGAAATTCTTCGGCTGCAGCGGTTTCCAACGTTCTTGTTTCAATCGTTTCGATATTCATGGCTTGATTCAATCTCCTATCTAGCCAACGTTCGGTTCTTATGTATCATTTGCTCAAGTCCGTGCAAAAGAGGGAGCCGCAGTTCCTCTTTCATCAACGCGAATTCAACCGATGTAAGAATGAACCCGAGCTTTTCGCCGACATCATAGCGCGTACCTTCATATTGATAGGCATACACTTCCTCGATTTCAGTCATTCGCTGAATGGCATCCGTTAGTTGGATCTCTCCGCCGATTCCTTCCTCCATCTGCTCCAGGTAAGAGAAAATCGCTGGGGTCAGAATATAACGTCCCATGATCGCCAGATTGGAAGGTGCGTCCTCGGCTTTCGGTTTTTCTACCATTCCTTGCACTCTGGACAGCCCTCCGATGGTAGGCACCGGATACGGATCAATGATTCCATATCGGTGTACTTCCTCAGGAGATACGTACTTAACGCCAATCACGGAACTCCGGGTCTGTTCATACTGTTCGATTAACTGCTTGATGCACGGTTTCTCCGCACGAACAATATCATCCCCGAGCAGGACGGCAAACGGTTCGTTGCCTATGAATTTTCGTGCGCACCATACGGCATGCCCCAGCCCTTTGGGTTCTTTCTGGCGAATATAATGAATGTCCGCCATGCGAGAGGGCCGCTGCACCTCATGAAGCAATTCAAGCTTCTTGGTCTGCCTAAGCTTATGCTCCAGTTCAAATGCGTGGTCGAAATGGTCCTCAATCGCCCGCTTGCCTTTGCCTGTAACGATAATGATGTCCTCGATACCGGACTCAATCGCTTCTTCCACAATGTACTGGATCGTAGGCTTATCCACGATCGGAAGCATCTCTTTGGGCATTGCTTTTGTAGCTGGCAAGAATCGAGTACCCAGTCCGGCAGCAGGAATGATAGCCTTTTTAATGGTTGCCATTGTCCGTTCCTCCTCTATCCTAATTCGTTCGTTTTACCGGAAAATTGGGTATTCCATGTGAAGCTCTATGTAAACAAGAGAGGGCATCTAACCCTTCCTCACTTTACGCCATCGACGATGAACGTCTAAGCCATCCTGTTTGACGGATGCCCACAGCATAATCGAGTGCCTACGGTGGTAGAGGTTCAGTAGGCATTACCTGATGTATGCTTTAAGTAACAACATTTATTCGGACGCGTTAACGATGGCCTTTCCGGAACCGGGCGGTTCAACCGGACTGCGTCTTGACACGGAGCTGCCTCTCGCTTTGAAGTCACTTGACTTGAAGTGCTGTATGACGGCCAGTGTCGGAAGTCCGAGAACCAGTTCAACCTCTTTGTCGGTGCGGATGGAATCATCCAAATATTCGAGCAAGAAACAGAAACCTATCGACAGCATCAGCGACACAACGAAAGCAATCACGACATACAGCAAAGGACTTGGAGTGACCGGTCTGGGATCGGCGTTATTCTCGTAGAGGATGGTGATGTTCCCGCCGGGAATGATAGAGGATATTTCGGATTTGAATACGTCGGCAACGGCCGTCGCTACTTTGAGCGCGCCATCGTAACTATAATCCCTGACGGATATCGTCATGACAGGTGTATCCTGTACGGTATCGACCACCATCATATCCATCAGGTCTTTCACGGTCAGCTTCAATTCCGGGTGCTGTTCCACCACTTTTTCCAGAATCACGCTAGTTCCGATAATTTCTTTGTATGTATAAACCAGACGCATCCCCATATCCATATCATCTGAACTAAGGACAGACTTTTTTTCTTCGGTCTTATTGGTCACGATCATCTTGTTGCTTGCTTCGTACTGGGGTTCAACCATTCGATAACTGTAAAATCCAACGAGTACGCAGACCACGGCAACCACGAGGAGAATTAACCACAGCCTTTTCTTCAACACGGTTGCATACTCTTTAATTTCAAGTTCCACTGAATTTCCTCCGTCCATAAGCAAATGTGCTTCCGTAGATACATTTTGTATCATTTAGCATCTTCAATTTACGATACAATTCGTATCGTGTCAATACTGATTTGGTCTTATTTACCTACAAACGATACATTTTGTTACACAATCAGAAAGCTAATTCAGATCTTTCAACATGATTTCTAGGCATGTAAGCGTACACAAATATAAATGCATGGCTGAAACAAAAAAGAAAAACGCCCCCATTCGGCAGACGTTTACATTTTTTGGTACTCTATTCTCTCATTTGTGAGTCGTTATAACTAATTGATCTTATTCCAATAGAGCTTGCTCTGTTTGTCGAGACGTGTAACATCGCGGAGGACGTATCGTCTGCCCTCCGTATCCTTGATTGTATAATCATTCTCCGAGAGGAAATCGATGCTCTCTTGCTGCTGGTCTATGCGAAATGAGATCCTTCCATATGTCGTCTCCACTTCCCATAGCCAATTCCTGCCCCGGCGCTTGATTCCCATAATTTTCAATATCTCGGGTATCAAATAGCTTCGCTGCAGTTCTTCCCTGGCAGCCGACTGGCTTTTCTTATCCAGTTCATCCAGCGAAAGAATAAAATGAACCTCTTGATCCAATGCAGAGCGTACAGAAATGTACCCCTCCGGCTTCGTGATCGGAAATGTCAGAACAAGGCGCACTTTACCGATTGTCTCTCGGTTTTTTTCCGCCTCTAGTTCACCTATCCCGTTTCGATAGAGTCGAAGACTCTGGTCCTGAGCCCATACTTCCCTTCTCGCTACCATCATGTAGCAACCTCCTGCATCGGTATCCATTCGTCTTTCGGGGCTTTCGCCTGCGCTGCATGAAGCAAACGATGATATACCCCTTGGCGTCTCAGAAGCTCTTCATGGCTTCCACTCTCGACCAGCCTCCCTCCTTCAAGAACCAGAAGCCGATCCGCTCGCCGAAGAGTCGACAGCCGATGAGCAATGACAAGGGTCGTTCTGCCTTGAACCACCGTATCCAGCGCCTCCTGAATGACAGCTTCGGTCTCCACATCGACCGAGGAGGTCGCCTCATCCAAGATCAGAATCGGGGGATCGAGCAGCACGGCTCTGGCAATCGCTATACGCTGCCTCTCTCCTCCGGACAACCGATGCCCTCTTTCTCCTACCTTTGTTTCATAGCCGTCAGGAAGGCGGCATATAAAGTCATGCGCATTTGCGGTCCTTGCCGCTTGAATAATGTCCTCTGTACTGGCTTCGGGGCATCCATAAGCGATATTCTGCGCTATGGTCCCATCGAAGAGGAAGGTTTCCTGAAACACTACCCCAATGTTTCTCCTTAACTCCTCTTGCTTAATGCTGGTAAGCCTTCGTCCGTCCACATAGATGTCCCCCTCGTCCGGATCATAAAATCGGCACAACAGATGGATCAAGGTCGACTTCCCCGCTCCTGACGGACCGATGATGCCTATCATCTCGCCAGGTGCTATTCGTAGGTTGATCCCTTGGAGAATTCGCCGATCTTGCGTATAGCCGAAAGCCACCTGATCATAGACGATTTCGCCTTGAACGTTGTTAAAGCGCGGAGCTTTCTCGTCATCCTTCACTTCAGCAGGCGTTTGAATCACCTCAAAGATTCGTTCGGCCGATCCCAGCACCTCATTGATCCAGCTGGCGGATTGCGCCAGCCATTTGACAGGACCGAAGAACATGATCAAATACGATGCATATGCGCTTAATGTTCCGACAGTCATGCTGCCTTCCAGCACGCTCCGTCCTCCGGCAAACCATACGAGGGCTGCAAACAGTGAAATGAATAACGTGAGTACCGGCGTCATGAACATCCATAAGTTCTGAATTGAAATCATGCGATGAACATATTTTTGATTGACCTGATCAAAACGTGCTTTCTCGGCATGTTCCTTGGAGAAGGCTTTTATGATTCGTATTCCCTGAAGAGCCTCCCCAACCATATTTTGAACGTGAATGGACGACTGCCACTGGGCATACCACATGTCCCGGACTTTCGGCCACAGACGCATCACAAGGATTCCAAGCGGCGGCAGCGGCAGAAGGATCATCAGGGTCAAGCGCCAATCCAAATAGAACAGCATTCCCATAATAAAAATAGCGGATAAAAATTGAGAGGTCAGATGAACAATCCCTTGCGACATAAAATTTTTGAGCGCATCCGTATCCTGATTAATGCGTCCGATATATTGGGATACCTGCCGATTATCAAAAAAACGCATCGATTGTTTCATCAGGGCATGAAACATATCTCTGCGAATCTCTCCTAGGAAGTGTCCACCGATCCTAATGGCCGTATAACCTTCGATCATCTGAAGCAATGCCTGCAGAATATACAAACCGGCGAGCATTACGGCCAACCATATCAATGACGCGGAATCCCCGTCTGAGCGAGTAGGCGATGATATTTCATCAATGATCCATTTGATTACGTAGGGTGGTGCCAGGGATACAAGAACGGTAACGGTTACGATGATCCCCATCATCATGATAGAAGATCTATAGGCTCTGCTCCGCTGAAGAAGATGGGACACCGTACTCCATTTCGGATTGCAGCGCATGCAGAAAGCGGAAGCGGGCCGTTTTGCGCGGCCGCAGCGGTCACATTTCCCCTTCTTTTCATCCAAATCGCCGCGTTGGTCCATACGATGCGGCGATGAATCCGTTATCCACTGTTCGACTTGCGGCAGAGCCTTGCGACAGGACTCAAGGTACGGTTCCGTGAATCGTAAAATTTCAACCGGGCCGTCCGAAGTGCCAGCGACAAGACAACCACCGCCGATGACCTCAACCAGGTCGATGTTCATCATTTTACGCTTGGGAATATCCAACAATTCCCTTCCTTCCCGATCCAGCGCCTGCAGCCTGGAAGCTGTAAACACAAGCTGCATCGGTTCAAAACGCACATCACGATTCAAGTCTCCGTGCAATATTAGCCAGGGCGTCTCTTTGCCATGCTTTTCCGATCGTTCCGAAATCCTCGATCCTCGTTTTCGTAATATCCTCATATCATCACATCTTTCTATTTAAAGCCTTCTTAACGACAAATACCGCCTTACCATCTTTGGCCACAGCGGTATGTTGAGCGTTATCCAGGTTAGAATCGACAATTTCCAATGATCGGCAGGAATCCAACCCTTCCTTTTATAAGTTCCGGTAAACCGTCCCAAGATTTGTTCTTTCCGTACCGGCTCATCCGGGACAATGTTGGTGTCCCCTTTAAATATGTATCGTTTCAAGCTGCCTTCGCCATGAATGTCATGAAGCCGATGACAGACGAGGCTTCCCGCTCCTGTAACAAAGAGATAGACTTCACCGATTCTGGCTTCCTCATGATTGAGCTTTTCAAAAGAACTTAGCTCACCCTCCACCATGAAGGGGTACATGCTGCGCCCCAAGGAGGGAAGTTGGATCCCCCCGCGTCTTTCCATCCATTCGTTGGCGATTCTGGCCTCATCCAGCATACGTCAGAAGGCCGCTGCCCAACAGTTCTTCAATAAATGGTTTTACGTCCTGCTCAGCAGTATGACGGTCAATGTCATACTCCTCCGCAATTTTTTCAATGATTCCTTCCATGTGCCCATATTCCGGAATGATGCTCCAGATATACCCCCCGAGTTCATTCAGCTTGGTTGCCACATGCTCCTTCATATTCAGCAATATCCATTCGTTTCCGATCATTTCGCTTTCAACATGCTCATTTCTTATCAGCAGCCTCGTTTGTGTTTGGCTCATGAAATCCTCTCCCAAAACGTATCATTTTTCTGAAAATAGAGCTGATAGGAAGGTACTTGCTGCACTACCTTCTTGCATAAAGCAATCATATTTCTTGTTTCCTCAGGATCATGACGCCAATAAAACACCTTATCCAGCATTAGCGCGAATCCGTCTAACGGCGTTATGGACACACGCTCCACTTCAGGGGATTGAATAATGTAATGGATGCCGGATAATTCGGCTTCCTCAAGTTCACAGGGATTCTCCATCTCGCTGCGAAATGGAGAATCAAACACGGTTACACGTCCGTTTTCTTCTATGTACAGAAACGTAGCTTCATCAGATAAAATCGGACGGGGACGCGACAGCTCAGCGACAGTCGACTTACCTGCACCGGATTGGCCTGCGAACATCCACGCTTTGCCGTCTTGAACCACACAAGAGGAATGGATCAGCAGTCCGCGCTCTCCATGGATTAGCCATGAGCTGTACAAATTAATTAATGCATGCTTCAGGGCAAACTCGTCATAGACATGGATTTCCGCCGAACTGTAATCCCGGGATGAAATCATATGATAATCACAGCGTTTGAAGTTAATTAGATGTTCGGATACAGAAATCTGGACAGGTCCATCATCAAATGGCTCTCCGTACCCACCTCGAATACGAACATACAAATCAGCCTGAGGATCCTGACCAGAAATGGCGGATACCCTAAATCGCTTGGCGACAAATTCGGCTATCCGTTTCGATTCGGTTTTAAAGGACACCCGGGACTTTCCGACTATTGCCGTTGCTACATACATATGATCAACCTCGACTTCCACCTATAATAATTCAATTCCAGCGAAGCGCTTTATGGAACGATGAACAAAGGAATGTATAAATACTACCAAATAGGGTTTCCGCCGCCGCCCGGGTTGCTGGGACGAGTCGTGCCAAACTCCACCTTGCCCTGTGCCAAAATTTTTGGAGCCTCGTAGGTCTTTTTCATACTTAACACCTCCTTCTTGAGCATTAGTTTATGATACAATTTGTATCATGTCAACTAGATAATGCTACATATCACAACCAATAAATAGTAAAAATATCCTATCTGAAAATTTCACTTTTTCTTATCCACAGCAGCGGCAAATTCCAAATAAGGAATCCTACCTGGGACCAGCGCTGCCTCCAAGTATCATGGACCGTGAAGGCGGTCATCATTCTGAACCATGAGTAACTAAAGCCCTTGCGACCCTGCATAACTTTACGCGCCTTTTCAAGGTTCCATCCTGGATATTTAAACTTGTATGAAAGCAGCGGCAGCGGCCATCGTGCCTGAAGATGCGGGAACATGCTGTAAACCAGATTCAAAGCGATCCATACCTTCGAGAGATTTCGATCCGCAGCGGCCATATCCAACAGTTTCGCGTAATCCAGCCTTGTATCAAGGGAATGTATAAGCGTAGCAATGTCAACAAAGTATTTCATCGACATCATGTGATGGTTCATGCCGTGCAGACAAATATGGTAAAAGGTGTGCAGCGGGCTTAGCTCGTAAATGTAATTAAAATCGCTCATCACGCAAGCTTCGTCCCACAAACGGGACACATCCGTAGCCGTAAAATCCTCTCTGCTGATATTCCAATGCAATTCAATGGTTAGCGAGGGAAAATTATCGTTATCCAATGATTTGACGTATTCTTCATGAAAATGTGTAGCATCGCCCGCAGCTTTAACAAATCCAGCATTCGTCAACAGCGTGGCGGCTCGATGCAAGTCCTCCTTGCCCACAAGCAGGTCGATATCTGTCGTGACGCGCGCTGCGAGACCGCCAAAATAGCGTTCTGCAAGCAGCGTTCCCTTGAGAGGGATCGCTTCTATACAGGACGCTTCGAAGGTCTGCAGGATCTTTTTGAGCTCGATTTTTATAAAAAGGTTCTGTAAGAGTACGGTATTTGCATCAGAGCTTAATTTGAGCCGGAATTTTTCCGGGATTTGAAGAAGAAGGTGTTTTCGCTGAAGCTCTGAGAAAACCTGGGGCCCGATATCAAACAATTCGACATCTTCCATCAGTTTGTCATATTGAGATTCACTCAGGGAAGGAAGCCTCCCCTGGTACAACTCATCCAGAAACATAACCAGAATGTCGCGGTTCTTCATTTCAACCACTTACTACCGTAATAAAGCTGCTCTGCTTCATTTTCTCTGATCGTTATATTGTTAAGCACTACCCCAAGAAGATGGGCCTTAACATGCTCAAGTTGAGTTTTGGCTTTTCTCACCTGGGATTTCTTCACCTTCCCACCCAGTACAACCAAAACGACGCCATCGCATAAAGCACTGACAATAAGCGCATCGCTCACTGCCAATATGGGAGGGGTATCAAACAAAATCATGTCGTAGCGTTGCTTAAGATCGTGAACTAACATTTGCATGTTGTGGGAACCTAGCATTTCGGAAGGGTTGTATGGAATGGAGCCGGAAGTTATGACGGAGAGATTCGTAACCGCCGTCGGCCGAATGACGTCTTCAATGTCTACCTGCTGGGCCAAGACATTGGTCAATCCGGTATCGTTCGAAACGCCGAATACGTGATGCAGTGAGGGTTTACGCAAATCCGCTTCAATCAACAGCACATTTTTGCCTTCATGCGCATAGGCGACGGCCAAGTTGCTAACTGTTGTTGTTTTGCCTTCGTTCATTTGAGCCGAGCCAACCATGATCACCCTAACCTGTTTGTCATGAACGGAAAATTGAATATTCGTCCTTAGCCCCCGATACGATTCCGCTGCCGGAGATTTCGGGTTAATGACGGTAACCAGAGGATTTTTGTATTTTCTCGCCATTTAACTCACCTGCCTATTAAAATAGTCCGATCCCTGTGAAAAGAGTGAGCGGATTTAAGGTAAAAGAACTAATGACCAAGCATCTGAAATATAGTAAAATGTCTGTATCTAGTTTGTTACTGTATGATTAGCTTTTTATTATATTGGCCTGGCGAACGATATATGTAATTTTGATAAACGGCATGGCTAAACGCCACATGACTGCTTATCATCCGGTTAAGCATGCCCGTTATCCGTGCTTTTTGATCACGATCCGTACATATTTGAACCTGATACAACCGATAATCATGCAATGGCTCTTGAGTCTGTATCCTCCCATAAACCTGAATATGATCAAACATGTCATCGATTTCATAACGCAGCTTTATCTTGGGACTCATGGGGATATCCCAGGGACACAGGAAAACAAGCTTCTCCGGACCCAGCTCGATCGGCGTCACATCGTGGCTTCTGCCGTGCAGGCTCAGGGGACCAATCTCCATGACTCTAATCCCTACCTTAATAAGATGCTTCGTTTCGCTTGACATCAGGATTTTAATTCTCCTTTATTTCTATAAATTCTGGTATGGGACATTTTATCGATGGATAAAATGATACTAAGTGTCACTCAAAAAATGATAACAGATACAAATTGTATCGTTTTATTTTCCAATTTTACGATACATATCGTATCGAGTCAATAGAAAAATCGTCATTTTCTACCTTCCGTGTGTAAATTTAGGATGTTACGTATTTTTACGACCCTCTCATCACCAAACCGTGACTTTACGTACATTAAGCTGCTTTATATAAAATCGACGCATTTTTCTAATCACACCATCAGGTATGCCAAGCAATTGAAAGGGGGATCAAAGCATGAACTACGGAGAACGAATTGCAGAACTACGTGAACAGCGCGGGTGGACTCAAGAAGAACTCGCAACCTCTGTCGGCATTACTCGTGCTGCACTATCCCATTACGAAAAAAACCGGCGCAAGCCGGATTTTGAAACATTGACCCGCCTGGCAGACCTCTTTGACGTATCCATAGACTATCTGATCGGGAGAACAACATTGGAGAAATCGGTGCTTGATCCGGAGGTTCGCTCATTTGTGGACGGACTTGAGCTTTCGGACCAGGATTTGCTGGAGCGGTTCAATCTCACGGTGGATGGCCGCAAGTTAACCGAAGAGGAAGCCAAAAGATTTATTGCTTTTGTTCGCATGGAACGCTCCATGAAATAATGCGGATCATGAAGATGGAAATCCCCGTTACTCACTATGTCCAACATAGCGGTATCGGGGATTTTCACTAGAGTCATGTTTAGCAATGACAAATGTATTAATCGTTATGAGCTTCCTCCATTTGCAGCCATTTATCAGGATGGATTCCCAATTGAGTCATGAGCTTATTGATGTCGATGTTCGTCTTCTGCTGGTCAAGCCGCTGCTCGGTGCTTCCGGAGCCTCTCTCCTTGTCCACACTCATTTCTTCAACTACCTCGCTTATCTATAGTTTCATCTCCATCCCTGCTGCATGAACACGATGATAACGCATATCTTCCCAACAACTTACTTACCAATATTATAACGAATGAAATCACATGATGCTGTCGTCTTGTGGAGCCTTTGTCCTATGCTTCCGGTTCTAATTTTGTCGAATTTTCTTTTGGTGAATCCTGTCATCATCATAGAAGATTCTTAAACCCTTGTAATTTATTTATATATGAAGAAAAACCACATTGCATTCATTAAAGAATACAATGTGGTTTCCCGTCATACGTTTTGGATTCTAGTTCCCTGTACGTGCCAGCTCTTTCATATTCGCCTCGAAGGCGGCGAGGAGCGCTGCTTCCCCCGTCAGGCCTTGATCCTGTACCTTCTCGATATGCAGCAGCATGCGTTTGTAATCCTTCGGAATGATACGGACAAAGCGGCTGAGCGCTTGATCCCAGTCTCCCAGAATTTGCTGTGCCGGCACGCTGCCGGTATACTGCTCATGCTGCCGGACAAGACGGTGGAGGGCTTCCGCTTCCGTTCCATCCTCGACGCGTTCCAGAAGCACCATCTCCAGATTGCAGCGATCCACGAAGGTTCCCTCAGGATCATAGACGTAGGCTATGCCGCCGGACATCCCGGCCGCGAAGTTGCGTCCGGTTTCCCCGAGAACGACCACCCGGCCGCCGGTCATGTATTCGCAACCATGATCGCCGACGCCTTCGACGACGATGTTCGCGCCCGAATTACGTACGGCAAAACGCTCGCCGGCAATGCCTCTTACATAGGCTTCTCCGCCTGTAGCCCCATAGAATGCGGTATTCCCCGCAATAATGTTCTCCTCGGCTTTGAAGGTTGCTTTAGGTGAAGGTTTCACGATCAGCTTGCCGCCGGAAAGGCCTTTACCGATATAGTCGTTGGCATCCCCTTCAACCGTCAGCGTCATCCCTTTCGGCACAAATGCGCCGAAGCTCTGCCCTGCGGAACCCACGAAGTCGAATTGAATGGTGTCTTCCGGCAATCCGGCAGCACCATACTTGCGCGTGACTTCGCTTCCCAGGATGGTTCCCACGGCACGGTCCACGTTCGTGATCGGGAAGGTGCCCTTCACCGCAGCTCCCGATTCCAATGCCGGCGCCGCGGTGCCCAGCAGCGAACGCATATCCAGCGTCTGTTCCAGACCATGATTCTGGCGTTGGGTACGGTAGCGCGTGCTGCCCTCCGGCAGCTCCGGCGTATACAGCAATGCCGAAATATCCACGCCTTTCTTCTTCCAATGATGTTCCGCTTTGACGGCATCCAGGCAATCCGTACGACCAATCATTTCGTTAATGGTACGGAAGCCAAGCTCAGCCATCAGCTCGCGCATGTCTTGAGCGACAAAGCGCATAAAGTTGGCGACATGCTCCGGATCTCCCGTAAAGTTCTTGCGCAGCTCCGGATTCTGCGTGGCCACGCCGACCGGACAGGTGTCCATTTGGCAGACGCGCATCATAATGCATCCGACGGCAATCAATGGTGCCGTTGAGAATCCATACTCTTCGGCTCCGAGCAGAGCCGCCACTACCAAATCGCGCCCGTTCAGCATTTTACCGTCGGTCTCCAGCACCACGCGGTCACGCAGATTGTTCATGATGAGGGTTTGATGGGTCTCGGCAAGCCCAAGCTCCCAAGGCATGCCGGCATGACGGATGGAGCCTTGCGGCGAAGCACCCGTGCCGCCATCGTAACCGCTGATCAGGATGATGTCCGCGCGGCCCTTCGCAACGCCTGCGGCAATCGTGCCTACGCCCACTTCGGATACGAGCTTCACGTTGATATCCGCGCGTGGATTGGAATTTTTCAGGTCATAGATCAGCTCCGCCAAATCCTCGATGGAGTAAATATCATGATGCGGCGGCGGCGAGATCAGCCCTACGCCCGGCGTCGAACCGCGGACCTCGGCCACCCAAGGGTATACCTTGCGGCCCGGCAGCTGTCCGCCTTCACCCGGCTTCGCTCCCTGCGCCATCTTGATCTGGATTTCGTCCGCGTTCACCAGGTAATTGGAAGTGACGCCGAAACGTCCCGACGCCACCTGCTTGATGGCACTTCGGCGGGAATCGCCGTTGGCATCCGGAATGAAGCGGGCCGGATCCTCTCCGCCTTCACCCGTATTGCTCTTGCCGCCGATGCGGTTCATCCCGATCGCCAGGCTTTCATGCGCTTCCTTGCTGATGGAGCCGAAGGACATCGCGCCCGTTTTGAATCGGCGCATGATGGACTCCGCGGATTCAACCTCATCGAGCGGCACCGGTTTGCCTGCCGGTTTGATTTTGAGCAGTGCGCGAAGCGTCAGATGCTGCTCATTCTCACCCTGCACGAGCTCGGCGTATTTCTTGTAAGTTGCGTAGTCATTGGTCCGGACGGCCTGCTGCAGCAAATGGATGGTTCTCGGATTGAACAAATGCTCTTCCCCGTCCGCTCTCCATTGGTATTCGCCGGCTGAATCCAGCGCTTTATCGTTGCCGTCCTTGTCGGTAAAAGCACGCTCGTGATGGGCCAGCGTTTCCCTGGCCACTTCCTCCAGGCCGATGCCGCCGATGCGGGACGGCGTCCGCGTGAAGTAGCTCTCCACGAAATCTTCCTCCAGGCCGACGGCTTCAAAGATTTGTGCGCCGCGATAGGACTGAATCGTGGAAATCCCCATCTTCGACAACACTTTCACGACGCTTTTGCTTGCCGCTTTAATGTAATTTTTCACAGCCTTCTCATGCGAGATGCCGCGAAGCATGCCTTCCTGAATCATGTCGTCCAGCGTTTCGAACGCAAGATACGGGTTGACCGCGCTCACGCCGTAACCGAGCAGCAGGGCGTAATGATGCACTTCGCGAGGCTCGCCCGATTCCAGCAGGATCGCCACCTTGGTCCGGGTTCCCTGACGAATCAGGTGATGATGGAGCGACGAAACGGCTAGCAGCGAAGGAATCGCCGCATTGTCCTTATCCACGCCGCGGTCAGACAGGATCAGGATGTTATGCCCCTTGGCGATGACTCGGTCCGCAGCTTCGCAAAGGGTGTCGATCGCCTTGCGAAGCCCTTCGGCTCCTTCGGCCGCCGGGAAGAAAATCGGAATCGTCATGGACTTGAAGCCCGGACGGCGGACATGGCGCAGCTTCGCAAACTCTTCGTTGGACAGCACCGGCGAATCCAGGCGGATGTGGCGGCAGCTTTCCGGTTCCGGCTTCAGCAGATTGCGCTCCGGGCCGATCGTCGTCGCCGTCGAAGTGACCAGCTCCTCGCGGATCGCATCGATCGGCGGATTCGTCACTTGGGCGAACATCTGCTTGAAGTAGTTGAACAGCCGCTGCGGGCGGTCGGACAGCACTGCAAGCGGTGCGTCATATCCCATGGAAGCGATCGCTTCCGCGCCCGTGATCGCCATCGGCTCGATCACTTTGCGCAGTTCCTCGTACGTGTAGCCGAACGCTTGTTGGAGCTGACGCACATTCTCATGCTTCGGATCCGGAAGCTCCGGCGCATCGGGAAGATCATGCAGCTCTACCAGATGCTCATCCAGCCATTCGGAATATGGAAGCTCAGCCGCGATGCTGGCTTTGACTTCCTCGTCGGAAATGATGCGGCCTTCCTTCGTGTCGACAAGCAGCATGCGTCCAGGACGCAAGCGATCCTTGTAAAGCACATTTTCCGGCGCAACGTCCAGAACGCCCGCTTCGGAGGACAGGATGATCAGATCATCCTTCGTCACGTAATAACGGGATGGGCGCAGCCCGTTCCGGTCCAGGGTGGCGCCGATCTGAACGCCGTCCGTGAATGCCATCGCCGCTGGTCCGTCCCATGGCTCCATCAGCGTGCTGTGGTATTCGTAGAATGCTTTTTTGGTCTTATCCATGCTCTCATGGTTGCTCCACGGCTCGGGAACCATCATCATGGCCACGTGCGGCAGGGAACGACCGCTGAGGTACAGGAATTCAAATGTATTATCGAACATCCCGGTATCGGATCCGTCCGGGTTGATGACAGGTTTCACCTTCTCCAAATCGCTTCCGAACAGCTCATGCTCGAACATGGACTGGCGCGCGTGCATCCAGTTCACATTTCCGCGCAGCGTATTGATTTCGCCGTTGTGAATCATGAAACGGTACGGATGCGCACGTTCCCAGCTCGGGAACGTATTCGTGCTGAAACGGGAGTGAATGAGCGCTATCGCCGATTCCAAGCCCTCATCCTGCAGGTCCAGGTAAAATTCCCCCACCTGCTCCGTCGTCAACATGCCTTTATATACGATTTTTCGGCAGGAGAGGCTGGATACGTAGAAGCTGTCGCCTTCGGGCTTGCCGCTGTAACGGATCGCCAGCTCGGCGCGGCGGCGGATGACATACAGCTTGCGCTCGAACGAGAGATCATCCTGAATGTCGGCGCTGCGGCCGATGAACACTTGGCGGACATACGGCTTTGCCGCTTTTGCGGACTTGCCCAGCATTTCATCATGGGTAGGCACATCGCGGAAGCCAAGCAGGGTCTGGCCTTCTTCGGCAATAATCGAAGCCAACTGCTCCTCATGCGCCGAACGGACGGCAGGATCATGGGAAAGGAACAGCATGCCTGCACCGTAATGCCCGGCTTCGGGAAGCTCAAAGCCCAGTTTCGCCGCTTCGGCAGCAAAGAAGGAATGAGGAATCTGCAACATGATCCCCGCACCGTCGCCGGAGTTCGGCTCGCTGCCCTGACCGCCGCGATGCTCCATATTGGCAAGCATGGTCAGCGCGCTGCTGACGATTTCATGGGATGGCTTACCCTTGATATGAGCAACGAAACCCATACCGCAAGCATCTTTTTCGAACTGCGGATCATAGAGGCCCTGTTTCTGGGGAAAATCAGTATGTTTCATAAGATGCAACCTTTCTTTTTATAGAATAAAATGCTGCTGATCAATAACAGAAAAACGTAAAGGTTGGACATCAATCCTCTCCTGCAGTGGACACACTGTCTTGAGGCGATGCAGTATTGTGCAAAAGCGACAAGGGTTAACATTTACCTAACACGTAAGATTAATTAGTTCTATATATTTTATCACCGTCATACAATGCAGGCAATTCAAAGTTTTTATGAATTTGATAAGAATTGTTTTTGTGAGAGTAATCACAAAAGTTAGTTAAACATTATGTAGAATAGTGCAAAAAAACATGCAAATAGAACATTCCGAACAAGCGGTTTTCATCACTTTTTTCGTAATTCGTTATCATATCGCTCCGCTTTGGCCGCTCACTCCTCTCTCCGGCAGTGAAGCCGTGATCATCCTGACCATCCATCCTATATAAAATGAAGCTCCTTCATGATCGGTTCTCGGGAGTATTTCCAGCAGCAGGTTGAGGGGTCCGATGAACCTTGACGCAACCATACCCGGTATCGCGTCGATGATCGCCACGTTATATCGGCTCATCAAAAAAAGGACCTCCCCTGGATCTGTTCGATCCCCCGGGGAAGTCCTTTTCCTTACATATTATATAGAAGTTCTTCTTACGCAGTCACCGCTGTATCGGCGTCTGCTGCTTGCTTGTTGTTTCGGATTGCCAGGAAGTACACCGCGGTCAACACTAGGAACACCAGACCGAATCCGGCCAGTACGCCCACGTTGGCCCACATGCCGTCGAAGCTTCCCGTGGAAATGACGTCTTTGTAGCCTTTTACGCTGTAGGTCATCGGCAGCAGCGGATTCAAAGCCTTCATCCAGTTCGGAATCAGCTCTACCGGGAACGTGCCCGCGCTCGTTGTCAATTGAAGGATCAGGATTACGATGACGACGAAGCGTCCAGGCTGATCCAGCCATGTGACGAACATTTGCACCAGGAACATGAACGACAAGCTGGTAATGATGGAGAAGAGATAGAAGAGCGGAACGCTCTGAACCTCTAGCTTCAATCCGTACAGCATGACAACCGAAGCCAGCAGCGCTTGAATCAATCCCATGCCGGCAAAGGACAGCGTACGGCTGACAAACCGGTTCCAGCCCGATGCGTTCGGTACCGATGCCTCGCGGATCGGCAGAATAATCGTGCAGAGCAGGGCTCCGACAAACAAGCCGAGCGACAGGAAGTATGGCGCGAATCCGGTACCGTAGTTCGGTACTTCGTTCACTTTATGCTCATCTACCTGAACCGGTCCGGCAAACATCGTGACCGTTTCGTCGGTGGTTTGGATACCGCCAGTCTTGTCGGCAGCCTCGTTCAGCTTGCCTGCAAGCTCCCCGCTGCCTTCCTTCAATTCGTTCATTCCGTTGACCAGCTCGCCAGCCCCGGAATCCAGCTGTTTCGAGCCGTCGGCGAGGGTCGTTACGCCGCTTCCCAGCTTGCCGGCTCCGCCTGCCAGCTGCTGCGTGCCTTGCGACAGGGCGGCCGCGCCGCTGGCAAGCTCCTTGCCGCCGGCTGCCGCTTCGCTCAGCTTCGTGCCGAACAGCTTCATGCCGTCGGCCAATTGGTTTTGGCCGGCGTTCAGTTGTTTGGCGCCGGCCAGCAGCTCTTGGCCGCCCGCGGCGAGCTGTTTGCCGCCGTCAGCGAGCTGGTTCGCGCCGGCGCTCAGCTTGCCTGCGCCTTCCTGCAGCTGCTGCGTGCCTTGGTTCAGCTCCGCTGCGCCTTGCGCCAGCTGCTTCTGACCGGCATTCAGCTCACTCGTGCCGGAGGCGACGGACTGGCTCGCGGCCAGCAGCTGCTGCACCTCCGGACTTTGCGCCAGCTCCGGATTGCCTTCGGCCAGCTGCTTCAGGCCGTCCGCGACAGCCTTTGCGCCTTGCTCCAGCGCAGCCGTGGCTTCCAGCGATTGATTCAGGCCGGCCTTCAGGCTGCCGCTGCCATCATGAGCGCTCTTCGCTCCCGCGGTAAGCTGGGCTGCCCCTGCCTGGTTGGCTTGCAGGCCTTCATTCAAGGCCGTGCTGCCGGCTGCGGCCGATTCAATGCCCGCCTGCAGCTTGGCACCGCCCTTGCCGGCCTCTTCTGCCCCTGCTTGCAGCTGGCTGTGAGCCGCCTTAAGCTGATCCAGGCCGGAGGCGAGGGAGCCCGCTCCCGTGTTCAGCTTGCCGGCACCGTTATTCAGCTCCTGCACGCCCTGCGTCAATGGCGCGATGCCGTCTTGCAGCTCCTGCGTGCCGCTGACGAGTTTAGCCAAGTTCTCTTTGAGCTTCACTGCGCCGTCGTCCAGCTTCACGGCACCTTCGGACAGCTTCGTGGCGCCGTCCCCCGCTTCGCTTAGGCCGTCAGATACTTTGGCCACTTGGTCGAACAGGGTTTCCGTGTAGGCTTCAGTCACTTTCGCCGACACCTTGGACTGAATCTGCTTCACGGCAGATCCGCCGATCTGTGCCGCAAGAAAGTTGTAGCCTTCGTTCGGCTCGAAGACGATTTGCGCAGGCTGCGGATGTTCATCCATTAACGTTGTCGCCTGCTGCGAGAAATTTTCCGGAATGCTGATGGTCATGTAGTATTTGTTATCCTGCATGCCCTGGTCAGCTTCGCTCCGGTTAACGAACTGCCAATTAAAATCTTTTCCCTTCTTCAGCTCGGCCACCAAATCCTCGCCGGCGTGAAGCGTCTTTCCTTCAAAAACGGCGCCCTGGTCGTTATTGACGACCGCTACGGGCAAATCCTCCATCTTTCCGTACGGGTCCCAGAAGGCCCCGAGGAACATACCGCTGTACATGACCGGTATGAACAGCACCGCGATGATCGGAATCAATATTTTTTTATTCCGAACGGCGGCACCAAGATCTTTGGCAAACACAGATAATGACTTCATCCAGTCTCTCTCCTTTTTTTCTATAGATACAGCAGTTAACCAGCCGACATGAATCTGCTCTTACGGCAAATCACATCTTCATTCCAGCACACAATGACCAATATGCTCATTCGGTCAGTTTAGACCAAAAAAAACGATCCCTGGCAAGGAAGGCGATCCCTCAAGCCAAGAGAGTCCGCCTTCCTCATCACGAAGGAGATTGCATCTTCCTCTTACGAGGAGGCTTTGAGCCCGTCAGCCAAGAACACCATCATATATTCCTTGATCTGTTCCTTGCTGAGCGGCTTGTGAAGCTGATTGAAGTCGGTCGTGAGCGCAACGTACAGCTTCAGCATCACAAAGGATACCACCTGAGCATCCAGCGGCTTGATCTCACCGATCGAAATGGCATTCTCCACGATTCCCTTGAGATACCCGACGATTCCGTTCTCCACTTTCGTCAATCCCTCATGCGCCTTAGGCGTGCCGATGTCCCGAACTTCCTGCGACAGCTTGATGAACAGCTCATGCTCGCTTCGGAATTCAAGCAGCGCATCCAGCACCCGGTAGAGATTGTCAAAGAAATCCCTGTCCTTCCGTATCTCCCGTTCGGCCAGACGTTTCATCTCCATGATGGCCGATAGCAGGATCTCGTCGAACAGCTCATCCTTATTCGTGAAAAACGTGTAGATCGTGCCTTTCCCAACATTTGCAATCTTCGCCACCTGTTCCATCGTCGTCGCTTTGTATCCGAACAAAGCAAACGACTTGGAGGCAGCATCTAGCACCTGCTTCCGTCGGTCCACAGCTGGCATGCTTACCCCTCCTTCTACGATCTTCTTTTGATTGGCCTTTTCTTTCGAAACTGACCAAAATACAATTCTGGTCATTCGGTCAAGAATCACTTTACCAGATTATCGGATGCGTTGCAATATCTTTCGTTAAATTTTTTTGAAAATGCGGATGCAGGGTTCAAATCTTATCATAACGTCTAATGAAAGAAAAAGTCCGCCGGTAAAATAAATTGAAATGCTTTTCCCTTTTGCGCGTATACTTAGGATGCATACTCTTTTTTTTCGCGCCGCTCTTCAAAAAATGATTCCTGTTTTGTAAGATAGAGGGAGAAAGAAGTAGGTGAAACCATGCGATATACAAGAGTGCTCCTCTTCTCAGAGGGTTTCGGCACAGGACATACGCAAGCGGCGTATGCCCTGGCTGAAGGTATACAGCGGATGAATCCCCGCATCCACTGCCGCGTCATTGAACTTGGCAATTTTTTGAATCCCACCGTGGGGCCGTTGATTTTGTCCGCTTATCGAAAAACCGTCAGCACCCGGCCGCGCCTTGTCGGCATGCTGTACCGTTCGCAATATAAGAAATCGTTAAACCGTCTGACGCGGCTCGCGCTGCATCGGATTTTCTATGCGCAGGCCCAGCGCGTCATCGAGGAGCTGAAACCGGATCTGATCATATGCACCCACCCGTTTCCCAACGCCGTGGTCTCCCGCCTAAAGCGCCAGGGGCTTGATGTTCCGCTCTATACGCTGATTACCGACTATGATGCGCACGGCACCTGGGTCAATCCGGAGGTTGATGAATATCTCGTATCGACGCCTCATGTGAAAAAGATGCTCATGCTGCGGGAGATTGAGCCTGAATTCATCCATGTGACCGGCATTCCGGTGCATCCGAAGTTCTGGGAAAGAGGCAGCCGGGTTGCGCTGCAGGCCGAGCTTGAATTAAAGAACATGCCCACCGTGCTGATCATGGGGGGCGGATGGGGCCTCGTATTCAACAAGGAGTTGCTCAGCAAGCTGGCCGGCAGGGCCGATGATATCCAGCTGGTCTTCTGTATGGGACAGAACGATAAGCTGGTTGCCAGCATGCGCGAAGATCCGATCTTCCAGCATCCCAACATTCATGTTCTCGGTTATCGGGACGATATACATAAATTGATGGACGTGTCCGATCTTCTCATTACGAAGCCCGGCGGGATGACATGCACGGAAGGAGCCGCCAAGGGAATTCCGATGCTGTTCTATGAGCCTATCCCGGGACAGGAAGAAGTGAATTCCCACTTCTTTGTCAGCGAAGGCTACGGGGAAATTCTCGACTCCCCTGCCGTGATCGACAAGTGGCTGAACCTGCTGTCCGATCATTATGACCAGGTGGAGAAGAAGCGTAACGGAGCGGTCCGGCAGCGCACGCCTCATCTGGAGCCCGATCACTGCGCCGGCCAGGTGATGGGATTGCTGGCCGAAGGACGCATACCCGTTTATCCCGAAGATGCCGTCAAAATATTGGCGGACCAGCCCTAATATGCATCCTGTTCCCAGAACGCGCTTATGCACTTATCCTCTACCAAAAAGCTTCCCTGTCCTATGTGACAGGGAAGCTTTTTTAAGTATAAATCGATCTATATTTCCAGCGTTTCTCCTGCTTTCAACGGATGACCCTGAATGCCCGTTTGGGCCAGTTCGTCGCAGAAGGCCCTTGCATCCTGTTTAATGCCCGGGAACGTGTCATAGTGCACCGGGATGACATGCTTCGCACGAATCCACTGTGCGGCCAGCAGGGCGTCCTGCGGGCCCATCGTCAACATATCCCCGATCGGCAGCGCGGCTGTATCGATGTTGTTCATCTCTCCGATCAGGCGCATATCGCCAAACAAACTTGTGTCGCCAGCATGATAGAACGTTTTTCCACCCATGGTCAGAATGACGCCTCCAGGCTGCCCCGCATAGATCCAGGTATCCCCCACCGAGATGGAGGAAGAATGGAAGGCCGGGGTAAACTTCACCTTAAAACCGTCGAACTGCGCGCTTCCGCCGATATTCATTCCATGGGATTTGACTCCCTGCTGGCCGCAATACACGGCGAGTTCGTACACGGCGATAATCGGACAATCATTCTGTTTCGCGATTTCGATGCAGTCGCCAAAGTGGTCGGAGTGCCCATGCGTCAGAACCACTGCATCCACTTTCACGTCATTGGGTTCGATGCCGGAACCGGGATTACCGGACAGCAACGGGTCGATGATGACACGAACGCCGCCTTCCTCCACCAATATGCTGGAATGGCCATAATACGTAATATTCATGGTTAAACACACCTCCTACATCCTAGTTTACCCTTATGGGCACTACTTGTAAAAAGAGTGATTTCCTATTTTTTTAACAAAAGTCCTGGAATGATGCACCGTGAGATCCTGAGCCAGCTTCAAAGACAGGAAGAAGTACGTATCGTCCTTCACCTCTTTTTGGCCATGAAGCGCCGCATTCACGGACTTAATCGTCTCTTCGTTCGGCTGGACACGTTTAAGACGCCCGTTCGCTACAGGACTAAATTGATGCTTTTGATAGATGACATCGGTAATCGTATCGGGAAAATTGGCTGACCGCAGCCGGTTTAAGACAACGTTGGCAACTGCCACCTTGCCTTCGTACGGTTCGCCTTCCGCCTCTGCCATGACAATCTTCTGGAGCAGAAGCAGTTCTTCAGCTGACAAATCATAGGTCCAGGTCGCTTTGTCTTTTTGGTCCTGGGTTAACGTATTTGTTCTTGTGAAGAATAAAGTTGTGGGGGGTGATAGGCTTTCCGCCTTGGATTTGACGACATGAGTCCCCTTTTGTTTTGCCGGTTTCCCGTCCGCAGCCTGAGATTTGGTTGCTTTCTTCTTCTCATCTGCAGTCTTCAATGATGCTTTCGAGTCGATCTTCCCGGAGGCTAAACCAATGCCTTTTGCGTTTGAAAAAGCATGAACCTTGCTCCCCGGCTTATTCCACTCTTGGAAAACAATTGAAGACAAAATGTTGACAGGTTCCCTATCCTGCTGCCTACTCTCAGCTTTAACGTAGTGATCAGGGTCGCCTTCCGGAACCGGAGCAGCCGTTACAAATTTGGGCATGTCCTGCTTTGGCTCTTTCCCTTCCGTCGTTTTCGATTGCATTCCAAGCAAACTTATAAGAGACAAACTCACAAAGAGCGCTCCGATGAGCAGCGCAACCCAGCGATTTTGCCGTAGCACTTTCATAACCATATTTTTCCTCCTATGATGTCGGCACATTTCTACACTATGTAACCACATTTTTAGGCGTTGAAAACATGGTAATTTTATGAACATTCTATTTTCAATTTCAAAAAATGGTCGAAAGCCGCGCCACACCTACGGTTTCGTACATCGGGCTCGCCTGTAAATTTGTTCGAAAAAGAACCATTTCTAGCACGTCCCACTGGATAGGTTCGGGTCCTTTTCCGATAACATCCAAAGAAAATGTTTGATTTCCTTGAAATTTCCGGCCAACCGTAATATGCGGTCGAAAGGGACGCTCCTCCGGTACGAATCCGAAAGATTCCATCCGCGACACGACCGATTGCTGCAGCTCAGCGAGCGCATTCAGATCCCCGCCGACCCCAGCCCATAGAATCCTTGGGGAGCCGCTTGCCCCGAACACGCCGGCATCATAAAGACTGAGCTTGAAGGGCTTGCGTTCCTTGGCTACCTCCTGGAGCGCACCAGTAAGCTCCGCTATGCGATGAGAGGGCGTATCGCCCAGAAACTGTAAGGTAATGTGGTAATCCTGCGGATGAACCCATTTTTTGAAATTGGCTTGCTTCCTCAATGTTTCCGTCCAATCCTGTATCCGGGAGGAGACCTCCGAAGGCAGACGCACGGCAACAAACAAACGATCCATAGCTCCCTCAGCCGAATGGCTCAACTACGACACTTCCTTCCAATCATCTTTTATCGCTAGCAGTCTAAGCACTGCCACCATGTTTTCCTGGTTCGTTTATAGTTTGAGCAAGAATATCTGAAAATAGTATGAGGGGTACATCAAATTCGCCTAAAAATATGATGAAGCTTCAATTTACCATAAATCGGACAATAATTCATGTACAAATTTACCAATCGCGTCCGTTCGTTCATGCGCAAAGCGATGATTTCTGATAATATGTTCCCTAAGAGATTTTCGCTATGATTCTGGTTGAACATCATATTCCTTAGGAGGTAGTACCATGCCGAACATCGTGGCCATACACGACTTAACCGCCGAGCAGCAGCAAAAAATCAAGGAGATTGCCCCCGACTATGACCTGTTGGTGACAAAAGCGAAAGAGCTGACGGGAAGCATCGTTCGGAATGCCGAGATCATGATCGGCTGGTCACGCTCCATGCAGGACGAGGTATTGTCCGCCGACAGTAAGCTCAAATGGATTCAAGCCTGGTCGGCCGGGGTGGATAAAATGCCGCTCCGGGAACTAGAGGAAAAAGGCATTCAGTTGACCAATGCCAGCGGCGTACATAGCGTTCCGATCACGGAGCATATTTTTGCGATGATCCTGGCCTTCAACCGCAACCTTCATCTCGCGATCCGTCAGCAGTCGAACAACAAGTGGGATACATCCGGCACGTTCACGGAATTGGCCGGCAAAACCATCGTCATCGTCGGCGTCGGCCAAATCGGCAGCCATACGGCACGGGTGGCCCAGGCGTTCGGCATGCGGACCGTCGGGGTCCGCAACTCCGGCAAGTCCGATCCTAACGTGGAATCGATGTATAAGGTCGATCAGCTCGATGAAGCACTGGCGCAAGGCGATTACATCGTCAATATCCTGCCGCTGACCGATGAAACCCGCGGATTGTTCAATACGGCAAGGTTCTCGGCGATGAAGGACTCCGCCTTCTTCGTGAACGTAGGCCGCGGCCAGACCGTGGTCACGGACGACATGGTCCAAGCGCTGCAATCCGGAGCTTTGGCAGGCGCGGGTCTGGATGTCTTCGAGGAAGAGCCTCTTCCTGCGGACCATCCGCTGTGGAACCTGGACAACGTCATCATGACGCCTCACATGGCAGGCGATACGGATCGATACGGCGAGCGTGCCGTGGATATTTTCCTGGAGAATTTAAAGCACTACGTAAACGGAGAGCCGTTATCCCGCAATGTGATCGATTACAGCAAGTCGTACTAAGACCAGGCAACAAGTCGTGAAGCACCGTTTCGTATCTAGATCCACGCGTTGGGTTAAGGAGCTTGTCAAAAAAAGGAACGTCCCGGGGTTTACCTTGCCTGCCGGGACGCCCTTTTTATTTATATGGAAAATGGAGTGAGCACACATAAATGCAGCCGTTTACAAAACGCGTCATTGAAGTGATTCAGAGCATTCCGGAAGGATACGTGATGACTTATGGACAGGTGGCCAGACTGGCCGGCAGCCCCAGGGGCGCCCGGCAGGTCGTCAGAATACTTCACACCCTCAGTCATATTCACAAGCTGCCGTGGCATCGGGTCATCAACGCCAAAGGAGAAATCGCGATCCAAGACGATGAGTCCAGGCTCATGCAGGAGCTGTATCTGCAGGACGAAGGTGTTGCCGTCAATCACAAAGGCATCATTGATTTGGAGAAGTATCGATATGATCCTGCCGAATAAATCGGGGAGCCGTTTATTCGCACAGCCAAATATCCCTTACAAAGCTCCCCTTGCGGGTCGTGCAATGAGAAAGCACCTTCCACCCCGTGTCCGTCAGCTGCTCTCTTAGCGGCTCCGTACTTACGATGACAGCACGATCTGACAAGCGGCGTAAGCTTTTCAGCATCCGCAACTGCTCATCCTCTGGAAAGACGGAGCACAGATTATACGGCAAATCCAGTACAGCGGCATCATAATGTCCATGCAGCGTGTTCATGTCCTGGACGGCAACTTTATTGTCATCATAACCGTAGTGCCGGAGATTCACCCTCGCTCCCCGAACCGCGAGCGGATTGATGTCACGGCCCTCGGCCGGGATTCCCATCGAGAATGCCTCGATCAATACATTTCCCATTCCGCAGCAGGGATCCATGAGCGTGGCACCGTTTATCCGAGGCACGGCCAGATTGACCAGCGCCCTGGCCACCCTCGAGCTGAGCCCTGTCGAATAATTTTGCGGCTTCCGCTTATGCTCCAGCCAGGCACGTTCAGGCTCGTGCAATACCCCCAATCGCCAGATTCCGTTTAGGGATATCAGGCCGAGCGTGACATCCGGAGATTTCATCTGCGCCGTTCCTTCGATTCGGCCACCTACCATCCGTTCGAAACCGCGCAATTGATCATAGCTGAAACGATCGCCCGCCTTAAGGCAGACGACTTTGAAGGTCGTTTGGTTAAGTCGAATGCGGCCTGCTTGCTCGGCGATGCTTTCGATGGAATCTCCAGTCATCTTGACGTCAAGGCTGGCCGATAGGAACGGGCTGCGATCCGGATCGACCCGCCGCTCGCTTTCCAGCCAGTCCGCACCGTCAGGCCCCTGACCGAACAGCTCCGTCAGCTCCATCAAGCATAGCGCCCGCTCGGTTTCATGACAGGCATACGTATACAGATAAGATGATTTATCGCTCATGGAGGACGGACCGAAGGTCATGTCATAGTCGTTCGTATTCTTCATGTATTTCGTCTCTCTTCTATTATATATGTGCAGCAGTGTGCAGCAGTCGCTACTGCCCCATTAACAGCCGATACGATTCCAGCCGCGCATCGTAATCGCTCACGGGGGTAACGACCAGGAACTCGTCGCACCGGTATTTTTCCGCCATCATCTGCAGCTTATCTCGCACGCTTGCAGGCGTGCCGATGATTAGCCTCCGGGATGGACCGGAAGAATCGGAATCCGTCGGTTCCGAAGGAAGGTCGCTCTCCCCAGGCCGTGGAATTAACGCGGCCAGCTTTCTTGCTTGCTCCTCCGTCTCCGCGCAAATCACGCTCACCGCCACCATCGCACGCGGTTCTCTCAGATCAGCGCTTGGCTGAAAGCCTTCCCTGTAAGAACGGAGAATCTCCGCCCCGTCCGTATCGCTCATAAACTGTCCGAATACATAGCCCGTCCCGAATTCGGCTGCATACCCGGCACCCTTCGTATTCGTGCCCAGCATCCACATCACCGGCTGCGCTGAGGGTACCGGTTTGGCTGCCACCGGCACATCGTCGTAGCGATACCGGTCCTCCAGCAGTTCGGTCAAAGCCCGAATCCGCTGCGGCAAATCCGCCACATGCCCCAGGAAATTCCCGCTAAGCGCCATGCTCGTATGGGCCGAACCTCCCGGCGCCCGCCCGATCCCGAGATCGATGCGACCGGGATACAGCGCCGCCAGCATGCGAAAATTCTCCGCCACCTTCAGCGGGCTGTAATGGGGCAGCAGCACGGCCCCGGAACCAAGCCGGATGCGCGTTGTTCGGGCGCCGATATGGGACAGCAGGATCTCGGGCGACGCACAGGACAGGTGCTCCAGATCATGATGCTCCGCTGCCCAGTATCGCCCGTAGCCCCATTGTTCCGCAGACTGCGCCAGTATCACCGCTTGCTGCAAGGCTTCTTCGAACGAGCTCTCTCCCCATCGCGGAACCAGATCAAGCACGCTCAGTTTCAATTGGCTATTCATGCAATCCCCCTTGTATCGCCGTTACTAATCCAAATCATAGATCGAACCTACCTTGAGCCCGTACAACTCGTTATAGATTTTCTCGGCAAAAGCGTCCGTCATCCCTGCGATATAATCAATCACCATATGCTCCCACGTCCAGATCGGATTCGCCCGCTTCTGGTCCGCTTCGTATCGCTGGAGCCAGTCGGATGGAATGATCGCCGTTGAAGCGACAGGATCCAGAAAGGCATCCCACAAGCGCTTGATGATCCATTCGCTGCGCTTCTGCAGGCGCTGAACCCGCAGGTCGCGAATCATGGTCACCCAGGCGAAACTTTTCAGGACGCTGACGGTACGCAGCATATCCTCGTCTTCGACGCCGTCTTTGACAAACGTGACCTTTTTCCAATCCCCGTTCGCGATCACGCCAAGGCTGCCCACAAACAGGCTGACCCAGTAGGCCTTGACCTCGCGCCGGGTGCGTGAATAATCATTCTCGCAGGTCGGCATTTTTTCGTTCCATATTTTCAGAAACTCGTCCAGCACCAAATCCACTTTCGGCTGGATCTGCTCCTTGGTCCATCCCTTCCACACCTCGTCTTCCAGCGTCATGATCTTCTGCACGATCAACTTGTTGAGATGGCTGTCCCGCAGAAAGTGCTCGTGCACCTCAATCTTCCCTGCTTTGATGCCATCCTCCAGATCGTGCGCGGAATACGCGATGTCATCGCACAGATCCATAAGCTGCGCTTCCAGCGTTCTGTGCGTTCCGGATATTTGCCACTCATTCCGGATATGGGAGATGTATTCCCATTCATGCCGGTACATCCCCTTGGGATTATCCAGGCCGGAGAACGGATATTTGTTGATGCCAAGCAGCACCGCATCCGACAGGTTGAGGCCGTTTACGTTCTCTCTTTTCTCCAAAAACATGATCAGCCGGAAATTGTGCGCGTTCCCTTCAAAATGCTCATATTTGCGCCGCATGGCCTGCTGCACCTCGGCCGCCTGCTCCGGTGTCGGCGTACCGGGCTGGCGCGTCAGCTCCTTCTCGGTCCTGCGGTCAATGAGTTTCTCCAGAATGCCCTGCAGCACCTCTTCGCCCTTATGGCCGAACGGAGGATGCCCGAAATCATGGGCGATCGCCGCGCATTCCACCACCTCGGGATCAATCATCAGCCCTGCGTTCTCGGCCTGCTCCGGCAGCACTTCGGGATAAAGACGCGTCAGGCTCCGTGCCGCTTCTCTCGCAATCTGCGCCACCTCAAGCGAATGCGTTAAGCGCGTCCGGTAGTAATCGCCGGTGCCGGCGCCGAATACCTGCGATTTTCCTTGCAGCCTGCGGAACGTCGGCGAATGGATCAGGCGCGAATAATCCCGCTCGTATACCGCGCGCGAAGCATCCGACTTCGTTTGCTCCGGATATTGGCGATGCTCTCTAAGCTCCTTCAGTGTCATTTGTCCCACTCCTGTTTTTTTTATCTATTTAAGGTCGATTCGGAATCGTTCGTTCTTTAGATTATATGCCATACGGCATCCGAAGAAAAATGTTATTCCCTTTCCGCCTGTTCCCTCATTGTATACCCGGCTCATCCTATCCGTTATCGCGAAACAAGATATTTCCTGTCCGAGTCAGGTGTGACGATATCCAAATACACGATGCTTCATCATCCAGGAAAGCTGCGGGAGGGCAGAAGGCGCAATAAATCCTCCCATTATGCAAAAATACCAAGTACTTATAGGATTAACACAAGACCTGTGCGCACATTCTTGCTACGTTTTAGGTAAGCGCTGTCATGCCAGTCTGAAGCGCACCGCAGAAAGGAGGGAAATGATATTTATTAACGATTACATCAACCTACGGGAGGGATCGCCGTGAAACGAAGGTTTGCTTTATCCAAAAAAATGACTTTCTGCCTGATCAGTGCAGCCATGCTGCTTGCTGGTCTATTTGAAGGACAGAGTGTCGCAGCTAATGAGAGCAAGTACCCGGCTTCCGCATCGGCCAGCAGCTACGACACCCGCTGTGCTTGCGATGCATCGAAAGCGGTGGACGGCAGTCTTAGCACACGCTGGTCCGGCGAAGGCGACGGCACTTGGCTGAGGCTGGATCTGGGGTCCGCCCAACCGGTTTCACTGGTCAAGATCGCGTTTTACAACGGAGACACGCGCACATTCACCTTCGATATTCAAACCTCATCGGATGGCTCCAACTGGCTTCAAGCACGGAACGCTGTCACTAGCGCTCAAAACAACCAGCTGCAATCCTTCTCCATCCCCGTCGCTGAAGCCCGGTATGTACGCATTGTGGGCTACGGCAACACCTCAAATGACTGGAACAGCTATACGGAGGTCGAAATTTGGGGAGGTACTACGGATGGAGGAAGCGGAAACCTTGACCCGGCTAAACCCCCTTCGGGCAATTTTGACCTAACCAAGTGGAAAATCACCCTGCCTGACGCGTCCGAGATTCCAGCCGGCGCACTCGCCGGCGGCTACGAGCATCCGGATTGGTTCTATACCGATCCCGTCACCGGCGGCATGGTATTCACATCCCCTAATATCGGCGAGACCACCACGAACAGCACCTACACCCGCTCCGAGCTTCGGGAAATGCTGAATCCGTCGACGAACAGCGCCTCCTCATGGGCCAATAATTGGGTAACCTCTACCTCCTCCCCATCCATAAAGTCGCAGGCCGGCGGCGTGGATGGAACGATGAAGGCTACCTTACGCGTGGATCGTGTATCCGTCAGCGGTAACGAAGCCGATAAAATCGGCCGCGTCGTGGTCGGGCAAATCCATGGCCCCAGCACCGAGCCGATACGGCTTTATTACCACAAGCGTCCTTCGGACAGCAGAGGTGCGGTTTATTTTGGGACCGATGATCTGGACAACAACAACACCTGGGTGAACATACTCGGCGGACCGAACCAGCTTAACCCTGTAAACGGCATTGCCCTCGGCCAGACATGGAGCTATGAAATCAAGGTGACCGGACTGCTCATGACGGTAAAAGTAATCCCGGAGGGCGGATCGGCCACCACCGTGAACCATACCCTCCCAAGCGGTTACAACGATAAATATCTTTACTTCAAAGCAGGCGTCTATAACCAGAACAAATCCGATACCAACTCCGATCAATCCGACCATGTCAAAGCCACCTTCTTCTCACTAACGCACATGCATCCGTAGCTTCCACTTGTCCATCCGATGCCCGGGACAGTCCAGCGCCTGCTTCCGGGCGTTCTTAAACACGCTTCAACTACCAATCGAAAAGCGAGGGATGAAACGTTGAAGAAGAAACTTTACCGGTTCTCATGCCTAGTCCTCTGCCTGCTCATAACCATGAGCGTCATGGCATCCCCAGGGCAGCTTCCTGTTATATCTGCACAATCTGTTGCAGAATTCGATCTTGCGGCAGAATCTGTTGCCTCAGCTTCCGATCCCCTACCGGAGCCAGAAGGTCCGGATGTTCTATTCTTCTCCGATAACTTCGATTCAGAGCGATACGGCACCGCCGGAGGAGTCGTCGTTCCCCTGCCCTGGGTTCAAACCGGGGAAGGCGGAAGCAAAGCCAAGACCTCCGTATCCGGCAGCGCGCCGTCCACGCCGAACCTCATGAAAATCGACGTGACCGATTCCGTCTATCTGCCCGTCAATACGACGGGTTACGGCAACATCAAGCTGAGTTATTATACGAGAGCCTCTTCTTATGTCAGCGGAAGCATCGTGGCAGAGTGGTCCGGCGACGAAGGCGCGACCTGGAGCCTGCTGGAGGATTTCAAGCTGGCCCCGGGAACTCCTGAAGCGCCGCGCAGCGAATCCAACACGTTAAAAACCTGGACGCTGCCGCCGGAAGCGAACAGCAATCCGAACGTGCGAATCCAGTTCCGGGTAGGTGATCCGATGAACGCCAATATGTATATCGACAGCGTCTCGCTGTCCGGTCAGGCCATCCCGGGCATTCCGCCTGCGATCGATCCCGTGCCTGAACCCCCGCCGGCCGAAACCGGCCCATACCCTGCTCCGGAAGGCGTAACCCTCTATGAGGACGTTTTGATCGGCAAAGCCGGCGACCGGGACCTCTATACGTCCATCGCCGTTCCGAGCACTCCCCCGGCCGAGCCCATGCCGGTCATGATCTACATTCACGGCGGAGGCTGGAACAAGGGCGACCGCAAAAACGCATTGGGCAGCATCTGCAACTATGTCCTTAAACGTGGGTATATCGGCGTTTCCTTAAGCTACCGTCTAACTCCCGAAGCGCCTTACCCGGCCCAAATTCAAGACGTGAAGCTGGCCATCCGTTATTTGCGGGCCCACGCCGAGCAATACCACATCGATCCGAGCCGAATCGGCGTCTGGGGCACTTCGGCGGGAGGGCATCTCGCTTCCCTGCTCGGAACGACGGGAGACCTGACCTTGGAGGATACGGTTACGCTGGATACCGGGGATTCGGTGCAGCTTCCCGATATCGAAGGCGCCGGCGGCTGGCCGGAATACTCCACCAAGGTGCAGGCCGTGGTGGACTGGTACGGACCTGCCGATTTCACGACCGATTTTGCCGACCGGTACAGTTCGGTCACGAAGCTGCTCGGCGGGCATAACGCCCTGTCCGTCCCGATTGAAGCACGGCTTGCCATGCCCGGAACGTACGCCACTCCCGATGATCCGCCGTTCTGGATTCGGCATGGAGACGCGGACGCCACCATCCCTTATACCGACAGCGTCACCTTCGCCAATCAATTGACGGCAGCCGGCGTTCCTGTGGTCGATTTCGAAATCGTTCCCGGCCAAGGCCACGGCTTTACCGGAGAAGCCAAAACAACCGCGGATGCGGAAGCTTGGGCCTTCATGGAGCAGCACGTGAAGAATCTGGAGGTCACGACGCCGATTCTCTACAAAGACGGCTACACGCCTCCTGATCCGACGGATCCGACCGATCCCACCGATCCGACCGATCCTTCAACGGGCATTCCCGTTGAGGTCGGCCGTTTGGAGCCCTCGGACGATGCCTTGATCGACAGCTCCAAACCGGACGCCAATATCAATTCCGCTACAGGCACAAGCGTCGGTTTGTTTAGCGTTTCATCCGGTACAACCAACAAAAGGTATGTCTATTTCAAATTCGATGCTTCCACTCTGAGCGATCCCGATTACCGGTACGAATTCCAGGTCGCCGCGAAAAAAGGCACCAGCAACACGGATCTTGAGCTCTCCCTCTACGGGATCGAGGATACAGCCTGGAGCGAAAGCCAACTGACTTGGAACAATGCACCCGTGAACGTTCTCGATCCAAATGCTTATATCGGATCGTTTACCGTACAGGCCGAGAATGGCGGCCGGCCGGAGGTATACAGCGTCGATGTGACGGACTATGTCCGCAGTCACCTAACAGATGGCAGCGTATCGTTTCTCCTGGCGGATGCGGCCCATTCCGGTGTCAGCGTCAATATCTATACCAAGGAAGCCAACGGCTCCAGCAATCCGAGACCTGCCATGGTCGTGAGCGAATGGGTGGATTCCAGTCAGGATACAACGCCGCCGTCCTGGCCGGACGGAAGCCGCCTGTCCATCGGCAGCATTGGCGAAGATTATGTGCTTTTGTCATGGCCGACGGCGGAAGACAACAAGATCGTCGCGAAGTACAACGTTTATCAAAACGGCGTCAAAGTCATGGAGCTGGGCTCCGACATCACCCGCCATGAAGCGGAGGGACTATCACCGCACACGGAGTACAGCTATAAGGTCGAGGCCGTGGATGCGGCCGGAAACGTCAGTCCGGTTCCGCTGACGCTCCAGGTTACGACGCTTAGCGCTCCCTTAGCCCCTTGGCCTGTGGCCTCGGTCACGGCAAGCGGCAGCGACGGCAACATCGAGGATAATACCCTGGACCAGAATCTATACACCCGCTGGTCTGCCGCCGGCGACGGTCCGTGGATCATGTACGATCTCGGCGAGGCCCGGGACATCGGTTATCTGGGTATCGCCTTCTATAAAGGGGACGCTCGCGCTACGGAGATCGATATCGAAGCCTCCGATGACGGCGTGACCTGGTCTTCCCTCTTCAACGGTTCGAGCAGCGGAACCACCACCGCAATGCAGGCTTTTGACGTTCCAGATACGAACGCCCGCTACGTGAGGCTGACCGGGCGCGGAAATTCGGACGGCAGTGCCTATACGAGCCTAACGGAAGTTCATATCTATCCGCCCTTCGCTAACGGGGATATGCCCGTGGCGATCATTCCGGATTTTGTGCCGCAGCCGCCGGAGGGTACCGTTCCTTTTACCGCCCCAGGCATGAAGAATGCGGACGGCAGCGACCATCCGGTGCATCAGGCTTTTGCTGCTACCGGAAGGACGCTGAACGTGGTCGATTACGGGGCTGATCCTGCAGACAATGCAACGGACGATCGACCGGCGATCCAACGAGCGATGGATGAAGCGCTCCCGGGCGACGAGGTGTTTTTCCCGAATGGGGTTTACAACTTAAACAGCACGCCCGATGGACTGACCAATCTGATGCTGAAATCCGAGGTCAATTTACGCGGGGAAAGCCAGAACGGCGCGATTCTAAAGACCTCGCTGAACAAGGTCCGCAACAGCACGATGCTGAGATCCGCCAAACAGCATGACCTGACCATCTCCAACCTGACGCTGACATCTGCCTGGGATGGCCAGTACACGACGGATCACAGAATCAACAACCCGGATGCCGGAGGCCCCGACATGATGATCATTGCCGCCAATTATGGCGAGGCGCCATCGTACAACATCACGATCGACGGCGTGACGATCGAGAAATTCAGCCGCATGGGCGTCCGCATCGAGAACAGCCATGACATCGTCGTCCGCAACACGACGTTCCGAAATGCCACGGACCTCGGTCCGGGCGGTGCCGGGTACGGCGTATCCATTCAGGGCGTGCCGAAGGTCGACCGCAACGGGTTTGCCAACGATACCAGGTGGAATCTGGTCGAGAATTCCTCCTTCGAGGGGCCTTACCTGAGACACGGCGCACTCATTCAATATGTGGCCCATAACAATGTGATCCGGCACAGCGAATTCCAACAGGTCCGGCTGGATGCGATTGATCTGCACGGGGAGCTGGAGTATTTTAACGAGATCCACGATAACCTGATCACCGACATGCCGTATGGCGGCGGCATCGGCATCGGGAATACCGGGGGGACCGCCCCGACCAATCACAGCAAATCCGGCCCGCAAAACTATATCCACGACAACACGATCCGCAATGCCCGGGAAGGCATCGTCGTATCGATGGGCTCGCCGGATACCATCATCGAGAACAACCGCATCGAGAATACCGTCGATATTCCTAACGCGGCAGGCATCAATATTTTGAACGGGCCGGGCACGATCATCAAAGGCAACACGATCCGTCAGAACACCGCCGAGCATTATTGGGGCATCCTGCTCGAGCACGACAACGGGGACACCAACGCGGGCGGCATCGGAGCCGGAGACCCGGAGAACGTGCAGATTCTGGACAACGTCATCACCGGCAACAGCAACGGAATTCAGCTCCAGGCAGGCAAGCATATTAAGTTAGGCGGCAATACGCTGGACAATATCGGCGAGAACTTCACGGCGGCACCTGACGTCACGTATACCGATCTCACCGTGGGCCTGGAGTACAGCACGACGGCCCCAACGAATGGGGACGTTGTAGCAGCCTTGGTGTCGGAGAGTCCGATTACCGTTACGAATAACGGCGGATCTCCAACTTACAGGTTTACGGAGAACGGTTCGTTTACCTTCGAATATGCGGATGAGGACGGCAACGAAGGCACCCTAACGGCAAGCGTGTCGAACATCGATAAAATCGCCCCGGTTCTTACGGTTACGCTCTCGCCTTCCGTATTGAAGGCGCCGAATCGCAAAATGGTCGATATTCGCGCCAGCCTCGAATCCAGCGATGAAGGCTCTGGCGTTGCGTCCATCGTGCTAACCTCCATCACCATCGAGAGTGCAGGCGGCAAGGGGCAGAACGGAGATATCCAGGAGATTTCGATTGAGAAAGGTAAGGACGCGAGTAACAGCGAAAGCAAAGGCAAGGGAGGTGATCAAGGACCGGATGTTCAGGATGCCGAATTCGGTACCCATGACACTCATTTCCGGCTGCGCGCGGAGAAATCGGCACGCGGTCAAAGCCGAATCTACACGGTGACCTATACCGTTACGGATCATGCGGGGAATCAAGCAAATGCGGTGGGGACGGTGAGGGTGAAGTGAGGTAAGGTATAATGCGTGAAAAACGTAATGGGGAGGCACGTTAATCTGCCTTTTACGTTGAGAAATTAGTTGGTTTCCCAGTTGGTTAAACATATTGACTGATAAATATTACATTATGGCAACCCGGAGTAGAAAAATCATCGAAAGCTGCATCGCTGCTTTATTTTAGTCGCCGCTAGGCGACTTTTCTTTTTTCAGGCTATTCCTGCTTGGTTAAACATATAGACCGATAAATATTACATATAAGCGGTAATTTATACCGCGCCTACCGCCAATGCGCCAGCTCCTTCTACAACGGGGCAATAATCCAGCGAATATGCCGGGCGGGGATCGTATTCTGCACAAAAGTCAGAAGTCCCAGCGTGACGGAATCACCGAAGCGGTCCTTCTGACCGTCGGCGTAGACATAATTTCCGTTCACACCGCTAGTCAAGGGAATGGTACGGATATACAATGCCTTTGATTCCATGTAAGCATGAATATCCCCATCGAATTCCTCTACACCCGGATAAGCCTTTTCCCCTTCTACATGCGTTAACAGATACTTTGCCATCATGATTGTTCTCCTTCTGGTTTATATAATCAGGGATTTTCCCTGTAAAACCCGTGCCAAATAAAAAGGCCGCCTATTGGCGACCAAGCGGTTTCTTATTTTGTTTTCCTTATACTTCAAGTTCAAGTTGTATCCAAAGTCATTCAAAAGAATAAACCCCTGCCATGTTAATTAGATGAACCGTCTCTTAAAGAAAACTCAGCTTTCACTTACTCTCTTTATGGATAATCCCCAGACGATAAAGCACGGTCATGATCCGGTAAAAATCGAAGCTGCCCTCAGGGTCATGAAGTACTCCTGCCTGTTTTGCAGCTTGTACCGCCGGTTCCGCCCAAGACGGAACCTTCGCAGGCTTCTCCGTCTCCGCCGCCTTAAGCCTGGCATTCATCTGCTTGATGGCATGGTCCTGCTCGGTTAGCAGTTTCATTGCCGAAGCATACTGCTCGTTAAGCTGCCGAACTTGGTCCTGCGTTTTTTGCAGTTCTGCCGTTAATTGTTCGATTTTCATGCGTTCCTCCTCCTCCGGACTAGGCACATCATATTGATGGAGCGAATGCTGCTCTATGATGGAAATGAGCTTTTTGGGATAATTGGGGTCTGTGGCATAGCCACCTCTCCAAATCTCCGTTGCCGCCGTTTTATAATTCGCCCATAACACGCCATGGTAGCGCTGCGGCTTGTCACGCGTACCGTTCAGGATCAGCCGGGTATGATCGGCAACCGATTCATGCCAATGGTTGTATTTTCGAAATGAAGCTTGGGTCGTATAGGGCGTCTGTCCCCGATATTCCGTTGTCTGCATGGTCACGCTGCCCGCTGGGCCGGTTCCTTTAATGCCGAACAGATTGTTCGCCTTTTGCGTCAGGCCGCTCGTTCCCCAGTTGGATTCCAGGATTGCCTGGGCAAGCGTAAGCGAAGCGGGTACCCCGTACTGACGCATGTCCTGAGCAGCTATGGGTGCCAGCTTGGCTATAAATTCAGAGGGCTTCATCCTTTTTCTCCTCCTTTCGTGCGGTTGGCTTATCCCCTTCTTCGGATTTGATCTGGAATACCTGTACCACATTACGCAGGGACTGGGGGATCGGTACCCCCATTCTTCCTACGTTCTCAATAATAGACAGCAGCTCATTCGCGAGATAGAAGAAGATCACCGTATTCTGAAAATAATTCATCTCCCCCAGCACCCGGTCCACCAGATGCATCAGGGCGATGATGAGAAAAATGGTCATTTTGCGTGCAATTCCAGTATAACCCATACGGCTGCGCAGCTCGCCGTTCATCCAGGCCGCGCCCCACCCGGTCAACCAATCGATCACCACGAACCACAACAACAGATGCAGCGGCAGCGACCATCCGCCCCAGACGTACCCGGTCACGGCCCCCGTCCCCGCCACCAGCATCTTAAAAAACTGACCGATGTGCTCATACATAATTCTTCCTCCTTTGATATGGTTTTGAAGGTGTGAAAAAGCCCTCGGGGGAGCCAAGGGCTTGGGTTGAAGTTATTCATAGTTGTTTTATCAGAAATACACGGATACACCTTTTAAGTAGTACATCACTTCGCATGCGGATCATGCTTCCGATCGCTGTTGCCCCCAGATTTTCTATAACTTTATGGATAGGGTTAAAATCCGTGGACAAAGGCGACCGCTCCGCTTCTCCAGCATGATTCCGCCTTCTCCGTTGAAGCCCTTCATGTTAGGCCTTTCAAAGCAGCGTTTAATATGCCTCGCCAGTGATGACTTCATATTCATCCGAGGTGATTACGCCAAACGAAACATACTGTCTCAATTGAGACTTCTGCGCCCACTTTTTTTCATAGTAATACTTCAATCGTTCAAAATCGTTCTCGAACATCGTCTCCCGCTCCTTTCGATCAGCTATTTTCAAACGACAGCAGCCGCAATTCAAGTCCCACGATTTGGGCCCCCTGCGCCTCGTTCTGCTGACGCAGCTCCAAGGCCTCCAGTTCCCGGGTTACCATCTCGCTACCTAAGCGATCCATTTCATTAGGCTCTACTGGTTGAGGTCTGGTTAGCTCCTCGATTTCTTCCGGGGTTAGGCCTTCTACCCAAAATATCGGCTGAGCCGGAGACTCCAGCACCGGCATGTCGCCGCGCTGCTCATCCGGGAGTGCCTGCCACTTAGACAAGGCTTGTTGAAATGAATCTTGTGCTGCGCTTACGGCAGACTCGTATGCATTCCATGCTTCGAGGTCAAAGCGCGGGCGGAACAAGCCGGGGGTTACCGGGATGCCGATGATGTAGCCGGAGATATTGGATTCTGGTTCGTTGGGTGACTCATTTTTTGGTTCTGTTGTTTCGTTTAGAATGTTTGGTATTGGTTCCATGTCGGAATAAAAAGGGACGACACCAGAAAAGGTATCGTCCACTAAGGTGTCCTCTAAATAGAGACCGTTTGTATTTACTTTAGGTACGGCTTTCATGTGGTGCCTCCTTTATTGTTCGGCTAGGAATGAAATCCCGTCCAAGCTAACCCACGAATCAGTATTCCAAGAAGCAGCGTAGTTGAAATAGACACCGCCTCCTGGAAAGATGTCTAAACGAGCAGAGCTACCCGTACTTGCTTGTTGTGCGAAAACTATAGTAGCTGCAGGTCTATAGCCCTCAGCCAGTTTAAACATCTCTGTATTTATAGCTCCGGTTTTGACAAGCCCTGTCAAATGCACAATTCCAGATGAATCCTTATAATACCGAACATGATGATAGCCGCTTAGATATTCTACCCACCCATTCAAAAGTGTCGGTTTAATTTGAACGACAGGCACATTCTTTTCCACCTTCTTATTCATCAGCACCGTTACAGCGTTCGAATTCTGCTGCACGGCGTCGGTCAACTCTTGAAGCATGGCCTTTTCGTTGATAGCGTACGATCCACTGAATGGGACTATTGGCGACTTGTCCAGCATCAGGTACGTGACGGAGTAGGCTGCGGACGGGTCAAAGTTCTCAATCTTACACTGTGCAAAGTAATCACCGTTCGCGACTACGCTAGTATCTGCTTGAATAGACCAACTGTAATCTAACATAACGTTTTTATATATACCTACGAATTGCTTTAATGGTGATTTCAACCAAGTAACCAAGCTTGTAAACTTGTAGTTTATAGTCACTAGACCCGGCGTATACGTCGACCCGTTAGGTTTCACGCTCTCCCGAACAACAATCCCCTTTCCAACCTCGATCTGGTTATCGCCTTCATTAAACGTCAGCATCCCCTCGGAGACGATAGACTCGACCGTTGGCGTTGTGAGTTGGTATATGAGTTGGTAAGGAGAGAACCTCTTTCCATCAGGGGGCGGTGCTGTGGGCAATACGTTTGTATTCGTGTCGTATGAGGTTCTATCCCCAAATACTTGATACAGTGATACCCACCCTTTGGTGCCTGTACCATTATAGACGTTATCACGGGAAACACTATCATTCATCTTCCAGCCCATAAAATACGCCTTAATCTCGTCGATTGTTGGCGTGTAGTTGTCGCCCCAACCACTGTCAGCGTTGGAAACAGAAATATAAAATCTTCCATCTATTGCTGTTTCCATCGTATCCGGGCCATTTGCTGCCCAAGCTCCACCATAAGTTGCTGTTTTTAATACTTTTCCATCATGCTTTACCGCTACTCCAGAATAATTAATCCATCTCGGAAGCGGATGCGGGTATTGGTCAGTCTGAAGGACTTTAAATCCTGCAAAATGTGCTGCGATGCCCAACGTTATTGATCCATCCAATGAAACCTTCTTCCATTTCGCCAACTTGAAATACTGCCCGTCCTTTTCAAAAACTTCGTCAGCATTCGCACCTGTCTGCGGATCGGCGAATAAGTCCGTTTGCAGCGCGAGCATGGAGTCTTCGCGTGGTTTAAACGGTTTGGTGGTGGGGCCAGCGGATAACATTACATTCGCAAACTCGTAGTTACCAGCCCCCGTTGTGGTACATACAACCTGAGCGTAAACTGCATTGGCAGGGGAATGAATCTTCCTAGGACTTCCCCCGGTATATATTTCGCCTTCCCACGAAATGAAAGTAGTACCCGTAGCGTCGACCCAACCAACAGTTATATAACCACCCGTTGTCGACGTACCTCCGGTAACAACTCCGGAAAGCACATAATCAGTATTCGGCATAACTGGGATGTTTATATAAGTGTTCTGTGTAGTTGCTGTGCTTGCTAGGGAAAGAGTATACGGGCCGCTGGCCTTTGCTTGTGCGTGAATATTCCATTCATAAAATGATGGCAACAAATTCTCCCCGTACCGGATCGCATACGGATTACGTACAGGCTGTACGCTATTGACATACGTATACTTTGCCGCCAGCTCGTCATCTGTCAATCCGAGATCCTGTGTCGCCACAACATATAGGGCAGCTTGTGAGTATACAGCTACCGTATCCTTAGCAGCTGCAGCGCTGGTATGCTGTGCCACAAGTATAAAACCAGTTGTCCCCCAGTTATCGACGAGTTGCTGCGTAACCGTAAAGCTCTTATAAAGTGCGTACGGTTTATCCACCGTTGGGGAACTTAAGATGATTTCCCCGTGTCTTGTGCCTATTGGCGTACTGATGTATAAGTAAGCTCTCAGGCTTTCACAGGCGCTTTTCGTCTTTGCAATAGCCCGAATAAACAGCTTGTCGCCTACTTTGGGAACTGAAGCCGCTTTTAAGTTTCTGCTGATTTGCGGGTTTGTGGTTTCACCCGATCCGATAACAGTAATCTCGTTATTGAAGACTGTAGGCGCTCCCTTGACTGAATAAGCCGTCCACGGATTAACATATTCAAAAACACCATCACGTCCGAGCAGGTTAACCAACGTCCGCCCCTTAATCCCACTTAACTTAAAAGGCGCGCTCCGCTCCGCCTTCACGATCTGAAGCCCCGGCTGCAGCACGACTTCCCTGCGTTCTTCTGTGTCCAGGCGCTTTTCCAAAGCGTCGATGGACTCGCTGGTTTCACCTGCGAACCGATCCACGGCATCCGCGTTTTGATCAATATACTTCTCCAGATCGAAATACGTCGTGGACGGCGAGGTTCGATCGATTTTGTTCAACCCGATATTCGGTGTAACCGGATTCGTCATTTAGGCTCCTCCTCCCAACAATCTGTCTTGTGTCGTTGCTGATATTTCCTCAAACGTCATGCCCTCCACCTCGGCGATAGTGAGATAACGCAGGGCGTAATCGACCGCCATATGGGCGGGTTTGATCTCCTCAATGGCCGATTTCAAGTCACTTAAATTGGGCGGAATGCCCAGCGTATCTCGAAAATGAATCGTCACTTTATACTCCGCCGGCTGGACGGATACCTCGATGCTGCCCCGCTCATAGGCTTGCGCCACATTTTTGAGCATGCTGGCAGACACCTTCCCGCTCCCACGCATCTTCGAGATAATCACCGACCGCCGCTGTTCAATCGGCTTGGATAAGTTGACCGGGATGTTCAGGTCCTGCTCATACCTGGATAGCGCCCAGGTGGCGGTTTCGGGATAATACTGGTCCAACTGATCCTCCAGTTCTTGCGCCAGCTTGTCCAACTCAGCCCCTTCGGCTCCGGCAATGGCTTTCATTTCCCGGACATCATGGTAAAAGGACGGCAAGTAACCCAGCCAGGCTTCGGCTTTACTCATCGGACCGTCACCGTCCCCAGGACAGCTACCGCCTCCGGTTCGATCGGAATGCTGTCCGTTCTTCCGTTCACGGTCAATACCTCGTAGTCGATGACAGACGGAATATCCAAAATCACGTTGGCGATTCGGTTATACCGGACCAACGGGTCGGACATGGCGAGGTCTTTCAGATACTGGCGTACGCCTTGTTCAATCGCTTCCTGCACACCATCCAAGCCAGCCCCATCGAGCAGCGTAACCTGCACTTCGATATGGACTGGCACTTCAGCAGCTCCCACAACGGTGACCACCGAACCGACGGGAGCCGCCCCTTCTCCCATGCCATCCATGGTCGGATCGATATGCTGCTGCACCGATTCCACTACGGAAGGCGTAGGCGAACGCATCTCGTTATCCAGCAGCACCACTTTGACGGTGCCGGGTCCATCCCATAACGGAAAAGCCTTGGCCTTGCCGACCCCGGCTTTCTCCCTCGCCCATAACTCATACTGATTCCGGTTCGCGCTGGTCACGGGCCGGGAGATTTTTTCGCGGTATCGGTCATATAACGCTTCATCCGATTCGGTGTCTTCGCCAGGTACCCAGAGCTCCACCAGCTCGGCCTTTACCAAGCCTTCTACGTATTCCAGCGGAAGCAGCGAACCGAATCGACGGTTGCCTTCCTTCCCGCTTGTCTCGCATTCCAGCACGTACTGCCCTGCACCCAGCCGGGTCATAACTTTGTAATTCAGTGGATCCAATGAAAAACGGCTCCCTGTAGCCACATCCACCGGGGCGCCGTTACTGCCCGAAAATTGCCCCAGCAGCTGTGCTTTTGTAGCCTGCTTTCGGGTCAGTCCCGACCAGGCAATGCTCCGATCCAAAAATTCGCCCGATGCCGTAGCGGCAAATTTCAGGTTCATGGAATACTCCAATTCCACGTACATCTGGGCAAGCTCAGCCGCAGAAGGCGCCAACGCATCGTAGATGATGCTGCCCTCTCTTTTGTCCATGCCATCCGGGATGCGATCCAGCATCCGCTCCAGAATGGCTTCATACGTCTGTTTCTCAACCATCCTCCCTCACCTCCTTGGTCATACTGTAAGTGCCATACACACTTCGGACCGTAAACTCTGCCATGGCCAACTCGCCAGTAAACGTAATATTCATGTCATCCACCGACAACACGCGATCATCCTGCAGCAGCGCTTCCTTGATGTGCCGTTCGATTTCAGCATTGGCCCACAGCGGGTCAAGGCCAATGACGGAGTCCAACTCCTGCCCATAATTGCTGCTGTAGATCAAATGTTCAAAACGGCGCGTCTGAAGGATTTTGACGACTGCCTGTTTCACGGCCTCAAGACCGTCAATGTGACCAGATATCGTACCTTCCTCCAGGTTCAAGTTATACGTTAGGCTGGGCTGCTCCAGTGTTTCCATGATCTCGCTACCCGGTTGCAGCGTTCCTCCCTGCGGAATCATGACGGCTTCACCAACCGATCCAGCACGAGATACGTTTGCCCGCCCTGGTAACGAATGAGCAGCACCGTGTCTCCCGTTTCCAGCCCTTTTCGAATCACATATTCCGCGCCGCCAATGTTCAGCTTGTACTCGGTCATCGACTCTCCGATAACTAAAAAATCCTCCGTCAGGCTGAAACGCTGATCCACGTTCACCTCCAGAGGATGGATTGATGTGACTGTGCCATACAGCACCGCCATCGGGTTTGTGCTTCCCACGGCGCTAAGACTGGCTTTTTTGATAATATCCAGCATCCCTGCTTACACCACCTTCATATTCAGCGACATCGTGTGCGTACCGTCCGAGAATTTATGCGTACACTCATCGATGAGATACGGCTTCAAGCCTTCTTCCGGCAGATTCACATAGATCGTGTTTCCGGCACGGACCCGTAAATCCCCGATAGCCTCGATGGACAGCGTCTGCTGCTCCCTGTTCTTCAGCTCCAGCAAATTTTGCGCTAACTGCTTCAACTGAGCGGGATTCATGTTCTCGTCAGCAACCTCGTATAACTGGAGCAGGCCCCACTGGGCAATGTTTTGTCCATGCTGATATAGGTAAACGTCCCGCTTGCCCGTCTGCTTGTTGTCCCGCACGACTTTGATGCGGTTGTACGTCTCGTTGTCGATGCTTTTTTTATATGAAAAATCCGTCATGAGGCTGTCTTCTCCCACTGCAAGCATGAGCAGCATGTCGTTGATGTTGGTCAACGTCAGTTCGCCATACCGGTCGTAAAACATATAGTACTGCTTGGTCGCGATCAACGTGGAATCCAGGGCCTTACAGATGATATCGATCAATTTCTTGTCCGCTTCCAGCATGGCAGGGATCGTATGGCCCGTATCGGCCAGCGTTCCTGTCTTCAGATTGAAATCCTTGGCGATCTTCCGGATGATATCCTCCACCTTGGCATTCGTGAACCGGTAGGTGTCGTTGCTGGACAGGTAGCGCAGCTGATCGTAAGCCATCACCTTGACCTGGGCGTCCATGCCCCACTCTTTGGAAAAAACATACCCATAAAACAGATCCTTGTTATCCTTGCGGAAGCGCACAATGTCGCCGTTCTCCACTTCGAATGCCTTGCTTTGCGCCAGGCCATCGTTCACATAGTTGATATCCAGACTTGCCGGCTTCGCCTGACGGCTTGTTTTCCATGTGATGTCGGTTACGATCTGTCCCAAATCCCACACGCTTCCGTTCTTGCGGTCAATCATCAGTTCGATCACGATGCCACCTCTTTAGGGAATTTTCAGAACCCGGCCGACGGCCAGCTTCCGGACCTCATGGTCCTTGATTCCATTCAGTTTTTGGATGTCCGCATGACGGGAACCGCTGTCGAGCAGCTTTTGGGCAATACTCCACAAGGTGTCGCCTTTGGCAACCGTATAGGAGGTTGGTTTTTTGCGGTCATCCGGCCTGTCTTTGGTTTTCACCGCAGCGGCCTTTTTGTCCTTAACCGGCATAACCTTCCGTGCCCCATAGAACACATAGCGCTTAAGCGTGATCGAGAATTCGATATCTTCCGGCGATCCGGACATCGTATTCCAATTGAAACTTTCGATGGAGGCCGCCATGTTGATGCCAAAAGACTTCATCGCCCGCACCACATTCTTGCCATCCGTACCGCTCAGCGGATCGGGAACAAGCCCCGTCATGACAAAGCGAACAGGCCTTCGAGACTCCATCCAGCCTTTAATGGTATTTACGTATTCAATCGGAAGCTTCAGCTTCTTGTCAGAGCCTAGATGGACAAAGGGATACACTCTACCCGGAAAAAAGCTCTCAAATGAGATCTCCGTCAGCTTTGGATGCAGAATCGCATTCACTTCGCCTAGCCCCGCTACCGTATAGGTTTTGCCTTCACCGCTATCCTTGACGTCAATCCGCTCAGGGTTCACCGGAAATCGGAAAACCTCCTCCTGGTTATTGAAGCTCAGAAAAAATCCGTAATCGCTCATGCTACAAGTACACCCCCTCGGCACTGGACACAAACTGCTCCTCCAGCGTCCGGTTAATTCTCGACATGATCGTATCCAGATCGGCCCCGGAATTTATATCTCCCGTCGTCATCTGCACGGTCGGCGTCAGGGTGATCATATTGCTGATCGCATTCACTTCCGCCAAATCGCGCATCACTTTCAGATCCTCGCTTGCCACGTCCACCGAGTTATCCACTTTACCAATGGAATCGATGCTGCCGCCCGCAGGGGCTACCGGAATTGGGGCCGTTGGCATGGCGGGCATGGACGGGGTTGGGGTGGTTTTCGGAACGGTAACATCGTATCCGGTTTTGCCGGTGTTGTATTGTTTTAAAAGATCCTCGTTGTTCTTGCCCAAGCTCTTATCCGGCATGAATTTATCCTTGAAGGTATCCATTGAAAAATCTTCTATCGCTTTCTGTCCCGTATCCTTAAAATTCGTAAAGTCTGCTTTATACTCGATCTCTGCAATCTGCTTAGTGTCCATGCCAAGGACTTTGCCAAAAAATCCCGCTACCGCGTTCACACCTTTAATGATCCCGTTAATGACGGAAATGACGGTGTTGACCGTGTTTTGCGCCAGATCGACGATGAAGCCGAATACGTTGCTAAAGACCTTTTTTAGTCCTTGTGTAACTACACTCCAAACACCGAATGCTGAAATCACGGCGATAATTAAGGCAATTAAGAACATAAGTGGATTCGCGTTAATAATCATATTAAGAATTCTCATCGCTCCGGCTTGGATGCTGGTTGCTGCCGTTAATAGATTTGTCTTCATAGCTGCAACTAGTTGAGCGGCTCCATAGCCTAAAGCAACGATTCTGCTAGTAATTAGTCCAATATTGAGAATTCCTAGTAATACAGCTGCAAACGTAATGATAGGCAATAACCCCATAAATATGCTGATAACATTCCAGATTGCCACTCCAACGCCAGAGATCGCACCTTTAATAAATTCCCATGCCGGTGGTACCAGCTCAGCAATCCACATAAACACTTGGACCAATACAGATAACCCAATGGTTAAAGCATCAATGAATGGCTGAAAAGCTCCCGACTCCAATGCTACACTTATCATTTCCATTAACGGAATAATGGCTGCCAAAGCTCCAGTTCCAATCTGAACAAACGAGTTATCCACTAGTCCTAGCAGCTTCTGCCACTTGTTAACGGGAGAATCCATCATTGAGGCTAATGATTCTTGCGTCATGCCGGATTTTTGAAGCAGCTTATCCATGGATGAGAGAAACGCAGTAAAATTGCCCTTAGATGAGATAATTTCCGCATTGAAGCTTTTGATTTGGGCATCAGGAATATTAAAATTTTTCGCTAAAGAACTAGTATCTCCGCGCATTGCACTCATAATTGCCTCTGTTGCATCTTTAGAACTCTTGTTTCCTGACGACATCATGCTCATTCGATCGGCAAAGCCAGTAAGCTGCGTGAGTTGATCCGAATTTTTGGTTATAGACATAAACGAGAGTGCGTTTTCTAGAGATTGATTTACATCCGTTCCCGTTTTCAGCGCATTATTCTTGAATGTCTGAAACATCGCAGTGCCCACTTCCGCATTACCTGCTTTTACTTTAAATAGATCTTCAAGTTTCTGTTCCTGAGCAGCAGGAGCGATAGTCGTCTTGACGACAATTTCTCCCGCTTTATATGCCGATTTGGCAAATTTGAAGGCTTTGCTGAGGGCACTCGCTTTCTTTTCGCCTTCCCCCATTTTTTGATTCATTTGTTCGATGCCATCCACGACTTTTTCGGTCATTTGAAGCATTTTTTCTTTATACGAGACAGATTTTGCCGTTGTACGCGTTAATTTTTCTTGCTCTTCCTTCGCCTTAGTGATCTGTTTGACAACCTGTTCGTATCCCTTTTCAAACTGCAGCCATTGACCAACCAACACATCATTGGCCATGTTGTTAAAGTACGACAACGCATCCTTTACACTCGCCATTCCTTCACCCCCTTCTTCTACAACCTATCTCCGCTTCCGGACTCGCTCCAGCTTCTCCTTCTCCACCCGCATCGAGATCATGGCATAGATGGCGGCCCGTTCCCGAACCGACATCGCCATGAGCTGGTGAGGAAGGATGTGCAATTCATGGAGGGCGTAGTACGCATAGTTCGCGTCACCGTCGCCCTCTTTGATCAGTTTTTTACGTCATCCACCAGTTCGTTCATATCCCGGTCAAAACCGTTCAGGGCTTGGACCCGCTCGCCAAGCGCGGCGAATTCGCCAGGCAGCAGCATTTTGCGGAGCAGGGATTCTGCACCGAGCACGCCGTAGGATTTTTGCAGCTCGCTGTTTTTCAAATCCGGGTAAATGACGCTCGATACCATCAGCTTCGCCATATAGTCATTCGGGTCGATTTCCGGCGTGAAGACGCCGTTCTTGCCCTTGACCTTACGCGTAGCCGCTTTGCGGCACTCCTGATTCTCTTCCTCCGTGATGCTGCGCAGCTTCCAAGGCACGGGGCTCCCTTCCGCGTTCTTAAAACGAACAGAGACCACGAAATCCTCCGTGATCTCCGCAGACGACTGCCCAGCAAAAAACATGCTAAAATCGCTCATATTCCTTCCTCCTCAATTATGTTAAATATTAGGCCAATGGGTTAAACGGCGTCTCAATCCGCACATTCTCAAACGTGAAGGCCACTTCTTCCTCCAGCGCCTCCGCTTCAGTGTCGAGCGATGCCATAATCACGCTGTCCAGGTTGACCCCTTCCAAAATCACCGTCTGACGTCCCGTGGTCGATCCCGGATCCTCATTGCGCACTTCGATCATGAAGTAGGCGTCTTTGCCGGTTTGGATGTATTCCATCATCAGTTCACGGAACAGCGAGGTCACATAATAAATGGTCATCGTGCCGCTGCCCTTCCAGCCAATGGCTTTATGCTGTACGGCACGTTGGCCCATCGTTTTCAGCTCAGCTTTTTCCTTCTCCACCGTAGCTTCCAATGTTTTAATGTAGAACATTTCCTCCATACGGTCGCCAATTTTGACAAATGCCTTGCCCTCTTGCCCCGAAATCGTGTCGCTTGCCCGCAAAAATGCCATCTTAGACCACCTTCACTTTCATGTATACTTTTTCAATCGCATCCACCGGCTGTACCTTGATATCCACAAACAGCACATCGCCTTCCGTGCCCGGCGTCACCACAATATCTTCGTTCGCATCGAAATTCTGGATAGCCCCGATATTCTGCAAAGACGCAAAATACGCCGCGCATTCCGCCCAAAACAGCGTCCGGCCATCCACATTGTTGTCTACCTTCCCGATATAGGACTTCTCAAAAATCAGCTTCAAATCATTCGCAATGCCATCCAGCACACGGACCACACGGTTTTTGGAAAAATGGCGCGCTTTGGCCGGCTCAATCGATGTAAAACTGTTAATATCCTGCTCGACTACGGCCTTGCCGCCGCTGTAGCTGAACAGGAACTCGCCCTTCGTCAGCGCTTCTTCAATCTCCGTGTGGCTAAGACGAACATCGGTATCCACCGCTTCATCGTAAGCCGCATACGTCAAGGATTCGTTGACCGCTGCCGCTGCCGTGGCTCCTGTGACCCAAGCCACCGCCTTCACCTTGTCTACTATGGTACCGTCGGTGAGAACAACGCCATTTTTCACGGAGATGATTCCTTCATAATCTGCAGTTGGATAGTCGGACAATACAGCTTGGACCTTCTTGCCTTCCTGCTCACGAAGTCGCTTGACGAATGCGGTATACAGGGACTTGAGCGTTGGGTCTCCAGACAACAGGCCAACAGTCTGAAAGTCTTGGACCTCAAGCGCGGCAAGGAAGTCCACATGCTCTTGGTTCGTCACGGTGCCGTTGGCGCCGCCAGTCAGAGCAAACCCTGCCGTTGCCGCCATATCGCCGGTATCCGGTGCAAAGGTTACATACAGGTTCGGCTGCAGTTCTGCTGCACTAGCTACAAGCTGCTTGTCCACAGCTTTGCCGCTCAGCAGCGTGCTGACCACAAACTTGCCGGGATCATCCACCGCGTCCTCTACAACGATCTGGATATCATTTCCGCGTTCTCCGCCGTAAAGAGCTGTTGCTTTCAGTCCGGCAACCGAACCGGCTGCCTGTACGCCGCTGTTCAAGCGGTACAACAGGAGTGTGCCCGCACGCTTAAGCACTTCTTTTACCGAGAGCAACTGTTGTGCCGTGATGTCATGACCCAGCACCTCAACCAGATTGGTACCTGGTTTGATCGTCAGAATCTTTTGTGGCTCTCCCCATGGAAGGGACAAGCCCAGTGCGGCAATCCCCCTTTCACCTACGCGCCCGATCGGCTGCTCCTGCGATGAGATTTGGGTGTAAACGCCTGGTCTTACTTTGTTGGGTGTTGTCCATGTTCCTCCGGCCATTTAGATGACCTCCTTTTTCAAAAATGTGGTGAGTTGCTCTTTCGCTTGCCGAACGGTGTACGTTTTGCTCTCTTCGAGAATGGCGTTCAGCACATCCTTCTCGCGATTAGTGAATTGATTGGATTGTGCCAGCTGTTGCTTGTTGAATGTCGGTGCTGTTTCTTTTTTACTCATTTCAATCCGCCTTCCTGTTTCAATATTTGCATCTTGCTTTCCGTTTCGACCTGATCGCTCGTCATCTGAATGACATACTCTGCACGAAAATACCCTTCTCCCGATGTCCCATCATTCCCCGTTGGCCGCTCCCACGCCACTGATGAGGCGCGGCATGAACGGCCTTCGACATCAAGGGATGTTAAGCTTTCCAGCATCTCATCCATGATCATTGCTACCGGCTTCTCAGAAACCGGAACGTAATAGATCTTGAAATGAAAACGAGCCGCATATCGATTGGTCGATATCGGCTCGAACTCGGCTAGGGTTAGCTCGGTATGGAAGTATGGGGCTGGAGGCAGTGGATCGGCATCCTCTTTGGTGATGATCGGGATGTCGGGGTAAGAGCTGGATAGTTGGGATGCTAGGGCATCGCGTATGTGTTGTGTTGTCATAGCTGCTCCTTCATTTATAATAAAATTTCTTTTATTGTTCTGGTTATCTGATCTTGAATAGTTTCAACATATGCATTTATAAATTTCCTATTTTAAATCTTCACCTAATTTCACTACTTTACAGTGTAGATGAGAATAAGCAAGATAATAATCTTGCAAAATTATAATAAGTCCCTTCTCTATCCGAACACTATATATGAAGTAGAATTGAAAGAGCTAGTAAAATCAAATGTTATGAAATCGGGCCCGAATGTTATAGCTTCCCTGAAGTTAATCGTATATTGTTCCCATGTCCCTGAAGCATAAGTAAGTCTTGATAACAGATTACTTCCAACAACAACATTATTCCCATTATTATATGCAAGTATATAACCAGTTGCAGTGGCAAAATTATATCCAGTCCATGGGGAATCATTGGAATGTCTAGAACCGTATAACAGTAGTATTTTAGGAATAAAAGGTATGCTAGATATAGTCCTTGTGCTGCTATTTAACATACCAGAAAATACTTTTAACTCTGTATTTATCTGGCTAATCTTTGTTGCTAATGCCATATTAGAATCTGAAATTGAAGCAACAACACCCTTACCTGTTATTGCATCAGCAATTGATTTTTTTTCAGCAGTTGTCATTCGTTCTAGGACCCCTATAACGCCAAATACTGAAACATCCTTTGGCAAATTGTCAGGAGAGAGTTTTGTTTCCGCTCTAATAAGCTGAGACGTAGTTACTTTTATCTCCCCATCTCCAGCCCCGCCTTTTTGATAGCCCTTCTCAGGATAAACTGCTAGTGCCCCATCTCCCCATTTCGCTACTCCGGTTGCATCTCGTACTCCGGTAAGGTTCGGCATTGTCCCCGTCACCCCATTCCCACTACCATTACTAAACGTCTTCCCCGCCAGCACATCCCCAGCTGTCGCATTCCCCGTCGCCTTAATAACCCCTGCCATCTTAGCAACCAGCTGCGCCCAGGTCTCACTCGTGGATGCCGCTACCCCAATGGAATTGAGCGCGGCAACCACATTGGCTTTTTGCTCAACTCCAAGCTGCTTTCCCGCGAGCGCCTCGTCATAAGCCGCCTTCACCGCTTTCTCCGTAGCCGCCACATTCTCCCTCGTACCATTCGTGGCACTGGATAGCTGCACAATACCCTTCTCTGTCAACGAAGCTTCCGGAATATCCACATCGATATTTCCGAGCTCATCCCGGACTTGCCCCACAGCCTCATCAATCTTATCCCAGTTCTCATTCAGCATCGTCTCGATGTTAAAGGTCTCATTGCCATCCACCATAGGGTCTTTCTTTAACAGTCCTAAATTCGGTGTGTTACTGGACAACTCAAACACCTCCTGCAAATTTGTTTAACGGCGTCTGGCCCAGCTCGCCCAAAGTCATCACTTCATGAATATCGCGTATGAGCAAGTAGTTGAACGCATACGCCACCGCCAGATGCGCCGGCTTGATCTCCTCGATCGCAGCCTTCAGATCCTCCAGATTCGGCGGGATGCCGAGCGTATCCACGAACTTAACCGTAAAGCCCCATTCCTCGGGCTGAAAAGATACCTCGACCGTGCCGCCATCGTAAGCTTCCGCCACATTTTTCACGAGCGCTCCGGAGAAGGTTCCCGCTCCGCGCAGCTTGGACTCCAGCACCGCCCGCCGCTGCTCGATCGGCTTGTTTCGGTCGGTGGGAATGCCGAGCTCCATCTCCCAGCGCTCAAGTCCCCAGGTCGCTGTACGGACGAAGAACTGGTCTGCGGCTGAGTTCAGTGCTTGGTAAAGTGCGTCCAACTCGCTGCCCTTGGCATCCATATCGGCTTGCATGACGCGGGAGGTCTCGTAATAAGCCGGAAGATAAGAAAACAGCTCGCGACCGCGCAAGCTGTTCATTCGGGTATTATTCACTTACGCTCACCGTCCCGAGCACCGCGACCTGACCGGAGCCAACTTCGATGTTTTGCTGCTCGGTATGGCCGTTAATCGTCAAATCCGAGTAGTCGACGATAATCGGAATATCCAGCAGTACGGCGGCAATACGAGTGTATCTTACCAACGGATCTTTCCTATTAAAAGCAATCTGCTGTAAATACGTCCGAACGCCGTCCTCGATCAGCTTCCGAATTTCGTCCATCGTCGAAGGCTGCTCCTGCGTACGCTGCACTTTGACGGAGATATCAATCGGAACTTCCGCCGCTGGCATCACGGTAATAACGGGACCCGCCGGGGCTACGCCATCTCCCTGTCCATCCTGCGACGGGTCAATGTGCTGCTGAACGGCATCCACGATATCCGCGCTTGCCGCACGCTTGTCCGTATCCAGTAGGTACAGCCCAACGGTGCCGGGCCCTTTCCACAACGGCGCCACTTCCACGCCGCCAACGCCGGCTATCTCATTGGCCCACTGCATGTACTGCGCTTTGTTGCCGCTCGTTCCCTGACTTCGGACTTTCGCGTAAAAGCGCTCCAGAAGCGACTGATCGCTTTCGGTATCCGTCCCGCTACGCGTCGGTTCCGGATTCGTAACCGATGTTACGCCGCTGACCGACGTCATCATAAGCTGAATGACATCTGCGGGAACATTCCCGCTGCTGCCCGGCGTAACGGCGCGGATTGGCGCCGTGCCGACACCCATGTCATTCAGCGTCACACCTGATGTGGTCACATACTCCACGGAGGATTCCCCGGAGCCCTCATCTGCTGGTGTAGCTACGTAGGTTCCGGCTGGCACGGTCGTCCCCGGCTTACCCGTAAACACAACGCTGCCGGACGAAGCGACCGCTTCACGCCGGGTAATCCCATGCTCTGCCGTCCTCAGATCGAGTTCGGCAGACCGGATATCCGGATGATCGCTTGCCACGGTGCTCGCAAAGCCTCGACGCAGCAGCTCCTGTGCCCACAAGGCGGCCTCAGACAGCATAAACGCAACCGGCGCCTGCGCATCCCAAATAAAAGAGCCCTCCGACTTGTCGATGTCTGAAGGCACTTTGTTCAGCATGCGGTTCATAATGTTCTCTTCCGTCTGATCCAACAAATATAACGGCAAGTCTGCCATCAGATCACCACGCTTTCTATGATTTCCGTCTCATCCCGTACGCTCGTAATGCGGCAGCTGAAGCGGCAGGCCTCTCCTTCCCATTCAAAAAGAAATTGATCCACGCTCTCCGTCCGTGCGTCCGCCAGCAGCGCCTCGGTTACCATGCGCTGAATTTCGCTCTCTTGCAGAGATCGGTCGTAGCCTTTGCCCACCAGCTCCTCCAGCTCGCTGCCGTAATCGCGCGTATAGATCAAATGGCGGTATCGCGGCGTACGGATCGCTTTTTCGCACCAGATGACCCAAGCTTCCTTGTCGTCCGCAACCGGAATTTTCCGGGTGGGAGTCATCACGAACTCGCCGGCTTCAAAATCATACCGCCAGCTTCGTCCAAAAACGGCTCCTTCACCCTCCAGTACCACCGGATCCGTGGCATCCGTCCAAACCATATCCTCGTTTTCGGGAAACAAATTAGCCACCGCTGCTCACCACCTTGCATACAACCACCACGTCATTGCCGCTGTTGACCCGAACGGCCAGCACGCGGTCCCCCGGTTTCAAGCCTTTTCCCAGCTCAAAAAGGGTATCTTCGACTTCATTTTCTTCCACATCAAATGTCATTTCCTGCTGCTGTCCTCCCAAAGTGGCGGTACCAGCAGCCGTATAACGGGGCAAGGACAGCATTCCTGGCAGCTCCGCCACCATATAGTCCTGCAGCTCATGCTTAAAATCATCCAGCTTAAGTCCCGTCGAGGTTATCGTGCCGAGCACGGCCCCTACGCCGCCCATGGCTTGACGGGTTTGCTTGTTCAATGAGGCATATAAGGAGGACGCCAATTGTCCATAGGGGTCTTTATTCAAGGTAAAACCTCCTTTTTACATCGTCATAACTCCCCAGCTCCAGCATCATGCTCCCGGGGTTTCCCAGCTCACGGCTGACGGAAATCACGAGCAGTTTCATCGCGCCCAGCATGACCGCATCACCTGCACGGATCGTATTGATATCGGGTGCGTTCAGAGAGATCGTCTCCCGAATCCCCCTCAGTTTGCTTCGGGCCAGCTGGCGGGCAGCCGCAGGCGACTTCACTTCATCATCCTGAATGATCGCTTGGAGTTGGCCGTATTTGGCGATATCCTTCTCCTCGATGGCCATGACCTTGGAAGGAACCTCTTGCCCGGTCTCGCTGGCGGCTGTCGCCAGCACCTTGACCTTGGTCGCCGCGCCCTCCAAAGTCCGCGATTGCGTGGTATCCGTGATAGCCTCCAAGATGTAGACTTCTTTGTTCGTTCCCAACTCATACAGCTCAAGACCTGAAGAGATCATCCGCGGATGATACAGCTTGCCGCCGGCTTTGGCCGTCTCCCGCAAATCAGCGAACATGCTGGCATAAATCGACTGCGTCCGGTAAACGGAACGCCCCAGCTGCTTCTCGGTATCGGGCAAAACCGCAATTTTCAGGTTCCAGTCCGCCGCATACTTTTTGAACCGCTGGGTGGCGGTCTGCTTCGCCGGAAACAGATATTCATCCTCCGACTTGTCGAGGTATACCGTCCGATCGTACAGCGTGAGGGTCATTCGCTTCACCCCATTGTTGGAGGTTTCCACTTCCCACACGACAGCCGGGTGCAGCAGGGGGACATAATCTTTTTTACCGTATGGAATTCCGCTGATCCGGATCGCCATTCCCGGCGAAATCGGCGGCATATCCGGCGTGACAACCAGATTGACGGTTCCCTGGTAAGCGACTTGTTCAAGCGAATCCCGCAGGTTGATAGCTTCCACCAACGGAGACAGATCGTATTGATCCTGCAAAATCACTTTGTAACTCATGACAGCACCAGCTTCTGGCCGGGTTTGATGGCGTTCGGATCTTTGCCGATCGTCTTCTGATTCAGCTTGTAGATCTGGTTCCATTTCGAGCTGTCCCCGAGCTCCAGTTTGGCGATTTTGGAGAGTGAGTCCCCTGACTTAACGGTGTACGTCTTGTTCTTTTCCTTCATGTCGGCCCGGGGCTTTTTATTTGTTCCAGATGCCCCGCTGCTGCCTGCGGTTTTGGCCACCTTCATGTCGCTCCATGTCCGGAGCGTGATGTCAAAATATACGTCTCCAACTTCCCCGCCCCGGAACGTGGACTGATGGGAGGCGACATACACCGGCACGTTCACCGCCGTCTTGGTAATGACAAATTGCAGCGGCGTTTTATATGCCAGAAACTCGTTAAGTTTATTCATCGCGGTTTGCGGTTTAATATGATCTCTCTCATGGCCTTTACAAAAAGCTGCATCATACTCTTGCGGGAAAAAGGAAGAGAACGATATCTCTTTAATCCGATTCCCTTGCGGAAAATCAAACTCTCCATAGTTGAGAATCGTGGCCGTTTCCAGTCCCTTTTGCCTTGAAATGGTTACCTCTTCCGGATTAACCGGGAATCGGAATGTCATGCCTTTGCCGTTCTTCAAAATAAACTCCACCTTGGGCCCCTCCTTTCTGTATGGATGCCTTCGGACCGACTTCATAATTGCCGTTAACCATTATCTTCAATAGGCCATCGGAGTCGGCTTCCGGTTCTGGGCTGCTTTGCTGAATTCGGCTCTCAGCCGCTGCCCGATCAGAAGAATCAATCCTTCTACATCGATCGGGTGCTCCTCATGCACCGTTACCTGCACCGCGCCTGAAGGTAGATTGTAATTCACGGTTGTCTCCGTTTTGAAATCCATCAGCAGGCCGGATATCGTGCTCATCTGCTCTGGGCTGATCTGAACGGATTGCGGAGACGTCGACTTCCCTGCAAAAGCTTGGTTTTGCGCTGCACTCACGGGTGGACCTAAAGTACTCATGCTTGTAGCATGGGTAGGCGGCATATACGGGCCGTATGTCGGGCTCAATGTTGGATTCGGCAGCAGCGGCTTGCTGAAATCAGTCGGCGCTGGTTTCGGGATGATGGGAGCCGGAAGGGCAGCTGCACTCGAAGGTGGTTCCTTCGGTTGAGCAGCTTCCTTGTCTTTTTTCCCGAAGGAAAACGTTTTGGAGAACCATTTCGACACCGTCTCCTTACCCTCGTTGAATTTATCACCGATACCGGTAATGGCGCCGCCCACCTTCTCGCCAATAAAGCTACCTACGGTGCCGCCGAGCGTTGAGCCGATCATCGTGCCTGCAACCGGGATCACGGAGCCGACGAGGCCGCCGATCGTGCTTCCGATGCCGCCGCCGACGGTAGAGCCTATCGCTTGGTTTCGTTCTTTTCCCGGTTTAGCGGTAGCGATTGCGGTCGCATCGGCTATAAAACTTAATGGGCCAAGTGCGCGTTTACCAAGCCCCTTCATCAAGCCGGAGCCTAGGCCGCTTTTGCCGGCATTTTTCACTGCATTTGCTCCAGTGCTACCGTCAGCTGCCTGTTTTACTGCATCTGATCCTGCACCGGCCTTAACAGCGCTCGCCGCGCCGCCGGATACGATGCCGCTGGCACCGCCGCCTCCAAACAAATCCTTGGCCCCATCCCAGACAAATTTTAGTCCCTTCACCACTCCGCCTCCCAAAGTACCAACGGTTTCTATAAAATCCCCCGTTTTATCAGCTTTGTTAAGACGCTTTCCCCACTTCGTTAGAGGTTTTTCCACTTGTTCAGTTTTGGGAGCAGCGGTGGGAGTTTGACTGGCTTTTTTGCCTCTTTGTCCAGGTCGAACTATTCGACCTTTATTGACCTCGGTTGGCTTAGTCTCGGCAGCTTTATTTCCCCAGGCCCCCTTCAGGCCTTTGGTTTTATCTTTCAGTTGCCCCCCGGCTCGCATAGTTGCTCCAAAAGTGGTAATGCCGGCAAACGCATTTATCGCCGTATCCCAACCAGATTTTTTACCGCTCCCGCCGCCTCCAAGCTGAAGCGATCCAAGCGCATCCGTAAGCTTATCCACCGCAGTCGTATTCGCATTCAGCGCAGCGATCATCGGAGAGAAATCAAGCCCTGCCGCCCGCAAATCCACCTGAACGCTTGCCTCGATCTGCTTCTGCACGCTCAGGTTTAGATTCGTTTCGATCTGCTTCTGCACATTCAGCTTCACATTCGCTGAAGCTTGGATGACTTGCGACTTCACCCGCTGCATTTTGGCCAGCAGGTTGTCCAGCCCCTTCGAGGCGCTGTCCTTCAGCACGATTTCAGGTGCCATGCGGGTACGTCCGATACGCATGACGCGTCCTTGGATCCGCTCAAAATAACGCTCCATCGCCCGCAGCTCGCGGTTGGCCTTGATCACGTTTTTCGGATCGATGACCAGATTCATGCGGTAGTTCATGGCTTCAGCCATTTCGTTTCACCTCCTGTTCACTTCAAACTCTGACCGGCCATGCCCTCGATCTCCTCCTGGGAGAAAGCGAGCAGCAGCAGGCGCTCGCCTCGCGGGAGCCGCCAAAAATCTCCGGGACGAAGGTGATGCCGGACCCACAGATGATACAGCATCGTCGTCATTCCCCCGGAGCCGATCAGTTTTTTAGGTCAGCAATCTCAACCCCGAAACCGGACAGCTCCAGTACTTTATCGCCTACGGCATCCAGCTCTCCGGCCAGCAGCATGCGGCGGACCGCCTGCTCTCCGCCCGACAGCTTCAAGCGGCTTGTAATCCGCGGATCGCCCCAGCCGCTAAGCGTCAAGCCCTTCACCGACAGACTGCTCGTCGCTTCGGAAATGAGCAGCGCATTAAAGGTTTCGGTATCCACCTTTTCATCCACCGCGCCCTTTACCGTCCGGCGAACCGTGCAGCGCTCGCGGATGCTGTCCACCTTGCTTGAAGTCAAACCCTGCAGCACCATCTGCATATCCAGCCGCTTAATGCGTACCGTCTCCTCCGGCAATCTTTCCGCCGCCTCGAACAGACTGTCCAAAATTTGCTCTTCGCTCATGTTCTCATGTAAGCTCATGCGTAATATCTCCTTTACTCATAAAATAGTAGCCCCAACTCAGCAGACGACGTTCACCCGAATCAGGCACGCCCTGCCGGGGAACGCTGCCTGCTAGTTTGGTGCGCTCAAGCCGTGTTTAAGGTAAATAGCCCTTAATCCCCCTGAATCGGATCCAACAGCTCGTACCCCTCAAAGGTAAACGAGGTTTCCTCCTGCACTTCCTCGCCCGCCGTCCAGTTGGCCAGCTGGATTTTGTCCGGCATGCAGCGGATCAGGCGAACGCGCTCATGGCCGTAGGATTCGGGATCGTCCAGCTTGGAGATGATATCGAATTTGGTGAAGCCGCGGGAGATCATATCGGAAGTAACCTTGTACCCGCTCATTGTGCCGGTTCCTTTTTTGCTGCCGTTTTTGTGCACCGTCCAGTCGTTGCCGACCAGCTTCAGCTCGCGCTTCTCCAATTCCACGCTGGCTTCCAGCTTATTAATGTGCGTCTGCCATACCCCGTCAATATATGCCTGGCCGTATGTCCCCATAATGACTCTTGAAGCATCCAACATATTAAGTTCCTCCTCGATTTCGTTAAGTTTTTAAGAAAAACGTTTATGGACGTGCATCCACAGAAGGCAATTCGGTTCTCATCTTAAATGCACTGATCGCTCTTCTCGTTATTGCACGTAAAACGTACCGAACAGCTGCTCCATCACGTCGGTCAGCTTCACGTTCCACTGCAGGAAGACCTGGTCCGGCTCCGGCGCGTTCACGGCGGAATCGCCGTAGTAGGCCGGATCGAGAATGACGTCATAACCGTCCGGCTCGATGACATTGCTCAGCGACAACGTAGCGAGATATTCCTTCACGGCGCCGATCAGCGCGAGTCGGCCTTCCTCGGTATTGTTCACCTTGCCGATGTAGGTCTGTTCCGCGGCCAGCTGCAAATCCGCATGGATCGCATCCATCACGCGGATGGAACGGATTTTTTTCCAGGCATTGTTTTGGCCTTCCGCCGGATTCACCAGCGTGTTGATGCCGCGCAGCGCCTTCACCTGACGACCGTCGTAGAACAGGACGAATACGCCATTGCGTACGGCCTGCTCCTGCTCGGAGCGCGTCCAGCGGCGTGTCACGTCTTCGAAAGGCGTTACCGCGTATGTAGCGGATTGGTTCAAGCGCTGACCGGCAATAAGTCCGGCTACGTAAGCAGCCGTCTGCGCGGAACTGTAGTTCACGCCGGACAGACGCACGCCCGTACCCACATTGATGATCCCTTCATGGTTCAATGCAAGCGACCGGTCTGCGGCCAGCTTGGCTGCATCCTTGGAGATGTCGTCCGCCGCGCTTCCGCCGAATACGGCCATCACGCCGCGTCCTTCTTGACGGAGACGCTTTACCCAGGCCGCAAAGCTCTGCAGCAGAGCCATATCCGCGGCGTAATCCAGGGCGAGTACGTTAAATTCCTGGCCTTCGACTGCATCCAACATCTCGACATAATCCGCATTCGTCAGGCCGCCGTTGCCGCTCTTGCCTCCGGACAGCGCGGCTCCGTTCACGTCAGCGGGAACGCCGGACGTGTCCAGTGCGATTGCCGTCACCCAGAGGTTCTCGGCATCTTCGTTGATCTGCGCCGCCATCGACGCGGCGGATCCGTCCGGGCTGGAATAGGTGCCAAGCAGCTTGGCGCCTTCATAAAGGCGAAGCTCGCGTGCAGTCGGGTCGATCAGCGACGGCTGCAACGTTACGGAGAAGCCGTTGCCACGGCTGCCCGGGTATTTGGCCTCAAGCTTCAGCACGTCCGAAGGCGTAGCTTCAGTATTTTGAAGCGTCACGCTAGCCGCTGCCGCCGTATTGTCCGCCAAACGATAAGCCAGCAGCTTTTTCGGACCGCCGAGCAAGGCCAGATAAAGCGTCTCGTAAGCGGTAGCGCCATTCTGGCTATCCGCGGAATACAGTTCGGAAATCGCGAACTCGCTTCCGATCTCCACGAACTCCCGCACCGGTCCCCAATTGGCTTTGACCGGCACGACGACCGTACCGCGACTGCCACCCTGAACAGCCGACGCGGCTGCTGCCTTGAAATTCATATACAAACCCGGCAGTACCGGTTTATTCGTGCTTTCCCATGTTCCACCTGCCATGATTAGACCACCTTCGCTTTCATGAATTGTTGGATTCTTTCTTTGACCTCGGTTACCGTGAACTGCTCTCCATCTGCCCCATACATGGCACCCGCAAGCACTTCCGCCCGAACCTGGAACAGTTCATGGGCGTGTGCTTCAAGTTCCGCCAAGGCATATCGGGGAGCGCTGCTCCCGGGAGCTTCGGATTTGAGTGTTTTTTTCACAGCCATATTGGCCACCTCACTTTAAGATAGGATGAATGTTAACGCGCCTGATCAAGGCGGCTTCCTCCGGCGAACGGTTCTTCCGCTGGGCCAGGGTCAGCTTAATCTGACCGTCCAGAATGGGATCGGCCTGCATATCGGAGGAAATTTCCGCAACGGATAAATAACGGCGTTCCTGTAAGTCCAGAACCAGCTGGACCTGGGTGCCAAGCTCCTCCACCAGCCTTGCAGCCGTGAGCTGCTCGTCCGCGGAATCCAGGGAGGCGATATGCCCGATAAAGGTTTTGCGGACCTCGAACATCGAAGCTCCCGCCATTCGGGTCTCGCAGCCGGTCATCCGCCATAATACGGCGTGATCCTCCCGCCCCGCAGGCCATGCCGTATGGTAGATGCGCCAAGGACCACCCAGCATATCTCCTGTCCAGGCTGTCAGCGTATCCAGCCATTCATCCGGCTGTCCGACGGAGCCTGCCCCGGATGGCTGCGGCATATAGATCCCGAATCGCAAGACCCGGATCATGCTGCCTGAAACAGGATCAAGCTTGTCGGCCTCCGGAACACCCAAATAATGAAGCTTGAATGCATTTCCGTCGGCTCCGGCAACCCGCTTGCGGTGAAGTCCCTGAATGAGTAGATCCGCCCATCGATCCAATTGCGGCAGATCGGAACGATCCCCATGCAGCTTCAATCGCACCACCTGCCGGTACCCGGCCCATGAGGATTTCCAGACGTCCTCGCCGAGCGTGATCACGGCATACAGCGGTTCGTTTACCCCGTCCGGCGGATGCACGTCATATACATGGCCGTCAAGCTCCGGAATGAGGAATGCAACGGCCTGTTTGACCGCCCCTCTCATTCCGCGGTTTTCCGGACGCTCTCCGGTCGGCCATAGGACAGCCATCTGCTCATGACGATCACATGCTTGTGCAATATGACCCCCTCCTTTCTTGTCATATAAAGAATCGGAAATGAGACGCTCCAGGCATCAACCGCAGCAAAAAACCGGTCCTTCTCAAGGCCGGCTCACATCGACTGTGTGCGTGTTCGGTACGCTCTGTTTTGCTTCATTTCCGATAATACAATCTTACACCCCTAAATCGGATGCGCTGACGCCTTATGGGACGTTTCATGCTGAACTTTAAGCGGAATGTCGGCGGAAAATAGTGCGAACCTATATTCGTGTTTATAGTTGATTTCCCAGTCTTAACTTGTTTTTCCCGTGAAATGCTGCCTTCTATATTAGAAATAAAAAAAACCGGAGGACGTCCATAATGGAAGTCCTCCGGTTTTGCTCGATGTGATGATCCATGCTCGCACTTGTCAGCTCATTTTGCTCTTGGCGGCTTTCTCTAATTCCTGCAGCTTCAGCAGTCCTCTGTCCGCCAAAGCCAAGGCCAATTTATAAAAAGCACGGGTGCGGATCTTCGTATACGTGTCCTTGCTGACCGGCGGCTCGAGGATATGGTTGTACACTTTGTAATCGAATACGTCGTCCTGTTTCATGTACCGTTCCCGAATCAGGGTCTGCTCCCGCTCGCCAAGCCGTTCCACGATCGATTCGATCGTTTCGCAATACTGCTTCCTGGCCGCCGGCATATCTACATTATATATGGCAACCGCTGCCGTTTGGTCCGAGGTGACGTTGGTCGGTCCGTGGAACCTCTCCGTGTAGGATGCGGTCACGCTCATCTCCCTGACTTCGAATGTAATGGTTTTATAGATGCGATATTTTTCGAATATCGCTTCAACGGCGCTTTGGGTCTTTCTGCGATCCAATTCCGGTAACAATGGATTCATTCGGAAACACTCCCCTTTTATTGTCATGGTCAAGCTTACAATTTGCCATTTGGCAGAAGTCGGTTCTTCATCTTATGTTCGCATATTGTTCGTATTTTTCATTAATATACCACTATTTGGAGACCGGCGTAAACCGTCAAATGGACGAACTATATAGAGGAATATGGGACATCCCTCTCATTTTCTTGCCTTTTGGCAATAATCCTCTCTTTTATTTTACCTGTTGGCAAAGGATGGGAATGCGTTTATACTATATGTAGATGTTTCAGATGGACTATGGTGAGGAGTGGCCGGAACGTGGAACGCATATTTGGATCGTACTTGAAAGAGATGAGGGAGAACAAAGGCTGGAGCATCAATCAGTTGGCCCAGGCCGCCGACATCAGCGGATCGCAGATCTCGCGGATCGAGAATGGGCTGCGGGGCATACCCAAGCCGCAAACACTGCGCAAAATGGCGGAAGCGCTCGAGGTTCCCTATGAAGAGCTGATGAACAAAGCAGGTTATCTGCAGCAGGATGCCGCCAAGCACGAAGAGATACCGGCTCCCGCTTGGGCAACTTCCAGGGATAAACGGGATTTCAAGAAAATGCTCGAGGATGACGGCGAGCTCATGTTTGACGGGGTCCCTCTGAGCGGGGAGGACAAGCAGCGCATCAAGGACGTCTTGACCGGACTGTTCTGGGAAGCCAAGCAGATGAACAAACGCAAGAAATAAATCCACATGCATAAGGAGATACATAACGATTCTTACGATTCAACCAAAACCAATATTGCAGGTGAACTGCCATGGATGATCATTTACAACCTTTAATCCGTCAGCTGATCAAAAAACATCACACCAACTGCCCCTTTGAAATAGCGGCTTCCTTGGGCATACATATTCGGTTCGCGGATTTAGGCCAGACGACCAAAGGACTGTATTTCCGTAAACTAAGACGGAGATTCATCGTCATCCACAATCAGCTGCCGCCGCCGTGGCAGCGCTTCGTATGCGCGCATGAGCTGGGGCATGACCGTCTTCATAAGGGAATCAGCCGTTTTTTTCTGGAGGAGCATTCCTATTTCAGCCCGGGCAAACTGGAGCGGCAAGCGAACCGCTTTGCCATTGCCCTGTTGACCGCAGGTCTCGCGCCCGGACCCGGAGAGTCCCTGCACGAATTCTATCTGAGAGCCGGCATTCCGCAAGAAATGCTATATTTTTTTAGATTTTAAACGAACATACGTTCCTGATTAGCATCCATTCTTTACTTTCATTCAACCACCGATGGGCAAAAAAGAACCCGCCTTTGGCTTGTCGCCAAAAGCGGGCTGCTGGGGAAGCCAATGCTTCCATTGGATAAGAAATTATCCGTGAGGAAGGCAGAGAGACTTCATCTATTATTGGGTCCGTTTAACTGCGCTCATAACGGTTCAAAGATAGCAACCTGCCGCTTGCCAATCTTCAGATGTTGAATTCTTTTAAACCGGTCATGCTTTAATTTCTGGCCTTTGTCGGATATGACGGCAACCACCGAACGGGCGGGATCCAGGATCGCATGTATGCCGTTAAAAAAATCCTCCACCGGCGCCTGGCTTCCGCCGCTCCAGCTAACCATGTCCCCGTAAGGGAGATCGGTCATGACGATCTGGGTCCCCTTGCAGGAGGCCAGGCTTTCCTCCGGTTGGGGCTGGGTAATATCGGCTTGAAAACAAACCGTTTCTTCCAAACGGGACATTCTTATCAGCTCCCGCAGTCGGTCAGCGCTTTCCAGCGCATCCTGATGGGATGGCTTATGATAGAGCGCCAACAGCTCTTTCAGCTGTTCGGTGCGTTGTTCCAGCCCTTCTTCACGGAGCAGCGACAGGTTCTTCCCGGCGATGCCGAGCACCTCCGCGTTAATATCAGAGCCGATGACGCGGCGAATGCGCCGCCCATGCAGCAGGCCCACCACCGTCAACAGATACGCCCCTCCGCAGCAGGGATCGTATAAGGTATAAGGCCCCTGTACGCCTTTTTCCTCTAATATATGAAAGCACCGCTGGGCAATCTCGCTGGCCAGCCTGACGGGAAACGACGTCGTTCCCTGCGCATTATACAGTACCCGGCCGCTCGCGAAATCCTCGTAGCTGCGCTGGGCTGATTCATAGATATATTCCATTCGAACGATTCCTTCCATCCGGCTAAAGCCTGAGTAGTTTCCAATGATTCCTCATACAGATTAACATCCCTTGGCCATATCTCAAAATCCGGTTGCGGCTCCCTGCTCACAGTTTCAACGAACGGCTTACCTTTCCCTTCGATAAGGCAGAAATGACGGTTCGGCATGCGTAAAACCGCAATAATGTCGCGGTGGAAGCATGATCACAGCTAACAGAAGCTTCAGCCTGCCGCCTCTACTTATCCAGATGGGACATATAATCAAACGCCGTCGTGCCGTACACGTTCTTGAAATGCCGGTTCAAATGGGCAAGATCCGTGAAGCCGCATTGGGTCACAGCTTGATAAACATCCCGGCTGTCCTCGATCAGATGCTTGGCGCGCTCCACTTTGCAGTTCAAATAATACTGATAGGGCGACAGCCCCGTATTCGCTTTGAAGGTTCGGATGAACTGATACTTCGACATCCCGAACTCCCCGCTCAATTCGTCCAGACGGAGGACATGCTCCAGATGATCGTGCATCATGTCTTTCGCCTTCCGCGTAAATACGCTGTCCTTCCTGCCGTCCGGGTTCAGAATATCCTCGTTAAAATGCCCCGCCAAGCCCAGCAGCAGCTCGCTGCTCTTAGCCTCCGGCTGACCCGTGAAGATCGACCTCGTCACATCCAGAATGCTCTGCCGCAGTCCCGCATGATATACGATCGGAGATTGGAACCGCACGATATCCTTTTTCTGAGTCAATTCCAGAAAGAGCTCCGGATGAATATAGATCATCACGTAGTCGATGCCCGTTCGTTCCTGGGACCAGCCATCATGATTCTGCTCCGGATGGAACAGCATGACCCCGCTTTGGTAAGAAGCCTGCTGGCTGCCGTCAAGGACGTACTTCTGTATGCCGCGCAGCGTAACGCCGAGGGCATACTCCTCGTGGTAATGCTTCTTGTATTTGAAATCCGTCAGGCTTGCGGACAGCGCCGTAATGCCCACCGCTTTTTTATAAATAAACTGCTCCATCTTCCTTCACCCCTTTATGAGCTCCGGTATGCCGGATACGACAATCGCCGAATACAGCAAAAACAAAGCCAGGATCGTGTTGGTCGTCCTCCGATATTTTTGCATAATTCCTTGAAAAAGGCTACCGCACACGGCCCAGGTCATATACGCGGACAGCCCGATTAACGATACAGCGACCACAAACGCCGAAACGACAGGGCCTGCCGTATAATAAGGCATCACGTAGCTGGGAATGACCGTCAGCGTGAACATTACCACCTTCGGATTGATAAACTGCATCAGAAATCCGGACGTAAAAGAAGCCGTTTGGTTAACGCCGGACTTGGATACGTCCATATTATACACTTGATACGCAAGATACAGCATGAACAGGCAGCCGGCTACCCGCATGATCGGCAGAATGATCGGCATGCCGGAGGACAGCAGCTGGCCTAATAAGACCGAAGCGGCGATTAATAAGAAAAAAGCGATGGAGGCACCGGCGATGTAGCGTAAGGTCTTCTTCATGCCGGAGTTCTGGACCGAAGACAGAATGACGATATTGGACGGTCCCGGCGAGAAAGCCACGATAAAACAGTAAATAAAAAACGAAGACAGGTTCATGATGATAGCTCCTAACAAAGGAATTTCCTTTGTCATTATAGAGCCGGACGCGAAGCGGGGCATAGTACATTATTGCAGCAGAACAAGAGCCGTAACGAGTACGGCCCTTAAGCGAAAATCATTTCATGATACCGTCCTTAATGACCGGACTGGTACGTCTTCGGTTGCTCCTGCGCATGCGCGCTGCCGGATAAATTGAGCAGCACGACCCCTGCGATGATCAGCAGGATCGAGAAAACTGTCTTTCTTTCATATCCGATATATCAAATGATCCCGGCGTGTTTTCGATCGATTCGTCTCGTCATCCAATATTGAAATAACGTTGTTATAAGGATTACTGATTGGTATTTTGATTCTCAGTTGGGTAAACAAAAGATCTCCGATGAAAAATCCCAACGAGTTCCATAAATAGAGCGAAACAGCGCCGAGTACAATAATCAAAGCGCCGGAAAACGCATTGCAGGCCACTTCGATGCTTGATAGCAATGGAGAACAAGGAGTTTCCTTGCGTAAGCAGCTTCTTATCAAGGATTTTGGGAAGCGCCGACATTTGAGTCGGATAAAAACACATGTTCAGCGTCGTTAGTATCGGCGTAATGGCAAGCACTAAACCGACCGTCAAAAAGCCGAAATAATGCGCCACAGGCACAATGAGCAGCAGCAGGGCCTAAAGAGAGCTGGGTATATACCAGCAGCCCCCGCAGCGGAACACGGTCGATCATGGGACCGGAAAACAATTGAATGATCATTCTTTGTTAATATTACACGCATCATCCAACCCGGAAGCCTTTTGAAAGGTCGCTGCGCGAATCATGCGGCTTATGCAGCAGTTCATCGGCGCGGACGCATTCATACCCTTGGATATGGACCGTGTCAATCACTTCCTCAAGGCTTGCGATCATTCTGCTTGGGGCATCAGGCTCCGCCCCCCAAGTATCTCCGCTGTCATGCAGCAAAATAATCGAGCCAGGCTCAAGCTGATCCAAGATCCGTTCTTTGAGCGGTATGTTCTTGCTCCCCTTGCCCCAATCCCACCCCATGATCGACCACAGCACGATCCGGTATTTTCGCAAAGCAAATAAATCGCCTAAATTCAAAATCCCCCATGGAGGACGATAAAATGCCGGGCGCTCGCCCGTGATTCGTTCGATGATATCGGCAGACCGGTGGACATGCTTATTCCGTATATGGCGCGGACTCATTAGCCAATTGGGAAGATGGGAATAGTTGTGAATCCCGATTTGATGCCCTTCCATGTGGATGCGTTTCATAAGCTCCGGGTATCGCTCCGCTTTGCTGCCCAGTACAAAAAAGGTCACTTTGATCCTTTTTTTCTTGAGAAGATCCAGCAGTTTAGGAGTATGCAGCGGGTCTGGGCCATCATCAAAGGTAAAAGCGATCTGCCGGCCACGCCGGCCGCGCAGGGTTACCCCAAATCCCCAGATCCGTGTGATAACATATGGAATGATCATATAGATAAAGACAAACATCAGCAGCAGATTCAGCATCACCATACTCATGCCGTTTCCTTAGAATAACGCAAAAGCAATGATTTTCTGGTCAGCATCAGCATTTTGGGCACAAGCTTGGGAGCATTTTTCTTCGTGCGTTCCCGGCCCACCGGATGCAGCACCTTGAGTAAAAGCCGCAAATAATAAGTAGAGAACACGCGAAACCCCTTGGATTCCAGCGGATGCAGCTCAAAACCGAGCCCGTGAATAATACCGCGGTGCAGCAGCGTTATTCCAGTCAAAGCTTTGACCTGCGCAAGCTCCGGTTCCGTCTCCATCGCCTCGCTAATTTGCGTGATCGATCTCCGCAGCATTCTTGCGGTCAAAAGTGCGGCCCGGTCAGCCCCCAGCTCTTTGGAAAGCTCCAATACCTGCCGGTTGTCCAAATGGAGTTCACCGACCCAATCCCCCGAATAAATCCACTCTCCGTCCTGGCACTTCAGGTTTTTTCCATGATGCCGGCGGATGACCAGCTTGCAAATCCCGTATCTTTTTAGTCCGGCGCTGCGCAGTTTCGTGATTTGATCAAAAACCGCTTCCCAAGCCATCCATACCGACTGAGCGCTTGCCTTCGTAATAGTAGCTAACATGTTCATTATCGGTCACATCTTTCCTTTTCATTTTTGAATCGGTCTTCTGCAGTTAGACCTCGCCTTTATTCCCTAGTTAGATGGCGGAAAACCAAAAACCCATGCCATTATATTAAAAAATGATTCTATCTTTTCCCTTTCTTGTTTCTTAATGTTTTCTTAAGTTTTAATACTGGGAATATGTACTGAAGTCTGGCGGAAAATACGCGCACCAACAAAGGCATCATGCCCAGCCTGATCGCTTTTTTATCCGAGATGGATATGCACTGCAAAAGGCCGAAGCTAAGCCAGGCCGAATTCCCCGGAGTTGAACACCAAATTCATGTAGGTATCTCCGTAAAAAAGCACCCTTCTTGCAGGCGAAGCTGCCGATAAGAAGAGTGCTTTTTTAGTTAAGCTACGTCCGTCTTATCTACGTTACGGAACGAGAGATAAGCAATCAGGAGACCGATAACTCCCAAGATCAACGGTATCGTTATATTTGTGCTAAGCGAAAGACCCTGGGTGTTGTTGCTGACTAAGACCACGATAATGATCGAGGATACGATCGTTGTCGGTACGGATTTTTTTCGCATCCCGAAGAATAAAGGAATGAGGCTGAGGCACGCTGCTGACAATGTTTGGATCAACAATTGGATCCCCGTATGCAGTAGTACGCCGGCCTCCAGTTTTCCCGGAATAAACTGAAAATGACTGTTCAGAGCCAGAATGGATATACAGATAATAAGAGTCGAGATGAGCATCGCTCCAAACGTAAGAGCCAGAGCCAGCAGCATTTTCGCCATGATCAGTTTTTTACGCTCGACCGGGTACGTAAACAATAAGCTGATCGTTTTATTTTTGTATTCCTCAATAATAAATCTGCTTAGCAAGACTGAAGCAAACACGATAAATACCGCACGGCAAAGTAGCCCCGCTATCGATAACGCATCGGCGAAACTCGCGAAAGCAGGACCTCCGCCACTCTCCGTGTAGGCTATATCGGCGACACTCCCGAATGCAGGATCTCCGCCCCCCTCCGTGTAGGCTATAAGAAGCATGAAACCGGCGCATAGGATCGTTGCAATAACCGCCCCTCTATAAAACCAGGCTAACTTCTGCTTTTTCATCTCCATGCGGATCAGCTTAAGCATACTGCTCACCTCCGCTAATCTGATGCATAAAATACTCCTCGAGCGAAGTATGCTTATGGTTTATCGATTCAATCGCCACATCATTCAGTACCAGCGCCTTGGTCAATTCCTGCTGCGTAAATTTGGACTCGTAAATGCGTATGGCTGAATCACCGACGATTTTGAAATTGCTGACTTTCAGCTGATTTTCCAGTACAAATACAGCTTGTTTGCATTGTGGGGTCACAATTTCGATATAATCTGTGTTTTCGCTGCGCATCTCATCCATAGACACTTCGCGGATAAATTTGCCGCCCTGAAGAATGCCGATCGTATCTGCAACTTGTTCGATCTCACCCAGCAAATGGCTGGAGACTAGCAGCGTCATCCGGTACTCCTTGCTCAACATGCTCAGCAAACTTCTAAAATCCTTAATTCCGACCGGATCAAGTCCATTGATTGGTTCATCCAGAATGAGCAGCTCGGGTTTGGTTATAATGGCGCGGGCCATGCCCAGGCGCTGCTTCATGCCAAGCGAAAATTCGGATACCGATTTGCCCTGGATGGAAGTTAGATTAACCATCTCAAGCGCTTCTTTAATTGCATGTTTGTTATAATAACCCATATATTCCGCATGCATTTCCAGATTTTCAATCGCCGTCATTTTATCGTAAAAAATCGGATACTCGATGATGCTGCCAATGCGTTTAAACATTTCAACCGATGAAGGCGTAAGCTTCTCTCCGAATATTTCAATTTCACCGCTGGTTGGTTTGACCAGATTCAGCATCATTTTCATTAGCGTTGTTTTACCGGCTCCGTTTGGACCGAGCAGTCCGTAAATCTGCCCCTGCTTGATATTCATACTGACGTCAGAGACAACATCTTTGCCTTTATAGGTTTTGCTGACATGGCGGGTACTGATGACATAACTCATTTATATTTGCCCCTCTCACTTATCTCTTGATCATAGTATAACCGCCAACATTTTCATATTTCTTGCGCAATTCTTACGAATCTCTTAAGTGTAGAAAGCGACTCGAAACAATCATATCACATGGAATAAAAAAAGACCGATTCACTCACAACCCGTCAGATTAATGTGCCGACACGTTCGTTTAAGAGATTTCTCATGGTCTCCCAATACGGTGGGATCGTTCCCAAGAACGAGAATCAAACAGAAAACCCTCTGACGCCAGCCATTGTAGCGTGACATCAGAGGGTTATTTCAGCTTCGTAAGAATCGATCCCGTCTCCTACGCTACTTTCGCTTTTTGTCTAGCACTAATATGATGTTAAGAAGCCGCGCTACGATAGCTTCTTTAACGAGATCGTGAAAACGGTCCGTTCATACGGCTTGCTTGCGACGCGAATTTCCCCGCCCATCAGCTCGATCAGTCTTTTCGTAATCGTCAGACCCAAACCGCTGCCCTGGAATCTTTTATTCCTTGAATCCTCCAGCGTATACATCCGCTCGAAAATAAGCTCTTGATCCCGTTCATGAATACCTTTGCCTTTGTCCCAAATGTCGATAAGCACCCGGCCCTGCTCATCCCGCAGCTTCATGCCGATCACCTTGCCCTGTGAACCATAACGGATCGCATTGCTCAGCACATTGTTAAATGCGCGGTTTAGTCCTTCTTCATTGCCCCATGCATAAAGCGGCGTTTCCGGAATATCGATGTCAGCCTGCAACCCTTCGGATTCGATTAGATCATAAAACATCAGCATGCTGTTTCTGGAAATTTCATTGATATGTATGCGGGTCAGGGGCATCTCCTTATCCCCCGATTCCAGCTTGGCCAGGTCAAAAAAACGGTTGATCAACTCTACGATCTCTACAGTCTTCGTATGCACCTTATCCAGTAGCCGCTCCCTTTCCTCCATTGGCAAGTCGGCCTTCTGGTTCAACGTTTCGATATAACCGAGCACCACGGTAAGCGGCGTCTTCAAATCATGCGATATGTTTGCCAACATCCGGCGCATCGCGATTTCTGTACGCATAAATCCTGTCTCGGACTGCCTGGTTTGCAAAAGCAAGTGATTGATGGCAATCAACAGTCTACGATATCCTGGATCCTCCGTAAAAAGCAGTAGTTGCTCCTGCGAGGACGAATCCTCAATCGTATTCAGTTTATCGATGATGTAGCCGAGCTGCTTAGCTCTTTTTTTCCGAACCATCCACTGCATCACATTCAGCAACGCCAACATGATCACAACAATCAGCAGAACGGCAACCACTAAAATTCCCCCAAACGGTAGCCGATGCCCCACAGCGTTTTGATGTACTGCGGATCGGAGGGCTGATCTTCAATTTTGTCGCGCAAACGGCTCATATGCACATTAATGACATTTTCATCGCCGAAATAGTCGTCATTCCAGACGGATGTGAAAATGTGCTGCTTGGTGAATACCTTTTTCGGATTCGTCATAAACAGCTTTAAGATTTGCAGTTCTTTGGCCGTCAGCTTGATCTCCTGGCCGTTTTTGGTCACGGTCAAATGATCCAGATCCATCTCTAGTTCATGGACCCGGATGATTTTATTTTGCTCAGTTGGGGGTCCTATTACATAAGCCGTCACGCGGCGGATAGCGGCCTTCACTCTCGCCGTCAGCTCAATCATCGAAAAAGGTTTCGTAATATAGTCATCCGCGCCAAAACCAAGGCCGAGCGCCTTGTCCACTTCCCCATCCTTTGCGGATACGATCAGTACCGGCACATGGCTTTTCTCCCTGATTTTTTTAAGAAAATCCATACCGCTGATCTTGGGCAGCATCATATCCAGCAGTACGAGGTCATAATCTCGCTTCGCAAACCGCTCGAGCGCCTCCTCTCCGTCTTTGGCAAGCACCACCTGAAAACCTTCCATCGTCAAATAGCTCTCTACCATCTCGCCAATCGAGCTGTCATCCTCTACAAGAAGTATGTTCGAAGCCACGTCATTCACGCCTTTCTTTTTACGTCCATAACTCTAATATACTGGAAACAACGGCCCCAAGGTATATTCAGATTCATCTTCAAATAACCGCTCAAACTAAAATAACCCCACAAACTGATCTGTTGCAGCCTTGCGTACCGCCGAGTGTCGCATGAAGCACGTGTACAAAAATACAAATCGAAGGCTGCATGACCCGCATCTTTTAAATGTGAGGGATGCACAATGGACGCTATTTTAGAACGTTGTTGCGGTCTGGACGTTCATCAAGCTACGGTTGTTGCTTGTGTTTTAACCGGCCCCTTTGAATCAAAAGTCGAATCAAGCAGTTAAAACGTTTGGAACGACTACAAACGAACTGTATCAGCTGCGGGATTGGCTTCAGTCTCACCAGGTTTCCCATGTTGCCATGGAAAGCACCGGGGTACTGTGGATTCCCGTGTGGAACATTCTGAAGGGGAGTTTCCAGCTTGTTCGCCCTTAATGACCGGACTGGTGCGTCTTCGGTAGATCCTGCGCATGCGCGCTGCCGGATAAATTGAGCAGCACAACGCCCGCGATGATCAGCAGAATCGAGAATACCTTGAGCCCGTTGATCTGCTCCGCAAAGAACATGTAACCGATCAGCGTAATGATCATGATGCCGAGTCCCGACCAGATCGCGTAAGCCACGGATATTTCAATCTGCTTCAGGCTCAATGTCAGGAAGCTCAAGCTGCAAATATAGAACACGACCAGCAGCACGCTTGGCAGCGGTTTGCTGAATCCTTCCGACAGCTTCATGTTCAGCGTGCCCGCCACCTCGAACAGAATAGCCAAACTTAGATAGACCCAATGCATAATCTCATGACCCCTTCCGTTTCTCAGCGGCAATGCCGAACAATAAAATATCCATGACGGACTGCAGCAGCTCCCCCAGCGGCAGTTGATGCTTCACCGTCGCCCTCGAATCGTAAATCTGATGGAGCGACCCAAGGTACAGGTCGATGAACAGCGGCATATGAATCCGTTTGATGCTGCCATCGGCCATGCCCTGCTCCATGAGCTCGGTGACAATGCCCCATTCTTCCCGGAAAAAGGTGTCCAGCTTCTCCCACTGCGGATAATGCGACCGCTTCAGATCCGGCAGCATCCCCAAATCCATCTTCTCCATCTCCTGAGGCAGGCAGATCAGGATCTGATGGATTTTCTCCAGAACGGTAAGCGTCTCGTCCGCCGCAATTTCGCGTTCGCGCTGCTGGATGTGACGAATCATCCCGTCAATGATATGCTCAACGATTTCTTCCTTGGATGAAAAATGCTCATAAATCGTCCGTTTGCTAATCGCAAGGCCGCGGGCCAGATCACTGACCGTAAACGTAAACCCCTGCCGCTGAATCAAACGGATCGTTTCATTTAATATTCGCTCGCGCAAGTGACCAAACCCTCTTTCTGGTACTGAAAATACTTTATTGGTACCATTAGTATTATAACGCCTCAATCAGCATAAAATCCAGACCCTCTGGAGTTATCAACAAAAAAAGAGCCTGCTTACAAGCCGTAAGCAGGCCCTTGTCCGGAGAACAACGGTTTAATCAAACCGCACGTCGCCAATGCCGAACCAAGGAAAATATCCGGCCGCAATATAGGCGCAGCAGGCGGCGGCTGCCAGTAAACCGACGACCAGAAGATCGTAGCGGGAATATCGTGACGGGTAATAATACGTTCGGGCCTTCGCCCGGTCCCCGTCAAATTGCTTCGCCTCCATCGCAGCAGCCACCCGGTGTGCCCGGCGGATGCTTTGCGCCAGCAGCGGCACCACATACATGCCTGCACGGTTCACCATGCCGCGAACTCCCCGAATCGGGCGGACTCCCCGTACCTTCAAAGCCTGGCGGCGGATCACATATTCCTCCCAGACCATCGGCAGCAGCCGGATCGAGGCCATGAAGCTGTACGCATACTTCGGCGCCAGCCTCAGCTTCTGCATCAGGCTGTAGAACAAATCCACCGAGGACGTTGTCGTCACGAGCAGCAGCCCTTCTGACGCAAAGGCAATCCCCTTAAAGCCCAGATGCAGTCCCCGATAGAAGCTTTCTTCCGATACCCGGAACAATCCCCATTCCCACCAGATCGTCTCCCCCTTACCGAACAGCATCATGGAAGAGGCGGACGATATGAAGGCAAGCAGGAACGGAATGAAAAACAGCAGCATCTTCCACGGCTTCACCCCGCTGAGCACCACGAGGCAAATCATAAAGATAAAGGCCTGATACATGACGAAATCAAGATCATGGGTCAGCACCGTCATAAAAAACAGCGCACAGATCAGTCCCAGCTTCACCACCGGATCCGCCCGGTGCAGCCAAGTGATCCGCACAGGATTCCATATATTCATGCATTCACCCCCGTATGGAGATGACCGGATGCAGCCAGCGTATCCCGCGACGCATCGGCGTGATTCGCATTGCCCGTCTCCCGTCCGGATTCCGTCCCGCTACACCAGCGCGGGGAAGGCAAACTTGACGTCAACCGCCCTTCCCGAATCTCCCAGATGTGCGTGGCCGCCCGCTGCGCGATCTCCATTTCATGGGTCACCATGAGAATGGCGGTTCCGGAGCGGCGCAGCCGTTCGCACATCTCCAGAATCGCGAACGTGTTCCGCGCATCCTGTCCGAAGGTCGGTTCATCCAGGAGCAGGACGGCCGGCTGCCTTGCCATGGCCGTGGCAACGCTCAGCCGGCGCTTCTGGCCTGTCGACAGCTGGTACGGGTGCCTGTTATCCATGCCGTCCAGCCCAAAGCGTTCCATGCAGCGGTCGGCCCGTGCCTTCGCTTCTTCCGGCGGCATATGGTCCACCAGCAGCGAGTACATCACCTCATCGCCGATACGTTCCGTCAGAAACTGAAGCTCCGGATTCTGAAACACGAATCCGATTTGGCGCAGCTGCCGCTCTCTCTTCTTCCGCACTTTCCTGCGCTTGCCCTGGATGACCTCCTCCCCGCAGAGCACATAGGTCCCTTCGGCGCGCAGGAGCCCCATCAAACTGAGCAGCAACGAGCTTTTGCCTGCGCCGTTGGGCCCGATCACCGCAATGAAATCTCCGGGATATACCTCAGCCGAAGGAAGAGAGACGACCGGTTTCTCCCATCGCAATCCCCGGAAATCATCTAACCGAATGACAGGCTCCCCAAGGTGGGCATACGATGAGTCTGCCTCAGGCATGAGACTTCCCAGCTCATCGCCTGGCGCGTCTACCGGAGCAAACAGCTCCCGTCCTGCCCGAGACTCCGCATAATCCTCCCAAACGCCGGGATACCAGATGCCATACGCCTGAAGCTCGCTCGCATATTCGGCGAATATCGCTGCCGGCGGACCATCGCCCAGAATGGCGCCATCCGGGGTGAACAGCACCACGCGGTCCACGTATTGGGCCATTTCTTCAATCCGGTGCTCCACGATAATCAGCGTACGCCCTTCCGATACGGCCTTCACCGCTGACCAGATTTGCTCCCTGCCTTCCGGGTCGAGCAGGGCGGACGGCTCATCGAGGAACAGCACCTCCGGCTCCAGCAGAAGGGCCGAAGCCAGCGCAAGCCTCTGCTTCATCCCCTGCGACAGATGACCGATCGGCATATGCAGCTCCTGAAGGTCAAGCCCAACCTCATGCAGGACGGCTTGCATTCGCTCCTTCATCTCGTCGCGGGGAACGCTGAGGTTCTCCAGCACGAAGGCCAGCTCTTCATCCACGTACGGCATGCAGAACTGGGTATCCGGATCTTGGAATACATATCCCCAAGAGCGAGGCACCAGCTGGGCTTCGCATTTCATCGGCACCTCCGTGGCGCGGGGAATCATCCCGCTAAGCACCTGAAGCAGCGTGGATTTGCCGCAGCCGCTCGGACCGAGCAGCAGCACCTTTTCCCCGCGGGCAGCCGAGAAGGACAAGTCCTTAAACATCAAACGCTCCTCGCCCGGATACTTCAGGCGCAATCCCTCCACATGCACGGCCTGCTCCGTAACCGCCTCGGCGGTTGAAGACGAAACCAAGCGGGCGGCGGTTTTAGACATGGCGCGGATCATCCAGTGCTTCATAATCCTTCTTGGACGCAGGGCGCAGCAGGGATGTGACGCCCGTACGGTCCAACGCTTTGGCCAGCAGCAGCATGAGCAAGCCGGCAATGACGGCGCCGCTGAGAATCCGCATGCCATACTTGGCGAGGAACATCCAGGTCTGAAGATCATCGGTATAACTGTAATAGAAGTCCATCACCATCGAGCCGACCGCCGCGCCGGCCCCGGCAATCGCCACCGTCCACGCCGAGGTGCTCCGGTAACGGAACGCCGCGAATACCAATTCCGCGCCCAGCCCTTGAATGAGACCGTACAGCAGCAGCGTCAGTCCCCAGCCGCTCCCGAACAGCACTTCCACGTGGGCCGCCGCCACCTCCGCGATGATGGCCACTCCCGGCTTGCGGATCAGCAGGTAAGCGAGCGTGGCCGCTGCGAACCACATGCCGTATAACAGTTCATCCGCTTCGAAGAACAGCGGTTTCAGCAGATTGTAAACCGATCCCCAGAAATGATAAATGACGCCAAGCACCAGCGATACCAGCACCGTCACCAAAATATCGCTTAAACGCAGCCCTTTTCTAGGCTGTACCCCCAATTTTTCCTGCACTGACGTTCCCATAACAACACATTCCCCTCTCCACCGATATTTTTGTATAAACACAACAAAAAACCGTCTGGAAAAACGCGCAGACGGAAAAATAGGCCCTATGTAGGCAGGGTCGGATATTCTCTACGCTGGCATTACCCAGTTCAGATTAACGGTCAACAGCGGATAGCAGCTGCAATCTCAGCCTGATTCACTCAAGCCCCCGTATTCCCTATTCGGTTTCATGTTAATCTTAAAATACACATTCGTTCCCCAATTAGCAAGAACCTTTTTTCAAAAATGGCTATTTATTGATTTCCGGCTCATTCTATGTCAATATCAGAGTGATTGGCTTTTCCACCAACGTTTTATTGCCGACACCTATGCACAAAGGAGAATGACATGGCTAAACAATTGCTGCGTCTGATGACCGAGCTGTCCTCCCGCAAGTGGCTGTCCCGCATCATGGGGCATTGTTCCCACAGCCGGCTGAGCCGTCATCTAATACCTGCATTTATACGAATCTACCAAATCCCGGCGCATGAAGCGGAGAAGGAGATCCACGAATACCGTTCGTTGAACGAATTCTTTTCCCGCCGGTTAAAAATAGGCCTGCGCGCCATAGACGACACCGCCGATGCCATGGTAAGCCCCGTCGATGCCACGATTTCGGCGATGTGCGCCGTCAACGCCGGCACCATCCTCAGCGTCAAGGGACAGGATTATACCCTGAGCGAGCTGCTCGCCAAGTCACCGAGAATGGAGAATTATATCAACGGTTATGCATTCGTATTGTATTTAAGCCCAACCGACTATCATCGCATACATTCCCCGGTAACCGGCATTCAAGCGGAAAGCGAGCATTTGAAGGGCCGGGTATACCCCGTGAACGATTTTGCGATGACCCATATCCGAAACGTGCTCAGCCGCAACGAGCGCCTCATTACCTATATTGCCCATGAATTCGGCGAAGTTGCGGTCGTGAAGGTCGGAGCCATGAACGTAAGCAGCATCCGTTATGCCGACGAGAGCGTGAAGAAATACGACATTGGCGACGAACTTGCGTACTTTGAATTCGGCTCTACCGTCGTGCTCTTGACGGAGAACGGCACATTTACACCCCGCGGTGACTTGGAACCGGGCTCCAAGGTGAAGATGGGAGAACTGCTCGGTTTGCTGCACCCTTCCACAGCCCGAAAAGGGTAATTCCTTTCACCTTCCAAGCATGCGCTATAAGTTAAGTCCATGAAACATTCGACGGATGAAGGATTACCGCCTGCTCAGCAGCCGGTAAATGATCCGCTGAAACAGCCGATCCGGCAGCAGTCCCTTGATCCGCGCGGTCAGCCGCGTGCCTCGGGGCAGCGTATAGCGGAACTTCGGTTTGGTCATGGACGATATGCTTGCCACAAGACGGGCTACCTCCTGCGGATCTCCGCTTTCCCTGGCCGTCCGCTCGGAATAGTCCAGCACGCCCTTCAGCAGACCGCTGTAGGGTGATCCTTCCTTGACCGCCAGCTCCCCAAAACTCTTATTCCAGATCGGCGTGCCGTAGGCACCGGGCTGGACCAGCACGACATCGATGCCAAAGGGCATCACCTCCATGGACAGGCTCTCGCCGAACCCCTCCAACGCAAATTTGGACGCCGCATAGGGACCATAACCCGGAAAGCCGACCCTGCCGCTAATGCTGCTCATGAGAACGATTTTGGACCGTCCGGTCTTGCGCAGCAGCGGGAGCATATGCTGCGTCACCGATACGGTCCCGAAGAAATTCGTCTCCATCTGCTTTCGCCAGCCCCCCAGCGGCACTTCCTCCACCATGCCGCCCACCGCCTCGCCGGCGTTGTTCACCAGCACGTCCAAGCGGCCGAACTTCTGCTCCAGCGCCGAAGCAGCAGCCTTGACCTGCTCCTCGGCACATATATCCAGTCGGAAGATGTGAATACGCCCGGTAACTTCTGCTTGTTCAGCCTGAGCCAGCAGCTCTGCTGCCGCCTCAGGTCTGCGAAGACCCGCGGCCACGTCATAACCTGCTTTTGCCAGCTCCAGACTGATCAGCAGTCCGAACCCGCTTGACGCGCCCGTGACCAGCGCAACCTTCCCTGCTCCCGCCGTTACCACCGGATCACCGCCGGCTCCGTCGATGCCACTCTCTCCTTCACACGCGTCACCCTTCCTATATCCAAAATGCCTAATCTGTTTCGAGCTTTGCTCTTAAGCGTTTTATGTATATTCCCAATATATCAAATGTTTGCAATGCAGTCCGAGTCCTGACCTATAAAATTAATCCCAATAAAAAAGGGAGCTTGTCAGCTCCCTTTTGCGTGTTTCCAGCGAAATGCGTATATGATAACGGGATTCACCCGTATGTAGGCCAAGGTCCTTTAAAACCAAACGTCCTGATGATTCGGATTCGTTGTCTTCATGCGGCGCAAGCGATTTCTGAAAATACCGCAGCCGCCACGACTGAAGAAACGTCCACGCACCCGTCTTCTTGGGCTCATTCCCCTCTCCCCCCTTCATAAGAAAAACGTCTATCGACGTACTTGCATAGAAGACAGACCGCATTTAACGGAAGTTTTTCTTGCGATATCAGGAAGGCTCTTGCTTCGAATTTATACTTTCTGATATCTTAAAATGAAACTGTACGTCGTTTTTACCCTAAATCGCTTGCTATGAAACCCATAGGCCCCTTCCACCAAGCAGGTAAGTTATGGAAGGGCGGGGAATCACCGAATTTCGGATGGGCTCTTGCCCGTATACTGCTTAAATTGTCGGCTGAAGAAGAAAATATCCCGATAACCCAGCGCGTCGGCCACTTCCGTTACGTTCATCCCTTGATGCAGCAGCAGATGCTGCGCCCGCTCGATCCGCATCTGAATGATATAGGATTGCACCGGCGTGCCGATCAGCTCCTTGAACTTGATCGAGAAGTAGCGGGGAGACAACCCCGCTCTGGCCGCCAAATCCTCGACCCGATGGGGAACCCCTGGGTGCTGGCGGACGTAATTCGCGATTTCATGGATCGCCTCGGACAGCTGATTGCTTGCTTTTTTGACCACCGGCGCATCCAGATCCGAGCGCAGCAAATGAATCATCAGCTGCTTCAGAATGAGCTGGCCCTCTTCCAGTGAACCATAGGGCTTGTCCAGATACAAACGCACATAGCGTGCAAGCAAATATTCGAAATCCATCGTTTCCGTCAGCTTGCGATAAGATGCCGGAATCTCTTCGACCGGGTCGGTCACGTCAAAATGGATATATGTCAATACGAGCGGCTTCTGCGGATTGTGCGTCGCGCTCGTATGATCTCCGGGTCGGAACAGGAAGCAGCTTCCCTTTCCCACGGTAAAGGGCTCGTCATTTAGCTCGACCGTGCCTTCGCCGCTCCATACATAGAACAAATCGTAGTTCTGCATGGGCCTTTCGCGTTTTTGCCATTTCCAGCCCGGCTCGCAAACGATTTTGGCAAGCGCAGGCATGATTATAAACGAAGACGGCGATGCATTCAGCATCTCGTCATAACCCCCTCATCTCATTCAAAAATTGACCTCTTTCCCATCATACCCGTTTTTTATGTTTTTTGCATGTCCCGCCATGCCTGCGCCATCCGGGCAACCCCTTCTTCGATGCTGGAGATGCCGAGATGCGAGAAGCCGAAGCAGGCGGCAGGCGGCCCGGGCGTACGATGATAGGCCGCCGCATCCCGAAACATGACGCCGCGCTTGCGGGCAGCCTCCTGGAACAGGGCATACTCTTCCGCGGAGCGCAGCCAGTTCGCGTAAACGTGCAGGCCGGCATCGCCGGGGTGAAGGCGAAACAAGCCCGAGGCATGGGTTTCCATCCCATGGCGAAGCGCCTCATACCGCGCGCCGTACAGCCGGGTCATTCTTCTGAGATGCCTCCCGTAACCTCCCCTTACAATAAAGCGGGCCAAGGCGCGCTGCTCCAATACGGCTGGCGAGATCGGCTCGTACAGGGCCTTGGCCTGAACGACCGCCTGAACCAGGCTCGGGGGAAGCACGGCATAACCGATGCGGAGGCCGGTGAACATCGTTTTGGAGAATGAGCCGACAAAGATGACGCGTCCCTCGTCGTCCAGCATTTTCAGAGGTTCGATCGGCTTGCCGCCCCAGCGGAATTCGCTGTCGTAATCATCCTCGATAATAAAGGCCTGGCGGCTTCGCGCCCAATTCAGCAGCGCCCTTCTTCGCTCCAGCGGCAGCACCGCGCCGGTCGGGTATTGACGGCTGGGGCTTACGACAAGCAGGCCGGCATCCCATTCGCACGGAATCAATCCGGCATCGTCGACAGGGGACGGCAGCGGAATCCCTCCGCTCAAGCTTATGCCCCGGTGGATTCCCTGATAACCCGGATCCTCCATCACCACGTGATCGCCGGGATCAACCAACAGCTGGAACATCAGGACAAGCCCCTGCATGGAACCGCTGAAAACCACGATATGCTCGGGATCCGCCTGTATGCCCCGCGTGAACCGAAGGTGTCCGGCTATCGCCCGGCGCAGTTCGATATCCCCTTCCGGGGGCGCTCCGTTCTGCAGCTCGGCTCCCCCGCTTCCGCCTGCATAGGATAACGCGCTCCGCCACTCCGAATAAGGGAAATCCTCCATGGGCATCCTCGCATTCGCGAAAGAGATCGTACCCGGGGGAGGCTCCTTTAGCAGCAGCTGTGCCGAGACATATTCCCCGCTTTGGCTCATCAGTCGCTGCCCCCAAGCGGAGAGCGCCGGCGCCCGCTCGGCCAATGGCGGCTGGCCTGCCGTGGCAGCTATTCCCTCGGCCACGTATGTTCCGCTGCCCTGCCGGGATACGACATAGCCCTCGGCCATCAGCATGTCATAACACTGCGCGGCCGATCCCCTGGACACCCCGTAGAGCCTGGCCAGCTCGCGGGTTGCGGGAAGCCTCGTCCCTTCCGGCAGCTTGCCGCTATGAATCGCGGCGCGAATCGCGTGGTACAGAGCCAAATATTTATATCGATATTGTTCCACATAGGTCTCGAACGGCAATCCAAGCTCCATGGCGATATCTCCTCTATTTTGGGATTACGATCAAATTGGACTATACTAATTACTCTAAATTGGCGCTTTTTCCTTGTCAATGAACATCGTATGCTGTTATTCAAAATGATAGGGGGAGCATGTAACCATGAGAAGAGACGAATTTGCGATGGAGGATCCCCAAGAGATCGAGGACTTCCTTCGCGGGATGAGCTTTGGTTTCCTTGGAACAGCCGATGAAGAGGGAATCCCGCGTGTAACGCCTTTGAATTTTGCCTATGTCAACGGAGCGTTCTATTTTCACGGCAGCCGGATGGGTGAGAAAATGGACCATCTCCGCCGGACGCCCGCCGTATGCTTCACCATTGCGGATGAGTATGCCCTCATCCCTTCCTATTTCTCCGACCCCGAGATGGCATGCCCGGCCACGGCCTATTTCAAAAGCGTAACGGCTATCGGCGAGGCCGTGATCGTGGACAATCTGGAGGAAAAGGCGCTTGCGATGGAGGCGCTGATGCAAAAGCTGCAGCCTGAAGGCGGATACCGCGCCATCGACGCGAACGACCGGTCTTACACCTCCAGGCTGAAAGGGGTAGCCGTCATCCGGCTGACTCCGCAGCGAATGAGCGCCAAGTTCAAGTTCGGCCAGAACCTGAAGCCCGATCGGCTCCAAGCCGTCGTCGAAGGCCTGGAATGCCGCGGCAAGAATCGGGACGAGGAGACGGCAGGACTGATTTGCAAGTATCACCCTGGACCGCGTTAAAGCATTACATTTATCCGTGACGGTTCCTGGGGTAGGTGGTATAATGTTAGGCAATGAAAACGTAAAGGCAACTTGTCACCTGCTCTTACCTTAACCAAAAGTATTCGGAAGGAAGGAATCAGTTCATGAACCCATTGGTTGGTCAATTGAATGGAAAAATGCAAGCTGGCAATCCGCATGTGTACGACATGCTCTCCACACTCGGCAGGGAAATCTACTTCCCGAAGGAAGGCATCCTGAGCCAATCCGCGGAAGCGACGAGCCATGCGAAAAAATATAACGCTACGATCGGCATTGCAACCGAGGGCGGAATCCCGATGCATCTGGGCGTCATCCAAGACAAACTTTCGGCATACCAGCCGAAAGATCTGTACCCGTATGCCCCTCCGGCCGGCAAGCCGGAGCTTCGCTCCGTATGGCGGAACAAGATGATTCAGGAGAATCCTTCGCTTGAAGGCAAGAGCTTCAGCAATCCGATCGTCACGAATGCGCTGACGCATGGACTTAGCATCGTAGCCGATTTGTTCGTGGATGAAGGGGATGCCGTCATTTATCCCGACAAAAACTGGGAAAATTACGAACTGACCTTCGGCATTCGCCGCCATGGCATTCATGTAACCTATCCTCTCTTCACGGACGATATGAAATTTAACGCCGACGGACTTCGTCAGGCTCTGCTGAGCCAGAAGGATAAAGGCAAAGCCGTCGTTCTGCTGAACTTCCCGAACAACCCGACGGGTTACACGCCCGGCGCGGAAGAAGGTGCGGCCATCGTGTCCACGATTCAGGAAGCTGCCGAGGCCGGCATGAACGTTGTCGTCGTAACGGATGATGCGTATTTCGGCTTGTTCTTTGAAGATTCTCTGAAGGAATCGCTCTTCGGACGCCTGGCGGGCCTTCATCCTCGCGTGCTTCCCGTGAAAGTCGACGGTGCTACGAAGGAAGAATTCGTATGGGGATTCCGGGTCGGCTTCATTACGTATGCGGCTGAAGACAAAGACGTGCTGGACGCTCTGGAGCAGAAAACGCTCGGCATTATCCGCGCAACGATATCCAGTGCCTCCCACCCTTCGCAGACCTTTGTTCTGGAGGCGCTGAAATCGCCGGAATTCCACGAGCAGAAGGAAGAGAAATTCGTCATCATGAAGGGCCGAGCCAACAAAGTGAAGTCCATCCTCGACAGCGGCAAATATGGCGATGTTTGGGAGTACTATCCGTTCAACTCCGGCTACTTCATGTGCCTTAAGCTGAACACGGTAAACGCCGAGGAGCTCCGCTCCCATCTCATTCATGAGTATGGCGTAGGAACCATCGCCCTTGGCGAGCATGACCTCCGGATCGCCTTCTCCTGTATTGACGAGGAGTATTTGGAGGATCTGTTCGACCTGGTCTACAAAGGGATTCAGGATCTGCAGAAGGCTTGATGATCCATGCATCCGAATATATAAACGTTTAGGTAAAATAAAGACCGGGAATTCTTTTCCCCGGTCTTTATTTTTTCTTCTGCCATATCTAAACGCTCGCCCATACACATAGACCAATAGCTACATACAATACCGTGTACTATAAATCAACGAACCGAAAGGGGAATGAACATGGGTGCAGTTGAAGAAGTAAGACACGGTGGATACGGCGGATACGGCGGTGGATATGGAGTCGGAGCAATCCTGGTTCTCTTTATCCTGCTCGTTATCATCACTCGTTCTTTCTGGGTGTAATGACAATCAGATAACAGCTATACTAGAAATCGCAGGTCGCCACACGACGCACTGCGATTTCTGCAGCCAACCCTAACCCATACGATAATCACCGATAGAAGGCCGGGACGCTAACGTCCCGGCCTCTTCCCTTTTTATTCTATTCGTCGTCATCGTCTTCGCGCCGGCTCTTTCGGGCAGCGGCGCTTCGGAACAGGAACACAATCGCGATGCCTGCAGCCATCGTACCGAGTATCCGCCCTGGCGCGCTAAGGATGCCCGGAACGAGCGGAAGCCACAGCAGTACGGCCCAGAACAGCTGTACCTGGAAGATCAGCTTGCCTTCATTGTCGCGGCGAGTTCCTTCCGGAAGCGGATAGACGTGCAGCCAGAACGATTCCGGATGCAGCTTGCGCAGCGCAGACAATTGGAGCCCGACAATCATCAGGCTGATCAGATATACAAGCGCCGATACCAGGCTGTCCCGGGTGGCCCATACGATAAAGGCTCCAAGCAGTCCGACACGGATCAGAATGCCCAGAATATCGCTGCGTGTCAGGCTCTTGATAAGAAGAAAGCGATAGGCGCTCTCCTTCTTCCACGCCAATCCTTTCCCCCATCCGGACAGCCATTTCCGCGCATGGACGCGCTGCTCTCGCTGAGGCACATTCACGAACCAGCTCAGCACCATCATAACCCGGCTTGCCTGCCGCTGCTCAACGGCGATTAATCGCTCCCAGGCGACCAAGTGTTTGACGGGAACAGATAACGCGGCAACATACGTGAGGCCGAGCAGCGCCATGAACAGGAGGGCACGGCCCGTTGGATGCCATAGCCAGGCAGCCAGGCTCAGTGCCGGAACGATCCAGCGGAGTGCCCGATAGGCCGCTGCCGCGTTCCGTGACACCATAAGCTGCTCCTTCCAGCTGCCATAGCTGGACAGCAGCTTGAACACGGTCAGGACAGCAAACGTAGCCAGCAGCGTCTTTGGCGAAACATCGCTGCGTATGTATAGAGGCCATAGAATGAGCAGGACCAATCCCAAGCCGATGATTTTATATATGACTCCGCTAAACCATGCTTTGCGGAAATATTCCTTCATTCGGGATTCCTGCGGAATGAGGAACACCGTATCCGCCGTGCGCAGATATGTGCGAATGCTGCTGTTGATCATGAGGGGCGCAAGGAAAATCAGCATGATCCAGCGTATCGGCAGATCTGGCGGAACTTGCTGCAGAAGTGCGGTATACCATGCCGCGAATGCAATCAGCAGGAACAGGAATACGACGGCGACGCCGCTCTGTATGACATAACCCAGATAGGGAAGGATTTCACCCCAGAACTGCCCGCGTCGTTTGACATACAGCTCACGCAGATTCATTCGCCCTTACCGTCCTGAATCAGCACATTGAACAGCTCTTCCAGGGACATGCCCGGTCTTCCCGCTTGATCCTGTATTTCCTTCAGCGTCCCCTGAGCAATGATGCTGCCGCGGTGCAGCACGATGAACCGGTCGCAATAATTCTCGATCGTCGAGAGAATATGGGAGCTTAGCAATACGGATGCGCCGGATGCTTTCAATTCCAGCATAAAGTCAAGCAGCGAGCGGATCCCGAGCGGATCAAGCCCAAGGAAGGGCTCGTCGATGATGTACAGCGACGGTCTCGCGACGAACGCGCACATGATCATCACTTTTTGGCGCATGCCCTTGGACAAATGCGTGGACAGGCTGTCCATCTTTTCTTCCATTCGGAACATCTTCGACAGCTGCGCCGAGCGCGTCTCATAATCCTCGCGGGACACGCCGTAGGAACGAGCCGTAAATTCCAAATGCTCGCGCACCGTCATCTCCTCATACAGCAGCGGGGATTCGGGAACGAAAGCCAAGGCGCTGTGATACGCTTCCGAATGCTCCGAGCGGCTCTTCCCCTGGACCTGGATGATCCCCTTTTGCGGATTCATCAGACCGAGGATATGCTTCATCGTCGTACTCTTGCCCGCGCCGTTCAGGCCGATCAAACCTACCATTTCCCCCGGTTCCACCTGAAAGGTTACGTCATGCAGAACCGGTCGGTTTATGCTATATCCGCCGCTTAATCCTTGAACAGACAATACCGGCTGTTCGCTCATTATCGATCACCTCTTATTCTGAAAAGAGTCCAATCCACACGGATGATGACCTTACCGAATCCGCATAAATCGGACCCAAAAAACAACATCATTGCTGCAAGCCCCTACGCTCGCGGAGGCCGCAGCTTTAGCCCCGTGGAGGCTTGTTCTTCAACCATTTCGGAGCGCCCTTGTTCTTGCGGTCACGCTCCCGTTCACTTTGACGCTCGCCCGATGCCTTGCCGTTTCCGGACTTGCCATTGACGCTGATGGAAGCGGGCTTTCGGGCAGGCTTGTCTTTTCGGGCAGCTCCCGCAGCCGACCCGCGGGGACCTTGACCCCGATCGGTCGGAGCGGAACGCGGGGTTCTTACCTTGCCGCCATACAGGGCGCGTTCTTCGATCGATATGCCCAGCTCGCGATTGAACTTGCGCATGATGAACGTTTGACGGTCCGTGACAAGCGTAATCGCCATGCCGCTCCGCCCCATGCGTCCCGTGCGGCCTGCGCGGTGCGTGTAATGCTCGGCATCAATCGGCGGATCGTAATTGATCACCATGCCGAGCCCTTCGATATCGAGCCCCCGGGCGGCGACATCGCTAGCCACCAGAAGCTTGGTGCGCCCTTCTCTAAACGCGTTCAAAACCCGGCTCCGGGTCATCTTGTCGGCGTCCCCGTACAGGGCAGCTGCGTTTAATCCAAGGTAATTCAGCTTCGCCTCCACCTCTGCCAAATCCTCGGTGGCATTGACGAACACGATCGCACGGTCGGGATTGTAATGCCGAACCACGCGGCGCAGCATGTCCAGCTTGTCGCGCTCTTCCGAGACGAAATAATAATGCTCCAGCGCGGACGGCGTCCGACGCTCCGGATCGATCCCGATTTCAACGGGCTGATCCATCTCCTTCTTCACGAGCTCGGCCGTCTCCGGACTCACCGTTGCGGATAAGAATACCAATTGACGGTCGCGCAAGGCACTGCGCAGGATGCGATCCACATCGCCGGCGCCGCCCAGATTAAACACCTGGTCCACCTCGTCCACCACGATCGTGGTCACTTGGTGCATTTTCAGCTTCCGGATTTCGATCAGTTCCCGCACGCGTCCAGGCGTTCCCACGATCAGCTGCGGATGCAGCCGCAGCTTCTCAATCTGACGCTTGGCCGCGGCACCGCCGATCAGGCCGAGCACGCCGATTCCGCGGGCTTCCCCGTAGCGCTCGCTCTCTCTCACAATCTGAACGGCGAGCTCCTGCGTTGGAGCGAGAATCAGTTTCTGGGCTCCCTTGATCTCCGGATCGATGCCCTGAAGAACGGGCAGCAAATAAGCAAGCGTCTTTCCCGTGCCCGTCTGGGAAGTCGCCAGCACGTCCTTGCCTTCGAGTATGGGAGGAATCGCCTCAGCCTGAACGGGAGAAGGCGTGACAATGCCGAACTCCGCCAATCGGGAGGACAAATCCTCCGCTATTCCTAATGTATGAAATGTAGTTCCAGTCATATGTTAGTCCATCCTTTTTTTAGATATCAGAAGTCTATGGTTCCAAAGCGCGTGCTGCCTGATATCGCTGGAGAAACTTCCGTTACGTGCAGTTTGTTTGCCTTATTGAAAGTACAGCAGGCGTTTTTTCGAACGAGTCTTGTTCACTCTTTCTCATTATATGCCAAAACAGGAGTTGCCACCAAATCAAACATCAGAAACGGCCATGCTCTGCATTTCATGCAGGTTATTTCATCTATGCTTGATGGTCATGCCTAGGGCAGAAGAGCGAGAAACGACTTGGCCGCCGCAGATAGCGGAATGCCTCGAAGCGTTGCAATTCCAATGCTGCGCTCGGGAATCGGCGGATCGAGCGGCACCTCGATCAGCTGGCCTGTTTGCAATTCGTCGTTGGCATAGTCGCGAATGACAAAAGCCAGTCCGAAGCCGCTTCGGGCAAACTGTACCAGCAGCTCGATGCTGCCAAGCTCGAACTCCGGTTTTAACTTCACGCCTTGGCGTTCGGCGAATTGATCCACGTACCTCCTCGTGCTTCCCCCGGTCTCCAGCATAAGCAGCGGGTAGTTCCCGATATCGTGAAGGGACAACGGGTGCGGTAATCCGGCCCGCTCCGCATACGATTTGCCGGCCACTAAACAATCATGGATCGGCGAGCTTGGGCGAAAGTCGATTTGTTTATCGGAAGCCGGTAAATGAACGATGCCGAAATCAATCTTCCCTTCCTTAAGAAGCGACAGCGTTTCCGGGGTGGTTCGGTTGGTGATGCGGATGCGAATATCCGGATAAGCGGCGTGGAAATACTCCAAATGCGGCAGCAGGTAATACTTGCATAGCGTATCGCTTGCCCCGATATTGATTTCGCCGCTGTGCAAATTATGCATGTCCGCGATCGCCTTCTCGCCGATTTCGATCAAACCGAAGGCTTGCTCGATATAGCGAAACAGCACATCGCCCTCGGACGTGAGTTTCACTCCCTTGGTGGTCCGAAAGAACAGCGGACCTCCGATCGTTTCCTCCAAATGCTTAACGGTATGGCTGACGGCTGGCTGGGTGATATGCAGATGATCCGCTGCCCTCGATAAACTGCCGAGCCGCGCAGTCCAATAAAAGACGCGATACCACTCCATATTGATTTCCATCATGATGACCTCGATTTTATCAAATGATAACAGGAACCTTGGATCGAAATTCGAGAGTTCATCTTCGAATTCCACCGTTCCCCGTATTCTTCTCTAAAGAATCGTATAACATAAGCCAAACTAATGTCCACTATTACTAATATCAATTTTATTTATAATCAAGCGGCTCATATAATGAGCCATGTACAAGAAAATGATCGTAGGAGGCGAACATGTTTTGACAGTCACAGCCATTGTAGGAGCCAATTGGGGAGATGAAGGCAAAGGTAAAATGACGGATGTTCTTGCGGCGCAATCGTCGTATGTCGTTCGATTTCAGGGAGGGAGTAACGCGGGGCATACCATTATCAACGATTACGGGAAATTTTCGCTGCATATGCTGCCATCGGGTGTATTCTATCCAAACGTAACGAATATCATCGGTCCGGGAACGGCTTTGGATATGGAGGTTTTGATCGGGGAGCTTCAGGAACTGGAAGCCAGAAACGTTCCCGCTCCGAAGCTGTTTATATCCGAGCGCGCCCAGGTCGTGCTTCCCATTCATCGGCTGCTGGATGAACTCGAGGAAGAACGGCTCGGCGCCCGGGGATTCGGTTCCACGAAACGCGGAATCGCGCCCTTCTACGCGGATAAATATGCCAAGCTGGGCATTCAGGTCGCTGATCTGTTACACCCCGAAGGACTTCGTGAACGGCTCGAGCAGATGCTTGACATCAAGAATGTGCAGCTGCAGCATCTTTACGGAAGGGACCCGCTGAGCGTTGATGAGATGGTCAAGCAGCTATTGGAGCCCTTCCAGTTCCTGTCCCCGTATATTCAGGATACGACCACGCTGCTGCAGCAAGCTTATATGAAAGGCGATCCGATTCTTGTGGAGGGCCAGTTAGGAGCCCTGCGCGACCCGGATCACGGGATATACCCGTTTTCCACCTCCTCCTCCACGCTGGCAGGCTATGCACCGGTCGGAGCAGGACTTCCGCCGTACGCTATCAGCCAAGTCATTGCCGTTGTTAAAGCATACTCAAGCTGCGTCGGCGCAGGCCCCTTCGTGACCGAACTGCATGGGGATGAAGCGGATGAACTCAGACGACTTGGCGGCGATGCAGGCGAATACGGAGTTACGACCGGCCGGCCAAGACGAATGGGATGGTTTGATACGGTAGCCACCCGTTACGGCTGCATGATTCAGGGAGCTACCGAAGCCGTTCTCACCAACCTTGACGTACTGGGGTATCTGGATGACATTCCGGTATGCGTCGGCTATGAATTAGAGAATGGAAGCATCATTGACCATTTTCCGGTAACGGCCGATCTGCGGTCCGCAAAGCCTGTCCTGCGAACGCTGAAGGGCTGGAAATGCGACCTGTCGCATATCCGTTCCTTCGACGAGCTCCCGGAAGCGGCGCAGCAATACGTGCAGTTTATTGAATCGTCCATTGGCGTACCCGTCAAGACGATCTCCGTCGGCCCGAGACGGGATCAGATTATGATGAGATAGCAGATACATGGCTTGTTTTCACTTGGCCAACGAAGCCTTCCAGAATGCGCCGGACACCAAGGGGATCGCTCAGCATCGGCAGATGACCGGTGCTGAGGCTCTCCACCCTGTCCGCCGACAAATTGGCTGCCATACGCTCTTGCAAGGATTCTCCGAACTCCTTGTCTTGGGTGAGCTTCACGTAAAGCTTAGGCACTTGGGGTGCGGATGCTTGAACGCGGTCCGTATAGACCCTACGGGATTCCGGGATGAACTCTGCTGCGATGCGGGAGGCCTGCTCCTCCGGCAAATCGCTGCACAGCCCCTTGCGGATCACGGATTCAGGCGGCTTCGTTCCGGCCATTTTTAATAAAACCGGCATGATGATCCTCTGGGGAAACGGAAGCGCCGAAATAAACGAACCGCCGCTCTTAGGTATGGCGGCACCGATGGCAACGAATCCGGCTACCCGTTCGGCTAACCTGGCAGCCAGCTCCATGGCCAACACCCCGCCCAGGGAATGCGCCACAAGGACGAACTTGTCCGTATCCCATCTTCTCACCTGCTCCGCCATATGGGTTACATAATCCTCCAGCGTCAAATGATGCCCGGGCATCCCTGCAGCCTCTTCCCGCGACGGGTAATCAACCTTCAAACACGGATAGCCCAGTCCTTCCGCAACGATATCCCACACGCCTCCGTTCATTCCGGCTCCATGTAAAAAAACAAACCCCAGTTCTTCCTGCATCATTTTTTGTTGTTTAGTCATGCATATTCCCCTTCCATAATGTACCTTTGTTCCAAGGATTCAATGGAACCCTTGCTGCTTGAGAACATCATATCCGTTAAATAAGACAAATGTTGTCTTATTTAGAGAATAAGATAAAATAAATAATCAAGAGACTGGGGGTTCATAATGCAGAAATCGCAGCGCCTGATTCAATTAATGATGATGATCAATGCAAAAAAGTCGTTTACCGTAAGAGAGCTGGCCGACGAATTCGGACTCTCCGTTCGAACGATATCAAGAGATCTGGATGAGCTGAGCGGGCTCGGCGTCCCCATTTACTCTGTGCAAGGACGAGGCGGCGGCTACAGATTGCTGCAGGAACGGATGCTGCCACCGATCAGTTTCACGGAAAGCGAAGCGATTGCCATCTTTTTTGCCTGCCAATCCCTGAGCTACTTCAGTACGCTGCCCTTCGGTGAGGGAGCCGCCACGGCGCTCCATAAGTTCTATCATTACTTGCCGACAGATATTAAGGAGCAGATCGACCGTCTTAAGGATCGCGTCATGATTCACAGCCCGTTCCGTCCGATGTCGGCCGATATTTTACAAACGTTAATGCAAGCCGTCATGGTCCGGCAAGCGGTCACGATCTCCTATCGTTCTTCCGCCGGAAGCAGCCAGCGGCATATCCAGCCGATCGGGCTGTATGCAAGCTCGGGGTACTGGTATTGTCCCGCCTACTGTTTTACGCAAGAGGACATCAGGCAATTCAGGGTAGACCGGATGACGGCGGCCAGCCCCAATGAATCCTTACCGATCCGTGAAGATATCGCGAGCCAAACGCTGCAGGACATGCCCGAGATCGGGGATGTCGAGATGAAGTTTTTTGAGGTAGAATTAACTTCCAAAGGGGTCTGGCTGCTTGAGACGGATACACGGCTCGGTCCCCATATCCATCGGAACACGGACGGCAGCGGCGTCGTTCGGCTTGAAATACCGGCAACCGACGTCAACTTTTATGCGGACTATGTGTGGCGTCTCGGAGAGGAGGCAGTCATCACCTCGCCAGCCGAAGCGGTTCAATGGACCCGGGAGAAAATTGAATCCATGAGATTAAGGTATACATAAGGACAACTCAATCCCAGTTGGGAGAAATGAAGGAGAGAATATGCATGACTTCACAAGTGGATCGCTTAATTGAGCGGATAACGGAAGAGCTTCGCGGGGTACCCGGCGTTACAGGAGTCGTTCTCGGGGGATCCAGGGCCAAAGGAACCGCCAGACCGGACTCCGATATCGATATCGGCGTTTACTATGATGAAGCCCAAGGTTTCAAGGTGGAGGACATCGCCAAAATCGCGAAGAAATTAGATGACGAGCATCGGGACGGGATTATCACTTCATTGGGCGAATGGGGAGCCTGGGTTAACGGGGGCGGATGGTTAGTGATCGAGGGGTATCATGTGGATTTCTTATTCCGGGATGTGCACCGCGTGTCCGGCATCATCGACGACTGTTCGGCAGGAAAGGTGTCCGCGCATTACCAAACCGGACATCCGCATGCCTATCTGAATGTCATGTATATGGGGGAAATTGCGATCTGCCGCATATTATGGGACTCGGATAACCGCATACAGACTCTGAAAGCCAAAACGTCTCCCTATCCGAAGCCTCTGCAGGATGCAATGATCGGCTATTTCACTTTCGAGGCATCCTTCTCTTTGATGTTGGCGAATAAAACGGCTTTCAGCGATGACGTCACTTATGTTACAGGTCACTGCTTCCGCTCCATTTCGTGCTTGAACCAAGTGCTCTTTGCCAAAAATGAAATGTACTGTATCAATGAGAAGCGTGCGGTGGCCATGATCGAGACCTTCTCCCGCAAGCCGGCGAATTACAAGGAACGCCTGGACCAAGTGATCACGCTGCTCTCATCGGATACAGAAAAAACAAAACAAGCCACTGCGCTGCTTCAGGACCTTATAGCCGAAACGGAAGCTTTGTAGCGCATAGCCCTCATTTCTTATTCATCCATTTGTAAGACACACGGTCTGCAAACCGCGGAAACAGCTGATACAGCCTTATGCCAAAGGAGGCCAGTCTCGGAAGATTCAGTTCTTCCTTGCGTTTATGAACCAGCTTTACAACCTGATCCGCAACATAATCCGCCTTCATCATGAACCAGCTTACATTCTTGACATACCCGCCGGTCGGATCGGCCAAGGAAAAGAACGGAGTATCGATCGGCCCGGGGTTTACGGTCGATACGGTTATGCCCGTGTTCCGCAGCTCCTGGCGGAGTGAATTGCTGAACCCTAGCACAGCATGCTTGGTAGCCGAATAAGCCGTGGATTTGGCCGTTCCGATCTTCCCCGCCATGGATGCGATGTTGACGATTTGACCGTCCCCTTGCTTCAGCATGCCCGGCAGCACCGCTTGCGTACAGCGTACAATGCCCATATAGTTGACGTCCATCATATCCTGAAACTCTTCCTGCGGCATGTCCATAATACTTTCAAACTTGCCGTATCCGGCGTTGTTAATCAGTACATCGATTCTGCCGTGCCGCTGAAATACGGCCTCCATGACAGACGACACCTGCTCAGAGTTCTGAACATCCATGGTTGCCAGCTCGTGGGGACCGGATAAACGCGTACCCACCTCCTGCAGACGATCGGCCGAACGGGCGCACAGAACAACGTAAGCCCCCTGAGCGGAGAGCTTCTCCGCGATCAAGGCACCGATTCCGCTGGATGCTCCCGTAACAACTACAACTTTATGATTCAGCATGATTTCATTATCCCTTTCCTCACCGGCGCAGCGCTCCATTCTAAATATCCACAGAGCAGCTTCACGCACGGACTTGGGTTCATTACTCCTATTTTATGAAATCATGACTTGAATATCCAGCTCTCCGATTCCTTCCATTCGAAGCGGAATACATAGCGCCTTCTTCTGAATAAGACTGGAGGTGCTATCCGACTTCATTACCTTGGGAGGCGTGATATCCACGCTGACGCCCTGGTTCGATAAAATGGTGCTGGCATTGCCGCTGATCATGTTGCCGAGCTCTGAAATCGCGCTTTGCCCCATCTCATCCATTTCGGTAATGACATAGCCGCCCATCATCACCGATACCATCTGCAGCGCTACCTGCTCCTGAATTCCAAATACGATGTCACCGTTCATTTGGCCTGTCATGCCGATTTGGATCCAGATATGATTCTCCATATATCCGATCTCTTTGACCCCAAGATTCCCCGTGGAGGGTGAAACCTGTATGACTTGTTCGATAACGTGTCGTGCGGACTCTAAAAAAGGATTGATGACTTCCGCTTTCATTCCTCATTACGCCCCTTTCACTGGGTTGTTGGTCAGGGTCCCAAAGTCCCACCTATATATTTAAACATTATAATGGATACCTTGTAATAAATCATCACAAAATAGCGACAGCCCTCATTCCGACCACTGTCTTACGATGTCAGCTATCGCTTGAAACGCTTTAGTACGAAGATATTCCTTTCGCTTAAACGGGCCTTAGGTCTCACCTTTTTTCTATGTCTACTTTACTATTATCGGATGGTTTCCCCATCTTTTAATAATAATTAAAATGAAAATAAAAATGTTTTTCATCTTTTTCGGCCGAAAACCATCCGGTTTGCTCCCTTCGTTGCTCCACCGGGGAGAATAACCTATAATTTATAACATACAGGTTGCACGCGATAGATGAGCGGAAGAATATATCAAGAAGGAGGAAGGCTATGAACATCAGCCAATTGGAAACGCTTATTACCATCTCCAAAACGATGAGCTTTCGCAAAGCGGGAGAGCTTCTTAATCTGACACAACCGGCGGTATCCGCCCAGATCAAGAGCCTGGAAGAAGAATTTAAGACGGTGCTGGTGGACCGGAGCCAACCCGTGACGTTAACGGACCGGGGCCAGGTCTTCGTGGATCATGCCGAGCAGATCCTCGGCATCGTGGATGAGTTGAAGCAGCGGCTGTCCGACCTTGATCAAACCCCCCAGGGTCATATCCAACTGGGCACAACCACTTCCATAGCGATTCAGATCCTGCCGCGGGTACTTTCCTACTTCCAGGATCAATTCCCTCACATAAAAACAACCATTCAATCCATGGCCTCTTCCCAAATCTACCACAGCGTGGAGAACGGGCTCATCGACATCGGGATCGGCTATCTGATCGAGCGCAATCCCAACTTAAGCACATCCGTTCTGTATTACGATACCTTTGAGCTGGTCGTATCACCCCAGCATCCGCTGGCCAAGCTTTCCACGGCCAACATGGATGTGCTGGCCGGAACCCCCCTTATTCTGCTAACGCGCGACACCGTCGGCCGCCGCTTCGCCGATGAAGTCATGAAGAAGCACGGCGTCGATCCTCAGGTGGTCATGGAACTGTCCAGCAGCGAAGAAATCAAGCGGATGGTCGAGATCAATCTGGGCGCAGCGATTATTTCGAAGCAGTCCGTGGCGACGGAGTTGCGCAACGGCACCCTGCAGATCGTTCCCCTAAGCGAGCTTGAAGTCAGCCACCCTGTCGGCGTAATCTATAAGAGCGGGCGTTATGTCAGCTCGGCCATGCGCCAATTCCTTAGTGATCTAAAGGGCATGCCCGAGACCCAATTCATCAGCAGTGAATAATGCCGACCGTCCCATAGAACCATAACCAATCAAGCGACATGAAGGAGGTCAATATGAAATTCGATCTGCATACCCATCACTTTCGCTGCGGCCACGCCGACGGCAATATCCGGGATTACATCGAGGCTGCGATCGCAGCAGATTTAAAGGTCATCGGGATCTCCGACCATACGCCATACTTCGGAAGCCCGGAAGAACAGCCCTTCCCGGCCATCTCCATGGCGAAAGCGGACTTTGCGGCCTACGTGCAAGAGGTTCTGGACTTAAAGCGGGAATATGAGGGGAAAATCAAGGTCCTGCTGGGCATCGAATCCGATTATTTCCCGAACCATGCCCAGGTTTACCAGCAGGCGTTATCGGCCTATCCTTTTGACTACATCATCGGCTCCATCCACCACGTCAGGGATGTCAGCATCTTCAACAAGAACCGCTGGAAGAAGCTGACGCCTCAGCAGCAGGTTGCGGATAAAGAGGAATACTTCAATCTGATCCGCCAATCCGCCCGAAGCGGAATGTTCCAGATCATTGCCCATATGGATGCGATGAAGGGCAATTATCCGCTGTTCTCCGAGATCAAAGCCGATGAAGCGATTGAGGAAACGCTGAAAGTCATTGCGGAATCGGGCCTTGCCATCGAAATCAATACCTCCGGCAAAACCAAGCTGTGCGGCGGCTGGTATCCGTCGAACGCCATATTGGAAGTAGCGCACCATCACGGCGTCGAGGTCACCTTCGGCTCCGATGCCCACAAACCGTCCCGGGTCGGAGATGAATTTGACGAAGTGGCCAAGGTGCTTAAGGAAATCGGATACACGGAATGGGTCTATTTCGAACAAAAACAGAAGGTGCCCGTACCTCTTTAACGGGGTACTCCTTCTGTTTTTTTGCATTTCATGGTTATTGGCGGCAAAATGGGCAAAAAAAGTGGACCCGTTACCGGGTCCGAAACATAATATATATTCTCAAAAGGGGGTCATGTGATAAGTTTAACCCGCGGCTGTTAGAGTTTGATAACAGGTATATTTCAATTGTGTAACAAATTCCAAGTGATCCTTTCAACTTGAAATTTTCAGATTACATATCAGATTACATATCCCGCTTTCGCTTAAACCATGGACCGCAGCGTAAGCACGGTAAGCTCCGGCTTGCATAGGAAACGAAAAGGCAGATGCGTCGTGCCGATTCCCCTGTTTACATAGAGCTGCATGCCTTGGGAACCCACGGTGTACAGGCCCTGCACGTAACGTTTGGCTCCAGGCGGCGTGATCACCTCGCCCATCCAAGGCAGGCGGATCTGTCCTCCGTGGCTGTGTCCGGATAGCTGAAGATGAAATGGATAGACTGCCGCAGTATCTGCATAATCCGGCTCGTGCATCAGCAGCAGCTTGAACATGCCTTCAGGCAGATCCCGAATGGCAGCTTCCGGATCCGGCGTTCCCCAGATGCCATCGTCCAAGCCCGCAACGGCGAAGACGGCACCCTCCCGCCTAATCTTCACGGCGTCGTTGCGCAGCACCTGAAACCCGGCCTCCTCCTCCAGAGCAATCAGCTTCTTCACGTCCCCGTAATCATGGTTGCCTAATATAGAGAATAAGCCTAACGGGGCTTTCAGCTGAGCGAGCGGTTGAATGGCAGCCCTCATATCTTCCGCATTACCGTCCACCATATCTCCCGTAAAACAGATCATATCCGGTTTTTCATGATGAATGGCTTGCACCACGCGGGCCGCGTTGTCCGCCCCTGCATGAAAGCCCAGGTGCAAATCGCTAAACTGGACGATCTTCATGCCATCAAAAGCCTTGGGCAGCGAAGGAAACGTTAGCGTGTGTCTCGCAATATCCAGTTGACGAGGCTCCCATAACGACGCATAAGCACCGCCAGCAAGGCCAGCTCCGGCCAAGACGGAAACGCCGATCTTCAGAAATCGGCGGCGCGACATCCTCTTCTGTTTAAGTTCTCGCTTCGCCTCGCCGCCGGCTGTACCCTGGGGCATCTCCGAGGATAGATTTCTCATAGGGGGACATCCTCCTATATAATAATGAAAGAATTCAAGTATTAACGCTCTTATGTTTGTTCATATACATGAAATAACAAGAGAAAGGGGTTTATGTATGACTGTTAACGATTCGATCGCAGCCATAGTTTCGGCACAGCGGCATTTTTTTCATAAAGACATCACCAAGGAAGTGGATTTCCGTCTCCAGCAGCTGACCAAGCTGCGCCAAATCCTGATTGCCAGAGAGAACGATATCATGGAGGCGCTGCGCAGGGACCTGAACAAGAGTGAACAGGAAGCCTTCACGACCGAGATCGGAATCGTCTACAAAGAACTCTCCTTTATCATAAAGAATTTGAAGCGCTGGGCCAAGCCGCAGCGCGTCAAAACCGCGCTGACGCATGTGGGCAGCAAGGGAATGGTCTATCCTGAGCCCTATGGGACGGTTCTGATTATCGCTCCCTGGAATTATCCTTGGCAGCTGGCCATCTCTCCGCTGATCGGAGCCTTGGCCGCCGGAAACACGGCCATTGTGAAGCCATCGGAACTGACGCCTAACGTATCCGCACTCATTACGGCCATCATGAAAGAGACGTTTGAGCCGGAATACGTGGTTTCTGTAGAGGGAGGCCCCGAGGTTAGCACGAGCCTGCTGGAGCAGCCTTTGGATTATGTCTTTTTTACCGGCAGCACCCACGTCGGCAAAATCGTCATGGAAGCCGCCGCCAAGCAGCTGACACCGGTAACGCTGGAGCTCGGGGGCAAGAGCCCTTGCATCGTCCACGAGGATGCGCCCCTTGCCCTGGCGGCTTCGCGTATCGCATTCGGCAAGTTTACGAATGCAGGCCAGACGTGCGTCGCTCCCGATTATGTGCTCGTGCACAGCAAGGTGAAAGAGAAGTTCATCGCGCATCTGAAAGACGCCATCACTTCATTCTACGGCGAGACCCCGCTAACCAATCCCGATTATGGGCGCATCGTTTCGGAGAAGCATTTTGACCGGCTTTCCAACTTTCTGGACAACGGAACCCTCCGCCACGGCGGGGGCACGTCGCGGGATAAATTGCTCATCGAGCCCGCCGTGCTGGACGATATCACCTGGGATATGCCGATCATGGAGGAAGAAATCTTCGGCCCGCTGTGTCCGATCCTGACCTATGAGGATCTGCACGAGGCGGTCCAAGCGATTCAAGCCCGTCCCAAGCCGCTCGCGCTTTACCTGTTTACCGAGAATGAAGATGTACAGGATTACGTGCTCTCCTCGGTTTCTTTTGGCGGGGGATGCGTCAACGACACGCTGATGCACCTGGCAACCCCCTTTCTTCCGTTCGGAGGCGTCGGCGAGAGCGGGATCGGCTCGTATCACGGGGAATACAGCTTCCACACATTCTCCCATAGAAAAAGCGTACTTAAGCAAACCAACCGGTTTGATTTTAAATTCCGTTATCCTTCCAAGAACGGGCTGGGCATTTTAAAAAAGCTGATGAAGCCTTAGCTTTCATCCAGCTTTCGCTTTCCTGCCCCGTTAACTATAACTAATAAAGGCGCACCGTTGTCGGCGCGCCTGTTTTACTTGGATGAATGTTTTCTGCGATGCGGCATATTGCCCTTTGTCTTCACTTCGCCGCCTTCCGTCTCCAGTCCGTCGTCGCCGGGCTTAAAGATCCGGCGCAGCGTCCCCAGCATGGACAGCGCATAAGCAACGGTAACAAAGCTGAAAGCAATCTCCAGCACCACGACAAGCCGGGACGTATTATCGACAGGGGCTACATCGCCATACCCGACCGTGACAAACGTCGCCATGCTGAAATACAGGAAGGTAATGAACTGGCTCAGCAAATCCTGACCGAGGTTCTCGCCTTCGAAGGAAACGCCTCCGAACAGCTTATAGATCGACATATACACCACCGTGAAAAATAGAATGCACATCCCCGCCGCCATGCTGATCCGAACCAGGGTCGTTTTCATATCGACATGCTGATGGACAGAGTCTGCAATCTTATCGAAGATATACAGCACATAGAAAATAACGGAACATAATGAAAACAGCAGGATCAAGGCCCGCATGCCACCTTCGCCGGGTACGACATGCATGAGATCAATCCAGCCGAGCAAATCCTCGACCGATATCAGGACATAAATAAGCAGCGGCGCCAGCAGCAAAGGCCTGCTGGACCACTTCTTGTCCATGCTGTAAAACAGATAGATCAACGACAGCAAGCCCGCCAAATTGAGCAGCCACATCCACCAAGACATCTCTAGTCCCTCCTTGAGGCCCGCAACCCGCAGGCCGTGCCATTACGTCCTATTACCCTCGAAACGGCACCTCTGCACCTGGAGGTCATTGGCAGCTTGGCAGCTGGCAAGAACTGACTTTAGTCCTGGTCGAAGTCTGGATATCTTGTGCTGCGTCGCTCAACACTCGCCTGCGGTAATTCCGAAAGCTTGTGCGATCCGCTAACATTTAACGGTTCTTCTCCATCCACGACACGGCATAATCCACCATGGCCCGCTGTTCAGCCAATATGCAGTCGGCCTTTCCTACGCGTCCATGGATATACGCATCGGGGCACTGCGCTTCGAACGAAGCGCCTAATGCCTCGAAGTCGTCCGAATGATAGTTGATATCCTGAAACGCCTCCCACACTGTCACTCCCTGCACCCTGCGGACTGGCGCGTGGGCGGTGACCGCCTCTTTGCCCTTCCAATTCGCGCGGTATTCGCTGAGGTGGAACGACGTATTGTTGCCATAACCACTACCCAGCATAAGCACGTACGCGCCCGCCTCATACAAGCGTGCCAGCGGAGAAGCTTCGCCTAAGCTATGGTCCAGCGGATGGGATTGCATTAGGTCCCTGGCCTCCCTGCCGCGTGCCGCAAACGACACATGCGGATGAGCGCTTCGGATAACCCCTTCTTGTTTACGGAACACTTCCGGAATGATCCCCATCCCCGAAGTGACCGTCAGATCCGGATCATAGGGCGGCATGCCCTCGCGAATCAGATTCCACCATTTTGGATCGGCCGGCGGATTTCCCCATGTCTTTGGATCGGTTAAGTTCGCGGATTGGGTCGGCATCACCAGCGTCCCTTCTTCCCCCAGCACGTCTTCGAGTGCCAGTATGACGGCCTCCGGACCGCCGACGATCCACCCGCCCACACTCTTGAGCGAAGAATGGACGAGCAAGGTCATGCCCTTACGGACGCCCAAAGCGGCCAAATCATCGCTAATATCCTTTATCGTAATCGGTCTTTCTATGATCAAGTGACTCACCTCAGATTCAATTCGAAGATTTCCTATCCTATGAAAAAACACATAAATTATAGCACACAACAAAAAGCGCCTGTACCGAAGCCCATGCCCCGGTCAGACGCCTTGGTATTGAAGTTAACCGATTAAACGCCAAGCCAGCGCTTAAACAGGTGTTTGGTCGTATCCTTGTTCATTTCCGCAATGGACGTTGTCAGCGGAATGCCCTTCGGACAAGAACGCACGCAGTTCTGCGAGTTGCCGCAGCCCTCGATGCCTCCGTCCTGCATCAGCGCTTCCAAACGCTCCTCCTTGTTCATCTCGCCTGTCGGGTGAGCATTGAACAAGCGAACCTGGGAGATCGCGGCCGGTCCGATAAAGTCCGTTTTTTCGTTGACGTTCGGACAAGCCTCCAGGCAAACGCCGCAGGTCATGCACTTGGACAGCTCGTAAGCCCACTGACGCTTCTTCTCCGCCATTTTGGGGCCGGGACCAAGGTCATAGGTGCCGTCGATCGGAATCCACGCTTTCACGCGCTTGAGGGCCGTGAACATGCGGCTGCGGTCGATCACCAAGTCTCTCACGACCGGGAACGTCTTCATCGGCTGAATCCGAATCGGCTGCTCCAGCTTATCGATCAAGGCCGCGCATGCTTGGCGCGGCTTCCCGTTGATGACCATGGAGCAAGCTCCGCACACTTCTTCCAGGCAGTTGGAGTCCCAGCATACGGGTGCGGTGGTTTGGCCCTGCGCATTTTTGGGATTGCGCTGAATTTCCATCAGCGCACTAATGACGTTCATGCCGGGACGGTACGGAATTTCGAATTCCTCGGTATAGGACTTCGTCTCCGGATTGTCCTGACGTGTAATGATAAATTTAACGCTCTTTGAGGCAGCTGCCGTTTGAGACATCGTAAATCCCCCTTCCTTCTTACTTGTCTTTCGAATAGTCGCGAATCCGCGGCGGGATTAAGGAAACATCCACTTCTTCATATGAAATCTGTGGTCCATCCGGCGTCCAGGTTGCTTTGGTTGTCTTGAGGAAGTCTTCATCGTTACGATCCGGGAATTCCGGCTTGTAGTGAGCGCCCCGGCTTTCGTTCCGGAGAAGCGCACCCAGCGTCATGGCCTCGGACAGCTCCAGCATGTTCCACAGCTGACGCGTGAACGCCACGCCCTGGTTGTTCCAGCGGGAGGTATCCGTCATATTGATATTGCGGTAACGCTGCTTCAATTCCTTGATTTTGCCGATGGTTGCTTCGAGCTTGTCATTGTAACGAACAACCGTCATGTTGTTGGTCATCCATTCACCGAGCTCTTTATGGATCACGTAAGCATTCTCGGTTCCTTCCATCTTGAGCAGGCCTTCGTACTTGGTGGTTTGCTCTTTCGCTGCGCGGTCAAATACCGTGGAGGAAACATCCTCTGCGGATTTCTTCAGGCCTTTGACGTATTCGATCGCTTTCGGTCCGGCCACCATGCCGCCGTAAATGGCGGATACCAGGGAGTTGGCTCCCAAACGGTTCGCGCCGTGATATTGATACTCGCATTCGCCGGCTGCGAACAGCCCTGGAATGTTGGTCATTTGGTTGTAATCGACCCACATGCCGCCCATGGAGTAATGGACTGCCGGGAAGATTTTCATCGGGATTTTGCGCGGATCGTCGCCCATGAATTTCTCATAGATTTCAATGATGCCGCCGAGCTTGACGTCCAGCTCTTTCGGATCCTTATGGGAGAGGTCCAGGTAAACCATGTTCTCGCCGTTGATGCCGAGTCCCATATCAACGCAGACGGAGAAGATTTCGCGCGTAGCGATATCGCGCGGCACCAGGTTTCCGTAAGCAGGGTATTTCTCTTCGAGGAAATACCAAGGCTTGCCGTCTTTATAGGTCCAAATCCGTCCGCCTTCGCCGCGTGCCGACTCGGACATCAAACGGAGCTTGTCGTCGCCCGGAATGGCCGTCGGGTGAATCTGGATGAACTCGCCGTTCGCATAATGAACGCCTTGCTGATACACCGCACTGGCCGCTGTTCCCGTATTGATAACCGAGTTGGTTGTTTTTCCGAAAATAATGCCGGGACCGCCGCTGGCGAGAATGACGGCTTCAGCCTTGAACGACTTGATCTCCATCGAGCGCAGATCCTGGGCGGCAATACCGCGGCATACGCCTTCGTCGTCGATGACCGCATTCAGGAACTCCCAGTTCTCGTATTTGGTCACAAGCCCCGCGGTTTCCCAGCGGCGAACCTGCTCGTCAAGCGCGTACAGCAGCTGCTGGCCGGTGGTCGCGCCGGCAAACGCGGTACGATGGCGCTTCGTTCCGCCGAAGCGGCGGAAATCGAGCAGGCCTTCCGGCGTGCGGTTAAACATAACGCCCATGCGGTCCATCAAGTGGATGATGCCCGGCGCCGCCTCGCACATCGCTTTGACCGGAGGCTGATTCGCAAGGAAGTCGCCGCCGTAAACGGTATCGTCAAAGTGCTCCCAAGGAGAGTCACCTTCACCTTTCGTATTTACGGCTCCATTGATGCCGCCTTGCGCGCACACGGAGTGAGAGCGTTTAACGGGTACAAGCGAGAATAGATGAACGTGAGCGCCTGCTTCCGCCGCTTTGATGGTTGCCATCAGCCCGGCGAGGCCGCCGCCCACTACGATAATATTAGATGCCATTTTTCGTTCACTCCCCTTTAACTTAAGACTGTCTTAACTACGTCGATCGCTGCCGTCGCCGCCTGGAATTCGGAACCGCGGAATGCTGTCATGGCAAGAACGAACAGCACGCTCATCAATACGAACAAGCCCATGCAGATGTAAGTGGATACCTTCTGCGCGCGCGGACCGACGGTGATGCCCCAGCTGACGAGGAACGCCCACAGGCCGTTAGCGAAGTGGAAGGTAGCGGAAACAACGCCGATGACGTACAGAATAAACAGAACCGGATTGTTCATGATGCCGTGCATCGTCGCGCCCAAATCGTCATGCGTGATTTTGCCGATCATGATTTGGAAGCGCGTATCGTACATATGCCAGATGACAAAAACGAACGTAATAACGCCGGTGATCCGTTGGATGGTGAAGCGGATGTTCCGTTCATAGTTGTAGTTGCCCACGTTGTTATTCGCCTGGTAAGCGATGTATAACCCGTAGACGCCGTGATATAGCAATGGCAGCCAGATCAGGAACAGCTCGAGGAAAAAAATTAGCGGCATGCTGTTCAAAAAATGCACCGCGCTCGCGAAGCCTTCCTTTCCACCCTCGAAAGCCTTAAAGTTGGAAATCATATGGCTGAGCAAAAATGCCCCAAGCGGTATGACACCGAGCAAAGAATGCAGCTTTCTGGAATAATACCCTTTCATCAGTTGACGTTCCCCTTTCCAATGTACAGCGTTTTCATTTTCAATCTTTCCTATTTTCAGAACAATTACACTTCCCCTGCCCTAAAAGAGGTTGTTCAAAAAGCCTTGCAACGACAAAAAGTTGCCTATTTCAGCAATCGTGTGAACAACTTGTGTCATGTTTCATGTTACTCCTTTTTTTCTTATAATGGAATTGCAATATAATTATTAATCGTTATAATCTATACGCATAAGCAACGTTTTGCACGCATGTCTATTTTAATAGGAGGATTTCCATGTTCGAAGAACTGGACGTGTTCGCCGTCGTCGTGGAGCAATCCAGCATCAATCAAGCCTCCAAGCTGCTCAACCTGTCACAGCCGGCCCTGTCCCGAAAAATAGCCAAACTGGAGGACCAGCTCGGACTGCAGCTGTTCAACCGCCGCGGCAAAAGGCTGGAACTTACCTCCATCGGGCAGATTGTGTATACCTTCGCCCTGGAGCAGCGCCAGCAGCAGATCAAATTCTTGCAGACCTTGGCCCATTACCGGGAAGGGGACCAAATCTCGATTAACCTGGGCGCCAGTCTGACCACGCTGCAGACCACCCTGCCCCCGCTGGTCAATGCCTTCATGGAGCGCCATCCGTCAGCCGAAATCAAGCTCATCACCGGCAAGACCCATGAAATCGTGTCTTATGTAAGGGATAAACGGGTCGATGTCGGCATTGTTGCTTCATCCATCAACCAGCCGGGCTTGAACTGCATTCCGCTGTTCGATGACCACCTGGAGCTTGTCATCCCGTCTTCACATCCGCTGGCGGAAATCGAGGATGTGGGCATCGAACAGCTTCAAGGCTTGCCGATGATCATATTTTCGACCGGAACCTGGTACCGCAAGCTGACGGACGATCTGTTTCACCGCTGGGGCATCATGCCCGATATCCGGATGGAGATCGACTCCTTCGAAGCGATCGTCAGGCTGATCCCGACCTGCAAGGCGGCCGCGCTGCTGCCCAAATCCTATCTGAGGCCGCAGCTGCTGTCCGATAACGGGCTCGTCGACATTCATATTCCGGCACTCATCGAAACCCGGCGAACGACTTCGCTGATCTACGGTCAAGCCTCGGAGCTGAGCAAGGCGGCCAGCCGCTGGATCGAAGAAACGGAGATCCTGTTCCGCAAGCTGGAGGAAGATAAATCGAAAAAAAACTGACGATATTTCGCAATCGTCAGTTTTTTCTACTATATTTATTTCTCGAGCATATTCACGACTTCGGACTCAAAGCGGTCCACGTTGTCATTGGAGCCGATGACGACCATAATGTCGCCGGAGTTCACGACGTCCATGGCCGTCGGAGCAACGATAATGCCGGACTGTTTATTCAGCGCCACCACGCTGACGCCGTACCGGACCCTCGTATTAAGCTCGCTCAGCGTTTTTCCGTCCATGCAGTCCGTGACCGTCATCTCCACAATCAGATAATCCTTGGATAATTCGATATAATCAAGCAGGTTTGGCGTCACGAGCTGGTGCGCTACCCGGATCCCCATATCCCGCTCGGGAAAGATGACCCGGTCCACGCCAAGCTTCTCCAGCGCCCGGCCGTGCAGCACCGATATCGCCTTGGCAACGACCATCGCGACACCCAGCTCTTTCAACAGGATGGCGGAGAGGATGCTCATCTGAATGTCGTTCCCGATCGCAACGATCCCGCAGTCGAAGTTGCGGATGCCAAGCGATTTAAGCACTTCCTCATCCGTCGCGTCCGCCACCACCGTATGCGTCAGCAGCTCGCTCATGTCCTCGACGACCTCTTCGTTCCGGTCGATGCCGAGCACCTCATATCCCTGTTCCATCAGCTCCAGCGCCAGACTGGCGCCAAATCGCCCCAAACCGATGATTGCAAATTGCTTTGGTTTCATGTCTCTCCTATACCCCTTATCCAATTATCATTTTGCCTTCCGGATGACGATATAATTCTTTACCCTTTTTCGGCCCCAGTGCATAAGCAAGCGTCAACGGCCCCAATCGACCCGCAAACATCGTAAGGCTGATCAGGATCTTGCCGAACACGGTCAAATCGGGCGTTAAGCCCATGGAGAGACCTACCGTACCGAAGGCGGATGTCGTTTCGAATAGAATCTCCAGGAAGTCCCCTTCCTCTGTCGTCGACAGAATCATCGAGACGGTTAGAACGAGCAGCAGGGCCAGCAAGGCAATGGTCAGTGCCTTCAGCACCCGCTCCTGGGCCAGGCGATAACGGAACATGACGATGTCTTCCCGCCCGCGCATCATCGCGATGACCGCCCCTACCATAATGGTAAAGGTCGTGGTTTTGATGCCACCGCCGGTTGACCCTGGAGATGCTCCGATAAACATCAGGATGACGATAAAAAATTGCGTTGCCTGTCTAAGCCCCGTAATATCTATAGTATTCGCGCCCGCCGTACGCGGCGTTACGGATTGGAATAACGCGCCGAAGAATTTTCCGCCCCAGTTCAGGGAACCCAGCGTTCTCGGATTGGTAAATTCAAATATGAGAATGACGATAAATCCGACCGCAAGCAAGGCAGCCGTCATCGTGAGCACCACCTTGGAGTGCAGGGAGAGCCTCCGCTGTTTTCGATAATCGATCAGATCGGACAGCACAATAAATCCAATGCCCCCGGAAACAATCAAGAACATCACGACGAAGTTGACTACCGGATCGTATACATACCCGGTCAAACTCCGAAAATCGCCAAACAAATCGAAGCCGGCGTTGTTAAACATCGTCACCGCATGAAAAACACCGTAATAGATCGCCCGGCCCAGCGGCATATCAAACGCCCAACGAATCGATAAAAGGACTGCGCCGCAGGCCTCGATGACAAGGGAGTACAGCAATACTCTGCGTATCAGCCTTACGATGCCTTCCATCGAGGACTGATTCATCGCTTCCTGTAAGATTAGACGGTCTTTGAGCGATATGCGTCTCTTCAGAACCAAGGCGAATAAAGTAGCCATCGTCATGAATCCGAGCCCGCCGATTTGAATCAGCAGCATGATCACGACTTCTCCGAAGGAACTGAATGTCGTTCCCGTATCCACCACGACCAGGCCCGTTACGCACGTTGCCGAGGTCGAAGTGAACAAGGCGTCAGTAAATCCAAGCGGTTCGCCCGTCGTCGTCGAGATTGGCAGCATTAACAGCCCGGTCCCGATGAAGATGATTGCCGCAAAACCAAGCACGAGAATTTGGGGCGGAGACAATGTAAGCCAGTTTAATTTAGCGTTCAATCGGACACCTTCTTTAAAAAAATCAACGAAAAAAGACACTGGAAAACGCAGTGCCTTTCGGTCTGGTTCCTGTGCAACAGCCTACGAGGTTAGCTGACGGATTCGGGCATTTCCACAGGTCGCCCTATTCATTATTCCGGGAATAATGAAATTCACCCCAATTACATGGTTCCCCCATTTTCATTACGAAATTCGGCTGGAATATTCGGTTCCTTCAAGCATGATGTGATTATAACTCAATCCGTTACGTAACCCAATGCCGTTTTTCGCCCGAAATATCTTTAAAAGAGCGCGAATTGGGCATATTCAAGAATACAAGCGTAGGGTTCTCTAACGTTTTCGAAACCTTTCATTCATTTTCATCGATTTATTTCAATATTCCGATAATTGGGATAAGCTGCTTATGGCTTTCATACTATGTTATATTGACTCTATGCGTTCTTAATCAGGCATATCGAATACCAGTGGGAGTATCAACTTTCTTAGAGGAGGAATTTCATGAATCGTGCAAGAGAGCCCTTGAAGCTGAAGCCCAATCTGAAGCAGCTCATCGCGCCTGCCGCAGTCGGCCTGATTCTGTTCCTATTATTTCAGGTATTTCCGTGGGCGAATCCGGACGATGCCGAGATGGCCTCACCGGATATCATTTCCAAGGAGCAGGCTCGGCAGGCAGCTTCAAGGTTTGCTCAGGAGCATCTGCAGTTTGCGGCTGCGGACACGGACGAAGCCTTGGTTACATATCAATCCAAATCGGAACTTTACGGATATCTGGCGAAGGAGAAGAGGCTTTCGGAATATAACAAAACCTATGAAGCCAAATATCCCTATGACGTATACCGCGTTCGCTTCAGCGAGCCTGGAGGCGATGCCCTCAATGTGGACGTGCACATGCAGAATTCCGGCATCGTCGGATTCTCGTATGATTATGCCCGTTCCAGCTTTGACCGGATCGAGCTGAACAAGGGCGAGATTCAGAGGCAGATGCTGCTCGTCGTTGAGGACGGCATGGCATTGGCCGAGAAGCAGGCGCTGGCGGAGCCATGGCTTCAGCGGGCGGGTTATGACCTGTCGAATCTGGAGCTGGTTACGAAGGAAGGGGAGCCCCGTCTCAAATATGTGGACCCTGAATCCAGGATCGGGGACTCCAGGCTGGAGCACCGCTTCACCTTCGAGCAGGGGAAATTGCGCTCTTATGAGCCCTCCTTCTCGGTGCCAGCCGCCCACTCTGCTTATGTCAACAAGCAGACGCAGGATGCCACCCTGCTGACGCTCGCCGGGTACGGCCTGTTCACCCTAATCCTGGGCATTCTTGCGATTGTGTACAGCGTGAAGACCAGGGCCTACACCTCGTTTAAGCGCGGCCTGTTCTTATCCGCGCTGCTGTTCGTCATTCAAATGCTGAATACGTATAATCTGATTCCCGTTTTCAAATCCGAAGGCATGTCGCAAACCGGCGTGCTCGGGATGATGATTTTCTATGCCGTCTATTCGCTCGTCTTCTCCGCCCTGCTCTATTTTTCCCTTGTCGGCGGCAGCGGGCTGTGGCATAAAGAAGACGGGCTCAATCCATGGCCGCGTGCCCAAGAACCCGGATACGGGCATTACGTGCTGGACAGCATGAAGCTGGGGTATATGTGGGCCTTCATCCTGCTTGGCGTCCAATCCGTCATCTTTATCGGTCTTGGTCTGACCCTGAATACATGGTCCACCACGGATGCGACGCAATCGCCTTACAACATGCTGTATCCTTGGCTGTTTCCGTTGATGGCCTGGCTGGCCGGCATATCCGAGGAGGCCGTGTACCGGCTGTTCGGCATCAAGATGGTGAAAAAGATCGTCCGCAACACCTTTGTCGCAAGCTTGATCACCTCGCTTATCTGGGCACTGGGACATACGCTCTATCCGATATACCCCGTGATCTCCCGGCCGATTGAGCTGGTCATCATCGGTTTGCTGTTCAGCTACATCTTCTTGAAATACGGGTATTTGGCGGCGATGTTCTCCCATGTCATCTTCAACAGCATCCTGATGGGCATCAGCCTGATCATGCTCAAGGATGCAGCCAACCTGCTGACCGGCGCTTTTTACATGGTGCTTCCGGCGATTGTCGCCTATGCGATTTACCGTTTCAACCCGACAAAAAAAGAGAAGCCGTATGTCACGACTCCTCCTCACGAAGTGCATTAAGAATATCCGTTGCTAATTTTTCACCGATGGAAAGGGGCTTGAAGTCTTCGACTGAAGCCTCTTTTATTTTTTTGACCGAGCCAAAATGCTTCAGCAGCATTTTGCGGCGCTTCTCCCCGATGCCCGGGATCGAATCCAGCTTGGACATCACCATCGATTTCCCGCGCTGCTCGCGGTGGAAGGAAATCGCGAAACGGTGAACCTCATCCTGAATGCGCTGGAGCAAATAGAACTCCTGGCTGTCCCGAGGCAGCGACACCGGCTCCGGCGGGTCTCCGACCATCAGCTGCGCCGTTTTATGCTTGGCATCCTTCACAAGCCCGCAGACCGGGACGAACAGCCCCAGTTCATTCTCCAGCACGTCGATGGCTGCTGAGATCTGTCCCTTCCCCCCATCGACGACAATGAGGTCCGGAAGCGGCAGATTCTCCTTCAATACACGCTCGTACCGCCGCCGGATCACTTCACGCATCGTATCGTAATCGTCCGGCCCCTGCACGGTACGGATCTTATATTTGCGATATTCCTTCTTATCCGGTTTCCCGTTGGTGAATACGACCATGGCCGATACCGGATTTGCGCCCTGGATGTTCGAGTTATCAAACGCCTCGATCCGGTTCAGCGACTGGAGGCCGATCACCTCGCCCAGATTGGCCGCTGCAACCGAGGTCCGTTCTTCATCGCGCTCAATCAAGCGGAATTTCTCGTCCAGCGACACCTTCGCGTTATCCGACGCCATGCCGACCATCTGTTTCTTCAAGCCCCGCTGCGGCACGTGAACCTTCACGCCCAGCCATTCCTGCAAGGCGGCAGCGCCCCCGGCAGCATCCACGAGGCCAGCGGCCTCCGCCTGCTCCGCTTGGGCTTGGACAAGGACTTCCTGCTGTTCTTCGGATGTATCCGCGGTCAGCTTCTTCTCTGTTTCCGCGGCTTCGTCTGCGTTCCGGGCACCCTGATCCCCGGCGCTATCAGTGGCCGTCTCGGAGCCGGTCTCCTCTGCCAACAGCGGCCCAGGCAGCAGAATTTCCTGCGGCAATGCAGGATTATCGCTGTAATACTGGGCTATGAACGACATGAAATCACTGTGCGCATCCCCGTAGAACGGAAAAACGGACTTGTTGCGCTGCACCATTTTGCCTTGGCGCATGTACAGAATCTGCACGCACATCCAGCCTTTGTCCACGGCATAACCGAACACGTCGCGATCCCGGGTATCCGTTGTCGTGATCTTCTGCTTCTCCATCAAGGTATCGATATGGATGATTTGGTCCCGCAGCTCCTTGGCACGCTCGAAATACAAATCCTCCGCGGCCTCCTGCATCTTTCGCTGCAGTTCCTTCTTGATCTCTTCGTGCCCGCCGCTCAGGAAGGAAGTAATCTCTCCCGTAATCTGTTCATAGGCGGATTTCGGCACTTCTTTCACGCATGGAGCCAAGCATTGTCCCATATGGTAATACAAGCAGACCTCTTTCGGCATCACGCCGCATTTGCGCAGTGGATACATCCGGTCCAGCAGCTTTTTGGTCTGCTGCGCCGCATACGCGTTCGGATAAGGACCGAAGTATTTGGCTTTATCTTTAAGCACCCTCCTGGTCACTTCCAGGCGAGGATGCTCTTCATTCGTTATTTTAAGGTAGGGATAGGTTTTATCGTCCTTCAGCAGCACATTAAATCTCGGCTGATGGGCTTTGATCAGATTGCACTCCAGAATTAACGCTTCCATGTTGCTGCCCGTCACGATGTATTCGAAATCGCGGATTTCCGAAACGAGCATCTGGGTCTTCCCGTTATGGCTCCCGGTAAAATACGAGCGCACCCGGTTCTTCAGCACTTTGGCCTTGCCCACGTATATAATCGTGCCTTCATGGTTCTTCATCAGGTAGCAGCCCGGCTGATCCGGCAGCAATGCCAGCTTGTGGCGAATATTCTCCTGCGCCTTCTCCTGCTCCTGAAGCCGTTTGGCAGAATCGTCCATGCTATTCCTCCTCTCCAAGGAGATTGTATGATATTAACAATATTAATATAAACCATGATAATGAACCACACAAAGCGCCTCCGGGTTACACCGAAGGCGCTGTATGAAAGCGGATTGCAGTCTATGGCAAATCCTGCTTATTGATGTTTTGCAATAATGCCCTTCAAGGCTTCTTTGGAGTTCAGACCTACGACTTTATCGACAGGCTGGCCGTCTTTAAAGAAGATCATGGTCGGAATGCTCATGACGCCGAAGCGTGCAGCGGATTCCGGATTCTCATCCACGTTCACCTTTGCAATTTTTACATCATCGCCGAGTTCTGAAGACAATTCGTCCAGAATCGGAGCAAGCATTTTACAAGGGCCGCACCATGGCGCCCAGAAATCAACTACAACCGTGCCTTGTCCTTCTACTTCATTGACGAAGGTTTGGTCGGTAACATTGACGATAGCCATTGTATTCTCCTCCTCACAGGATAAGATCGGGTAAAGTGCGAATCATAATTGTCGAATGGGTCGACGAATTTAGTATACCACAATCGGCCGGAAAAAGTGAAATATACTCACCTAAAGAAAGAGGTTTTCACGGGATTTTTATGCAATCTTTACAAATGATTTGCGCATTGGGTATACTACTAGTAACAAGTCGGGTGACGGTCAAGTTTTTCGTGTTCGCACGGCATGTTCACCTTTTGAGGAGGCAAGCACCATGGATGTAAACGTACGCGTTAACGATCCACGGGAGCACATCAATGAAGAACCACGCAATGACTTTGGCGATTTGATGATGGGCTTCGTGGGGATGTTCGGTTTCATGACCATCATCTTTTTCGGATTCGTCATTATCAAGTTCTTGGTCGGTTAATATTTGATGATTCCTTGTGCACAGATAAAAAGTCTGATCCTGCCGCGCTCCATGCGCAAGCGGGATCAGACTTTTTACGCTTCAAGAGACGTTTGTCCACTCTGTTCATGTGCTCGTTGCAAACGTCTAGAACTTCCCTCTCTGGTTCTCTCCGAACAAATGAACGACATCCACGAAAGGCGCGATCCTGTTCATCAACCGCTGCCCTTTGTGAAGCTCCTCGCCGTCCTTGCTCGTGAAGCTGAGATGCTGCTCCAGCCCGTCGAGCGGATAGTTCGACGTATAGAAGGTCGGCAGCCGGTTCATCCGGAAATTCAGGATGGAACCGAGGACATGATCTCGTACCCACGGATTCAAATTCTCCGCTCCAATGTCGTCAAAGATCAGCAGGTCGCAATGCTTCATCGTCTCGACCATGTCCTTCAGCTTCTGGCCGTCCTGCATCATGGTTTTCAGATCTTCCACGAAATCGGGCATATAGACGATCACGCCGGAGTGGCCCGCTTTCGCAAGCTCATGCATTAAGTAACCCATCAGGTACGTTTTCCCGGTACCGAACGAACCGGTCAGATACAAGCCGCGCGGGGACAGGCCGTTCTCCTTCGTATCCCGGATATATTTGAAGACCTGGTGCACCGCAGGTGCCCGCAAGCGGTCCTTCGCCATAATCTCCATATTGTCGTACCCTTCGCTCAAGGCATGCTCGTCAACATAAAAGCTGCGAATCCGCTTTTTGATCTGATCCTCATTGGTTTTTGCAATCTGCAGGGAGCACGGCGCCTTCCGTTCATAGATCTCCACCGTGCCGTTCATCCGCTGGATATCCAGCTTGCTGAAATGTCCCTGGAAATCATTCGGACACCGGTCCAGACCCGGGCATGCCTGGCAGTGGGCCTGGTCTCCCGCATATTGATACAGCTTGCTTAAATTCAATCGTATGACCCGGTCATCGATCTCGGGATATTCGCTTCGCAGTGCTTGAATCAGAGGATTCCTGAGCAAATCCTCCGTAATCTGCTCGGTTCTGCGCAGGAGCGCAGTACTTTTCATGCTTTCCAGCAGTTCACCAAGGGACTCCATCACCTGTTCCCTCCTCTCTTAAGCGGGATATTCCTTATCCGCCCTTCTTGTTGCCAGCCTGCATTTCTGCCGCAAACCGCATCATTTCTTCGAACTCCTCATCCGATACGGCCTCCGCCTGATCGGTCTCCAAAGCCACTGGAATTTCCGGCTTCGCCTTTCCGCCTTTAGCGTATGTACGCGTGCGCTGCGAGGCTGCCTTCTGCTTGCCTTTCATCTTGGCTTGATCCCGTATATACTGAACGGCTTTCTCATAGCTGTTTACTTGCTTCAGCAGCATGTTGGAAGCGATGGCCTCCACAAAGTTGCGGTTGATCCGCTGCTCGCCGCCTGCGGCAATGAGCGACATCAAATAATGAATGAGCACGTTGATGACTTCGCCCGGCAGCTTGTAGCTCAGGTCGATCTTTTCGAAGATGTCCAGAAACTGCGCGGGAACCGAGCCCGGGAAGAACGTCTGCAGGAGCCGTGTATAAGGCTCGTTGCGAAGCATCATATTATATTGGTGAATATCGCATTTGGATTGGAACTGGGCCGGAACCTCGACGTAATATTCCATCTGTACGGCATGCTCCTGCGCAGGCTCGTCCGGATCGGCCGTCATCTCCTGATGCAGGGCAACCACCTTGCCCGCCGTAATCTGCCGCTTCTCCTGCATCTTCATTCCCTGCCTAAAGTGAAGGCTGGCTTTGTGCTGCAAATCGTCCAGGACAACCTCGCCGTGCTCGGTAAAGATGCCGTCCTCGTCAAGCAGGCGGCACAAATCCTGCGTGCTGAGATCGTACTTGCGTACGACGTAATTCACGATGCCCATCTGCTCATGGTCGTAGCGAAGACGCTCCACAAAGACGCGATTGCGGGATTCGCGCGGGAATCGCAGAATAATGTCCGCGTAGTTCAGGCCTTCTCCCTGCGGATTCGGCGGCAGCACCGGCTTCCTTGATACCGCGACCTCTTCCAGCGCCTGCTCCAGTTCATAATCAATGACATGCGTGTTCAACTCGAAAATATCGTAAAAGGGAACCGAGATGTTCTCCTTGTTCAGGGAAATGCCGGACCATTCCAGGGGTTCCTTGCTCCAAAGCTCTTCCCTCAGCGACAGGACGGCGAATTTCCCCACCTTGTCGCGAAGCAGCAGCGTCAGATGCTGGGTATTGAAGAACTCCGCCGGACTGAGCGGCGCCTGCAGCTCATATTCATAGACATGGTCGTCCGTTTCCGGGACGAACATCCGGCTGGTCTGCAGCAATCCTACCGCTTCCAGCTTGGAGGTTTGCTCAATGAGATAGCGGCGTCCTTTTTCGCTGGGCTCAAGCCCTAATGTCAAGAATAATCTTCGCTGCTGTTCAATGGCCGAATAACCCACCTTCTCCAGCGGCACATGCGATACGAGAAGACGGTACAGGCTGACCGCAAACGCGCCGACCATCGGTTGATATATCGAACCAAGCATTTTGTCGTCCAGGCCGCTTAAGCAGAAGTCACGGTATACGCAGTAACGGTGATTCTCTGTAAAATGTAAAAAATTAGTCATGCGCATCGTTTATGCTCCCCCTGTCGCCCAAAAATAGACTTCCTCTATTCTATCATAAATCCGATGCTCAGAAGTCGGTTCTTTCGCATCAAAAATTATGGAATTCTCGCGTCTGCCTTTTGGCAGAGCTTCCATAAATATAAATGACGGCCCCCACGTATCGCAGAGCCGCCATTAACATTCCATTCAATTTGCGCCAAGCGCGATTAAAACATTCTAAACCCTTTAACACGCAATGTCTTAATGGTCCATCCGCTCATGTAAGCCCCGATCAGACCCGCAACTCCCGTTAAGTAATCCACCAACTGGAACGATCCGACGTGAGTCCAGAACGACATTTGGCCCCGATCCCACAAGCTGTATACAACGACCGGCAGAATGACAATCACGAACAGAAAGCACGGAAACCAGGTCGTCTTCATCAACATATTTAGGATAAAACCGATACCGAACATCATGACAAAAAACAAAATCATCAGCACGAGCACAGGAATAAATTGAAGCATGATCGCTGTTTTCACCTCTTCTTTATCACCTACGCATAGCAGCTATCCTACTTTATTGCAGCAAGAAACAGCACACCAAGCTTTAGCTAATAGCTAGTTTACTAAAAATCATGTCACAGATCAACGAACAATCGTGAATACATTGTGTCGGGGTTTGCCCTTCCGACTGCGCTTACAGTACAATATAGGAAGTTAATGCAAGCGGCCATCCGCTTCAATTATAACGAACATAATGTTTAGGAGTGATCACATGAACGAAGCTGCAATGACGCTCGAGGGCTGGTATGCGCTGCATGATTTCCGCACCATCAATTGGCCGGCCTGGAAAGCTGCAGACGAAGAAGTACGCGCTTTTGCGCTGGACGAGCTGAATGCGTTCCTTGCGGAATGGGATGCCGTCGAGACCGCCAAGCAAGGCAGCACCGCCGTATATACCATCGTCGGCCAGAAAGCCGATTTTGTTTTCATGCATTTGCGCGAGACGCTGGAAGAGCTGAACGCGATCGAGAACGCTTTTAACAAAACGACGTTCGCCCAGTTCACCACCAAGGCTTATTCCTATGTCAGCATCGTCGAGCTGAGCAATTACTTGGCCGGCTCCTCCGATGAGGATCCGATGCAGAACCCGCATGTCATTGCCCGTCTGAAGCCGGTCCTGCCAAAATCGAAGCATATCTGCTTCTACCCGATGAACAAAAAGCGGGATTTGGCGGACAACTGGTACATGCTGAGCATGGATGACCGCAAATCCATGATGAAGAGCCACGGGATGATCGGCCGCGGTTATGCCGGCAAGGTCAAGCAGATCATCACCGGTTCCGTCGGCTTCGACGATTGGGAATGGGGCGTTACCTTGTTCAGCGACGATGCGCTTCAATTCAAAAAGCTCGTGTACGAAATGAGATTTGACGAAGTGAGCGCGCGCTTCGGCGAATTCGGTCCTTTCTATGTCGGCAACCTGCTCGACCAAGCTTCTTTCACCGACTTGATGAAGGTATAATTCCTTCTGCACATAAATGGCATATCAAAAAAAGGGATGCTCTTCCGAATGAGAGCATCCCTTCTTCTGTTATTCGCCGTCTTCCTCATCTTGCTCTTGCTTGCGCAAGGTTTCAAGATATTCAGCGGTGGCCCGGTCCCGGGCCCGCCCTTTATCCTTGAGGCGCTCAATGGCAGGAAGAATGAGAATGTCGACTTCCTGCTGAACGGTATAAGCCAGATCGTACCGCTCTTGCGACTCCAGGTAGGAGCCGACCTCCATCAGGGCGTTGTAGCGATCCAGTTCATCTCTTGTGAGCAGCCCCCGCACTTGAACGCTGCAATGTCTCATTTATAGGAACCTGCCTTTTTTCAGGACGAGCGGAATGCCTCCGATAATGAAGAGGTAGCGCAGATCAACCAATTTTTTCAGCTGGGCCGCTTTCCATCCCTGATATTTCTTATCCCCGACAACCGCAATGCCTTCGCCCCGGCCGAGGGAAGCGACCGTGCCTTTATTATGGAACTCGAATTTGCGCATGGACTTGTCCCGGATCGCCGCAACGATATTCTGGGCACAGCATACGCCCTGCTGCATCGCCATTTGGGCGGTCGGCGGGTAAGGTCTGCCTTCTTCGTTAAAAATGAGGGAGTTATCGCCGATAATATAAATGTTCTCGTATCCCGGAGCGCGTAAATATTCATCAACCTTCACGCGGCCCCTCATCGTTTCGAAGCCGGCCGACTCAACCAGGCGGTTCCCGCGGATGCCGCCGGTCCATACGACCGTTGCCGCCCGGATCTCTTCGCCGTTGTTCAGCACGACCCCGCCCGGCAGGCATTCCTTGATCGCAATGCCCATCTTGAAGGTAACGCCCTTCTTCTCGAGAACGTTCATGGCGTACTCCACCAGCTCGGGAGCAAACCCCGGCAGCGCCGACGGCGCGGCTTCCACGTTATAAATGTTCACCAATGTCGGATCGACGTCATACTCCTTGCACAGTCTCGGAATGCGGTCCGCCAGCTCGGCTACAAACTCGATGCCGCTGAACCCGGCTCCGCCAACCACGAAGTTGATGCGCTCTTGCGGTCTGCGTTCATTCTTATATAAAGCAAATTGATATTCAATATGCTCTCGAATCAATCGTACCGAGTTGATGCTTCGGATCGTCATCGCATGCTCTGCGAGTCCCGGGATCCCGAAGGTCTCCGGCTCGCCGCCGAGTCCAATGACAAGATAGTCATAGGATAACGTTCCATCTTCAAGGATAACCTTCTTATCGTGAAGGCGGATTTCCTGAACCGAGGATTTGACCAAATCGATTTTGAACTCGTCTATCAACTTGGATATGGATACCCGGGTATTCTCAATGCTGTCGGTTCCTGCTGCCGGCATATGCAAATGCGTTGTAATATAATGATAATCATGGCGATTCACCAATGTAACATCGGCCTCATTATAATTCAGCTCTTTTTGCAGCCGCTGCGCTGTCAATATGCCCCCGTAACCCGCGCCAAGGATTACGATCTTCGGTATGCTGCTCATTCTACTGCTCCTTCCAGCTTACTCTTTATATATACAGTATGGTACACATGTTAACATTCTGTGAAATTGCATCCAAAAAAAGAGAAGAGCCCTTATCAGAGCCCGTTTCATCATTTGACCTGATGGTTCATTACGGTTCAAAAACAGCTGTAATCCTGCGGTTTCCTTATGATTGCTGCCGTAACCAATCGATATGAGAACCCTGCAATGAACACAAGTTATCACGTTAATCATATGCATAAACCATGCAAATATCAAGAATTTTTTTGCCATTAAATATGCAAATCATTCCGCCATTTCCCCCCTTACTTGCTAAGTAAGCGCAACCATTCCAATGTTAGGTATTTTAACTCAATTCTCGTCTTTTCATGCCGGTTCGGGACGATTATAATAGGTAAGGAATTCATGAATCAGCTTTATCCGGACAAGAACGTCTGTCTGATTCGAATATAAACTCACTTTATGGAGGTGCTTACCGCATGACAACGATGCCACAAGACAACAATATGACGGATCTTTTGATTATCGGTGGCGGACCTGCAGGCATGTTTGCCGCTTTTTACGGCGGAATGCGCCAAGCCTCGGTTAAACTTATCGAGAGCATGCCCCAGCTCGGAGGCCAATTGGCTGCGCTGTATCCCGAAAAATATATCTATGACGTAGCAGGCTTCCCGAAGGTTACCGCTCAGGAGCTTGTGAACAATCTGTCCGCGCAAATGGAGCTCTTTAAAACGGACATCCGTCTTGAAGAGAAAGTCCAAGCTGTGGAAAAGCTTGAAGAACGTCATTTTGTCGTGAGAACGAATCTGGGCGAACACCATGCCAAAGCCGTCATCATTACGGCCGGCGTCGGGGCGTTCCAACCCCGCCGACTGGAGATTGAAGGTGCCGAGAAGTACGAGAAGGCGAACCTTCATTATTTCGTCAACGATCTCAGCCGCTTTAAAGGCAAGAAGGTGCTCATCAGCGGCGGCGGCGATTCCGCGGTAGACTGGGCGCTCATGATCGAACCGATCGCCGAGCAGGTTACGCTGGTTCACCGCCGCGACAAGTTCCGTGCCCACGAGCATAGCGTGGAGCAGCTGATGGCCTCGAAAGTGAACATCGTAACACCAACCGAAATCACGGAACTGCATGGTGAAGATGCCATTACGAAGGTGACGCTGTCGCATATTAAGACCAAAGAGACGCAAGAGATTGAAGTTGACGATGTCATTGTCAATTTCGGTTTCGTTTCCTCCCTTGGTCCGATCTCCGAGTGGGGCATCGCCATCGAAAGCAACTCCATCGTCGTGGACTCCCGCATGGAAACCAGCATCCCGGGTATTTTTGCGGCGGGCGATATCACGACCTATCCTGGCAAGGTCAAGCTCATTGCCGTCGGATTCGGCGAAGCGCCAACCGCCGTCAACAATGCCAAAGTATACTTTGATCCTGAAGCCAGATTGGCTCCGGGACACAGCAGCAACATGAAATTGTAGAGGTACTCGGAATTTCCTAACACTTCGACATACAGAAAAAAAGGTATCTAACGTTCCAGAGGGCGATGCGCCGCTCAGAACGGAAGATACCTTTTCTAATTCTTCTTCAAACCATATGTAGAACTTGGTTGAAAGCTCCCACATTATATGCGTATCATGTCGTAAGTTATCTATTCTATATACGAAAATCTGATTAATGCAGGATGCTGCCGGAATCGGTGTCCAAGTTCCGTTTATGAATTTCGGCCAGCAGTAGAGTGATGAACTCTCGTTCCAACTTCAATTCAACAGCCATATGATAGGAATCGAGAAGCATCTCATCCGTCAACATAGCCATCCCCTCACACCCCTTCCTCATATTTCCTGAATCTATCATATCAGACATGCGAAAACGGAACAACTGTTCGCTTATCCACAACCTCTTGTGGAAATCCTGTGTATAATTTGTTGGTAAGTGTAAGAAACAAGGTCATATCAAAGTGGATTATGGGGATAAATGTTATACACAGGATATGGGGTAAATCTACCATAAAAAAAATTGATCAATTATTATATCGGTAGATTACGGTTATTTTTTTATTACCCTATTAAAAAATCATATAAACGACTTCTGTTGGGAATATTAAACAAAAAATTCAGCTCGGTCTTGTATTTACTTCCAAAATCCATATCTTTCCTTCGACGTCGAGTCCGTAATCGAATCCCAGTTCCCCGATCCCGGGAAAGCGCGATTCCAGGATCGTGATGCACTGTCTGGTTAAGTGGCGCATTTCATTACGCTTCTCCCTGGCATTGATATGGGGCAGCGACAGCCTCAGAGCATGGCGGCAACGAAGCAGCGTCCCCCCTTTGCAAATGTTCGTCACAAACAGCCCCGGGTTCGCGAGCCGTCCTAGCATGGCCCGGAATTCCCATCTTCCTCTTTCCTTGACTACCTTGACGCGGTAATCCAGCGGACGTCCCTGAATTTTAGCCAGATGAATCCCCTGTTGTATCATGTAGCGCCGTTTCAGTTTCATTCTGTTCAATACGTGCAACAGGGAATTCAATGTATCTACATGAACAGTACGCCTCTTATGGGTTACCAAGTATCCCGTTCCGTCTTTCTGTATTCGGATGACTCCGTTACCACCGGTGCCTACAATCGGCTTGATCACGACCATTTCGTGTTCATCCAGCATTGAGACCAGGGTATCCCCTCCATACGACTGGGTCGCCGGAATGTAGGGAGCAACCTGCGGATCGGTCAGCAGCGCTTCCGTCTTCAGCCACTTGCTGGCCAATTGTCTTCCCGCCATGCTGCTTTCGCCTCCTTTTATTCATGACATACGTTATCCTATTCTCTTATCCGCACTTTGTCTTGGATGATTGTCCGGGATCGTTATGCCTAATAATTTGACGTATTCATGGCCGCGAAGCGAGCTTCCCTTTGCAAATGAGGTGATCTATCGTATAGTAAGAGCAGAGCTTTGTCCGTAATAAATCCATCCATGGATAACCATAAAGGAGGCTTTGTCACCTTGGCAGCATTGTTTGAAGTTTTGTACTGGATTGCCATTGTCGGCATGTCGGTTGCCCTTGCAGCCATCACCGTTCTGATCTTTGTCATGGGCTTCAAGTTCATCAAAGACAAGCGCCGCGGACTCGGGGCCGGCTGCATCGTGTTCTCGCTCGTGGCTGCCGGCATGATCGTGCTGATGCTGAACGATACCTTCTTCTTCCCGGTCTGATCGGATAGGAAGAACAACAAAATGCAGTTGCCCCCGTTTGGGAGTCCGCTGCATTTTTTCATTTTCTTATGGGCGGCAGCAAAAAAAAGGACCCCCGCGACAACAGGGTCGCAGAGGTCTTTTTATTGGTTAGATTCAGAGCACAGTCCCCGAAAACCCGCTGCTTAGCAAGGCTCTTCGTTCGGTTTGCCCGCATCCGTTGCCGTGCGGAAGGAAGATCCGCAGCCGCAAGTTACGGTCGCGTTCGGGTTGTGGATGGTGAACCCGCCCGTCATGCCGGATTCCTCGAAGTCGATTTCGAGACCGTTCAGGTATTTCAGATCGTCCTTCTCGACAACGACTTTCATATCCTGCAGGTCCATATATACGTCCGCTTCCGTTTCTTGATCGTCGAAGCCCATTGCATATGAAAAACCACTGCATCCGCCGGCAGTGACACCCAGTCGAAGGAACATATTGGGCGTTTCCTGTTCAGCAAGCATTTCTTTCAAACGTTCTGCAGCTGTTTCGCTGATTGATATCATAGGTCACCCTCCTTTTCGTTCATTCTTTAAGTATACTCCTCTTCGCGAATTCGCTCAAGGTTGAGATGATGGCCATTTTACCATATGGTCAATAACCTATTTCAATTCCTCTATATGTATTGCTACCCCGAGGGGTCAGGTTTATAATAGGGAAGGAACATGGGCGGCAACTGTTGGATAATTGTCACATCCCCCGGCTAAAATGCGGCAAAGGTTATGGCTGGTCCACAGTTGTATATTTTTTCACAAAGTTATTTATTTATTCAGCCCATTCATTGATTTCGTTGTTACACGACTATAAACGGACCGTTCCCCGCGGGGAGTGATCCACTTTATGATCACTTGATCTGCCGAATATTCGGCAAGTCAAAGTGTGAACAGGAGGATTGAACATGTCCACGATTGTGACACCATTTACCGATCAGAGAATGGCCGAGATCGTTGCGAAAGTCCAACGCGGCGAACGCCTGAATCTTGAAGACGGTGTGTATTTGTATCAAACCGATGACCTGCTGACCCTCGGGCAGCTGGCAAATGAAGCCAATTTGCGCAAGAACGGGAAAAAAGTTTACTTCATTGAGAACATGAGTCTCTATTTTACCAATGTATGCGAATCCCGCTGCGCTTTTTGCAATTTCCGGAAAGACCAAGGCGAGGAAGGCTCCTATACCCTCTCCGGCGCGGAAATGATCGAGTATGTGGAACAGCATATTCACCCCGGCATCCGTGAATTTCATATCGTTGGCGGACATAATAACCATGTCCCGTTCCAGTACTATGTAGATTCGCTGAAGGCATTGAAGGAACGTTTCCCTGAAGTTACCCTAAAGGCTTATACCGCGGCGGAGATCGAATTCTTCACCCGCATCAGCGGACTCAGCACGAAGGAAGTGCTGCAGGAGCTGCAGAAGGCTGGTCTTCAATCCTTGACGGGCGGCGGAGCCGAAATCTTGTCTGACCAGTACCGTCAGAAGATGAAGGTGGATAAAGCCAACGTGGATCAATACCTCGACGTTCATCGTACCGCGCATAAGCTCGGCATGAAGACGCACACGACCATGCTGTACGGCTCAATCGAGAGCCATGAGGACCGGATCCGCCATATGCTGCAAATTCGGGATCTTCAAGATGAAACGAACGGATTCATGGTATTCATTCCGCTGTCCATGCAGCCGAAGAATAAGAATGCGGGCATCATGCGCCGCAATTCGGCTTACGAAGATTTGAAAACCATTGCCATCAGCCGATTGATGCTGGATAATATCGACCACATCAAGGCTTACTTCATTAATATCGGGCCGCAATTAACGCAGGTCGCTCTCAGCTTCGGCGCATCGGACGTCCATGGCACGATCCTGAAGGAACGCATCAGCCATGCCGCAGGAGCGCTGACGCCAGAAGGGCTGACCCGCAAAGAGCTTGTGTGGCTCATCCAAGGCGCCGGCCGCATTCCGGTCGAACGCGATACCTTCTATAACGAGATCAAGGTTTACGAATAAGCCATACCAGCAAAAACGCAAGCAAAGCAGACGTTCCAAAAAACGGAAAACAGGTTAAAGAGATAATATAGCGTGGGTAACCTAAGCCGCTTTCAGCGGCGTTTTTCTTGCGAATCGGCGCTCACCTTCTTATCTCTTGAGAAAGGAAGAAATTTATGAAAAAGCTCGTCATTCTCGGCGGAGGCTATGGTGGTCTTGCCCTAATTCAAGAATTGTTCAGCGGCTATCTTCCTCCGGACGTGGAGGTCGTGCTCATCGACCGCATGCCGTACCAAGGACTCAAAACCGAATATTACGCGCTGGCAGCAGGTACCGTGGCCGATACCGCCGTTCGTGTTAAATTCCCGGTGTATGACCGCCTCCATGTTGTATACGGTGAAGTCCTATCCATTGATCTTGAGAAGAAGCTTGTGAACCTGACGAACAACGATCCGGTGGAATACGATCAGCTGGCCATTGCCCTGGGATGTACGGACCGTTATCATGGGGTACCGGGCGCTGAAGAATTCACGTTCAGCCTGCAATCTTTTGCGGCATCCCGGGAAACCTATTTGAACCTGAACAACCTCAGACCATATGGTCAAGTTCATATCATTGGCGGAGGCTTAAGCGGCATCGAGCTCGCTGCCGATCTTCGGGAAAGCCGGCCTGACCTGAATATCGCCATTTTGGACCGGGGACAACGGGTGCTTTCTTCTTTTCCTAACCGTTTGTCTGCTTATATTCATCGCTGGTTTGAGGAACACCACGTGGACATCCACAGCGGCGTATCCGTATCCCGAGTGGAGAAGGACGCCGTGTACAATCTGGATGTGCCGATCGCAACCGATCTGGCGGTATGGACGGCCGGCATTCAGCCCGTAAAGGTCGTACAGGATCTGGATCTGCCAAAAGACCGCAGCGGACGCATTCTGCTGAACGAATGGTACCAGGTTCCGTCCCATCCCGAGGTATATGTGATCGGCGACTGCGCCAGCCTCCCCTTCGTCCCGAGCGCGCAAGCGGCAGGGGCTCAGGCCGAGCAAGTGGGACATGTCATGAAAGCTTTATGGCGCGACGATACGCCTAAGGTATCTCCGCTGAAGCTGAAGGGAACGCTGGGTTCCCTCGGCAAACATGCGGGCTTTGGGCTCATGGGCAGCACGTCGGTGATGGGCCGGGTACCAAGGATATTAAAGAGCGGCGTGCTCTGGAAATCCAAGCGTCATTACTAGTCAGACGGTTACGGGGCGCTGATGATGCTCCTGTGGAGGGGGACGACAGTGGAGGAGATCGGAAAGTCAGCTTTCCTCTTCGCCGTCCCGAAAGCTTTCGAGCTTGCGGATGACAACCTCAAGCAGCTCTTCAGCCGTAGGGGCTTCAACCCAATCGCCATCCACGTAAGCGAAGGGCATCAAATAGCACTGGCCGCAGCTGGTCAGGCAGCCATATTCGATGACTTGGCAATCGTACTTGCCTTCAAGCGTCTGCAGCACCTTATCCGTGCCGAAATAGGAATTGCTTGTGCAAAACTCAATGATAATGGACATTGTTATTAGACCTGCCTTAAGATTGGCATTTTATTTTGCCGGTTTATGTACTATAATATAGGGAGGAAAGGAGTTGAACAAGATGAGTGAAAACACGCAAACCACTGTATATGATGAAGTGGCTGAAGTGCTTGATAAACTTCGTCCGTTCCTGCAGCGCGACGGCGGTGACGTGGAACTGGTTGACGTTGAAGACGGCATCGTTAAGCTGAAATTGATGGGTGCATGCGGTAGCTGCCCAAGCTCCACCATTACTCTGAAAGCAGGGATCGAGCGCGCCCTGGTTGAAGAAGTAGAAGGCATCCAAGAAGTAGTTCAAGTATTCTAAATCTTCTTTAACTATAAAGAGTCTTGGTTTCCCTCGCGGGACCAAGACTCTTTTTTTGAGATGAAATGAAGATATAAGTTTTCAGCGAAGCGTTAGCAATTCTTGAATCGCATTTAATGGTTTTGGGATCCCCGCAAAGTAAATGGAATAAACATCGAAGCGTAGATTCCACTTAGTGGGGATGTTTTATTCCGGCTTGATTAACGGGCGAATCGGGTCCAGCCCGCCGGATATATCCATAATATTGCCGGTAATGAAATCCGATTTATCCAGGCATAAATATTCGATCACCCTGGCGACGTCCTCGCCGCTGCCCGATCGTCCGCGAGGAGTCAACCCGTCCTGAATGCCGGATACTTCATCGATGGTTTTCTCTTTGTTGGCCCCGCGGATATCCCCCGGACAAATCATATTCACGGTGATTCCATACGGCCCTTCTTCCACGGCCAGCGTCTTCGTAAAGGAGACCAGGCCCACCTTCGCAGCCGCGTAGGCGGAGCGTTGAGGCCATGCGCGGGCTTCTCCCGCATGCCCGAAACCAAAGTGGATGATGCGTCCCCATTTTTTCTCCCGCATGGCAGGCAGAACGCGATGGTCCAGCAGCATGACGCCGGTTAAATTGCCATTCACCATATGTACGATTTCGTCGCGGCTGTACTCCGAGAACAGACGGCGTTCCCGAATGAACGGTCCAGCATTGTTAACCAGGATATCGACGCTGCCCAGCCGCTCCTCCGTCTGATCCACCAATGAATACAGCTCAGGCTCGCTGGCGATATCGGCTTTAATCGCGATGGATTTCACGCCAAACCCCTCGATTTCACGGGAAAGCGTCTCCGCTTCATCCTTGCTGTTCACATAATTTATGGCTATATGACATCCCTGCCGTGCTAACGACAGTGCCGTCATTTTTCCCAAACCTGTCGCACTGCCTGTAATCAGCGCCACTTTTCCCTTCAAGGCTTTCCCTCCTCAGATGGATATCCTTCCTTCAGTATAAAAGATTTGATAAGGCCGAACAACTTGCTTCCGACCAGGAATGGCCATTCGACAGAAAAAGAAAGAAAAAAGGGCCTATCCGCAAAGACCGATGGGTCTCTTGGATAATGCCCTTTCTTCACATATACGATGAATTCATATACATTATATCGAGCTTTACTGCTCGAATTAGAATGCCGGGATGACGGCACCTTTGTACTCTTCTTCAATAAAGGTTTTCACGTCCTCGGAAGTCAGCGCCTTCGCCAGTTTTTGGATGGCGTCGGAGTCCTTGTTGTCCGGACGGGCTACCAGCAGGTTGGCATAAGGATTGTCCTTGTCTTCGATGAAGAGCGCATCCTTCGTTGGGTCCAGTCCCGCTTCCAGCGCGTAGTTCGTATTGATGACAGCCAGATCCAGCTCATCCAGCATACGAGGCAGCATAGCGGCTTCAACTTCCTTGAACTCCAGGTTCTTCGGATTTTCTACGATATCCTTGGCGGTTGCTTCCAGCTTGCTTTCGTCGTTCAGCTTAATCACGCCGTTCTTGGACAGCAGCGTCAATGCACGGCCAGCATTAGAAGGATCATTCGGAATGGCTACAACCGCTCCATCCTTCAGCTCATCCACAGATGTAATGGTTTTGGAGTACGCACCCAGCGGCTCCACGTGCACGGCGATCACGGACTCCAGGTCCAGTTTGCGCTCTTTGATTTCGTTATCCAGGTAAGGCTTGTGCTGGAAGAAATTCGCGTCCATTTCTTTGGAATCCACTTGCGTATTCGGCAGCACATAATCCGTGAATTCTACGATTTCCAGGTTTACGCCCTCTTTTTCAAGCGCAGGCTTGATATGCTCGAGAATCTTGGCATGCGGTGATGGCGAAGCCCCTACTTTCAAGGTCACGGTCTCTTGACCGCCGCCTCCCGTTGTTCCCCCTGGCTCGGATGCGTTATCCGCAGGCTTGCTGCCGCATGCAGCCAGCACCGTAACCAAGGTCAAGCTGATCAATGCCAATGTCCATTTTTTCATTCTAAAACTCTCCCTCCGAAAAATATATGATTTATATATTGTCTTTCTTGAAGCCTCATCAATCCGTTATTTTCTTGTAAAATGCCGCACCAGACGATCTCCTGCCATCTGCAGCAGCTGGACCAGGACAATCATCAGCACGACAGCCAGAATCATGATCTCGGTCTCATAACGGTAATAGCCATACTTAATGGCCAAATCCCCTAAACCGCCGCCCCCGACTTGACCGGACATCGCGGTGTAAGATACCAGGGTTACAATCGTGATGGTCATCCCGGCCAGCAGGCCCGGACGAGCCTCCGGAAGGAGCACTCTCCATACGATTTGGCTTGTCGAGGAGCCCATGGCGTGAGCCGCCTCGATCACGCCTTTATCCACTTCATTCAAAGCCGTTTCCACGAGCCTTGCGAAGAATGGAGCAGCGCCGATCACCAGCGGCGGAATGGTGCCCAGCACGCCGTACGAAACACCTACGATCGACTTCGTAATCGGGATCATCGCCACGATCAGGATGATGAACGGAACCGAGCGCAGAATGTTTACAATGAACGACAGAATCGTGTAGCCGAAGCGTACCAACCCGGACGTGGACCTTGCGGCCATGTAGAGCAGCACGCCGACCGGCAGTCCGATGATGAAGCTGAACAAGGCCGAAGCTCCCAGCATCCGCAGGGTATCCAATGTTGCCGTCCATATCTCTTTCCAGTCGATCTGGGTAAAATCAAGTCCGAACATCAATGAATCACCTCCACGTCTAGTCCTTGTTCAAGCAGCCTCCGGATCGTATCTTCAATTGCGCGTTCTTCCCCTTCGAAACGAACGATGAGCTGGCCGTACGGCGTTTCTTTGATCGTAGAGATCGTGCCCTGCAGAATCGCAAAATTCACGCCCGTCTCATGAACGGTATGGGACAGGATCGATTCGTACGTTTTCGACCCCAGGAACGTGATTTGAACCGCTCTTGAAGGGCCGTTTACCTGACCCTGCATAGCCAGTCGCAGCGCTTCGCCGCTGTCCATCTCCTGGCGGATGAATTCCTGCGTCACTTCATGCTTCGGCTTCAGGAACACTTCCGTTACCGGTCCTTGCTCTACGATGCCGCCCTGATGAATAACGGCGACCCGGTCGCATATGCTCTGAATGACGTGCATCTCATGGGTAATCAGCACGATCGTCAGATGAAACTTTTTGTTAATGTCCAGCAGCAGGCGCAGAATCGAATCCGTCGTCTGCGGGTCAAGGGCCGAAGTGGCCTCGTCGCACAGCAGCACTTCGGGATCGCTCGCGAGCGCCCTGGCGATGCCCACCCGCTGCTTCTGGCCCCCTGACAGCTGGGACGGGTATTTGTCGCGATGCGCCTCCAAGCCGACCAAAGCCAGCAGCTCGGATACTTTGCGCTCCAGTTCGGCCTTCGGCGTCTTGATCAGACGCAGCGGAAACGCAATGTTATCGTACACCGTCGCGGAAGACAGCAGGTTAAAGTGCTGAAAGATCATTCCGATTTTACGGCGCTCCGCCTGAAGCTGCTTCTTGCCGAGCGACGTCAAATTTTTGCCGTTGACCCACACCTCGCCCGAGGTGGGACGCTCCAGTAAATTGATGCAGCGGATCAATGTACTTTTACCTGCACCGGAGTGTCCGATCACTCCGAAAATTTCTCCTTTTTCAATCGACAAATCCAATTCGGACAACGCAGTTGTTAATGACCCGGCTTTTCCGTACTGCTTCGTCAATTGCTTGAGCTCAATCAATCCGATAATCCTCCTTTTTCCTTAGCTTCATATCTATTTACCCAAAAGAAAAGAGCCTCTTTTTGTAGAATCAAAAAGGGCCCTCTTTACGTAAAAGTCAACGCCTTTTCTCATCTGTCAAAGCTGAAGGTATCCCATAGCTTTGAAGGAATTAGCACCATGTCACTCCAAGCGTCATCGCATTATGCAATGGTACGCAAGAAGTCGGTTGCCGGGCTTCATCGGGCCTGTCCCTCCGCCTCTCTCGATAAGAAAACATCGATATGAAATTTTTCCGATTAAATTGATCTGATTTGATAACATTTAATGAATGCAATAGTTAGTATAGATTCTTTTCAGGCTTTTGTCAAAAGGAATTTCATGGCGATTTTGTGCCTAAGCCCGCACTCCATTTTCAGTCCACAGCTTGTTCGTATATTTATACGAGGCGGCCAGGCTGCGGCATACCATATCGATGCCCTGTTGGAGATCGTCCAGGTGCTTGTCGATATCCTCCAGCTCGATTTTGTCGGACAGTCCTTGATGGCGCTGCCACAAATCATCCTGCATCTCGGAGTTCATGTAGTGAATTTCAGCGTTGCGCCTTTTGCGGAGCGCGTTCAGCGGTGCTTTGTAGCGATCTTTGATCGCTTCCAGCTCTTCAGCCAGCTCACCGTGGGCCTTCAAAAATCTGAACTGCCGCAGGACCGTAAAATAAGAAAAATGCGCCTTAACCTTGGAGGTATGCAGATCAAACAAATCGTTCAGCACCGTGCCCAGCTTGTCAAGGATCGAGAATACGCGGATGAAGCCGTTTTTGTAAAAATACACATATCGTTGATATTCCCCTTGCTCCTGAATCGACATATCATCGATGTAACCCGATTTAACCGATTGACTGAAATGCTTGGCCGCATTCCAGCTCTGCTCCAGCTCATCCAGGGAGACGATCAGTCCCCGGGTCCAAATCTCCAGCTTGCGAAAATCATGCGTCGGATCTTGATTTTTATCCATTTCCTTCTGCAGCAGCCGGGTTGTCTTCACCATCGACTCGATGGCTTCCTCCAGCAGGCCGTTGTTCTGCCGGGGCTGTTCCCCAAGTAACATTCGAAGCATGGCGGTACCCCCTCGCGTCATCAGATTAACCTTGGTTCTTGATCTCGATTGTGCCAATGCCAATATAGTCATTCCAGCGCTCAGCGGCCGTCTTCACGGCGATATCCTCGCGCGGGGGCAACTCATCCGGATCGCCATCAGGCCCTTCGGCATCCCCTTGACTGGCAGATGACCCATCATCTGCTGCGCCAATCCGGGTTCGTCCTGTTAGGATGCCCCCGAAACGGGAAGACAACTCCATAAGCATGGAGCGACTTGTGATTTCTCCGGTGTTATTAAATATAAACAAATTCGTTGCCTTATCAAACCTTTTCGATACGGCTGCCGGCAGCTCCTTTCTATACAACAAAGCCCTCGAACTCCGGTCCGGGGACTTTGCATGCATGTATGCTATAGAATATTGGATTTTCTTAACGGAATGATCGGCGTTCTTCCTTATACGATCTTTTCGCGGGGCACGTCGTGGCCCTTCCGTATTTCGGCTTCGAGCGGCTTGCTGAGCTGCCATACCCGGACGCTTAAATAACACAGTACGCCGAACAGCGCCGAGATCAGCAGCGTATGACCCAGTGCGGAGAATACGTAAACTTCCTCGTTATGCATCGTAGCCATGATGAGGGCGCCGCTGAACACCTGCAGCAGGCACAGCACGGTTGCCGAAATGCCCAGCATCTGGATCTCCCGGTTATCGCGATTGCGCCAATATGCAAAATGCCCCATCACCGCCACCACGATCAGCAGCAGAAGCGCGGCCACGCGGTGCATAAAGGCGATGCCGACCCCTCCGCTCAGCTCCGGTATCACTTCTCCGTTACACAACGGCCAGCCGGAGCAGCCTTCCCGGGAATCGGTATGGCTGACGAATGCACCGATATACACCACGATGTAGCTGTATAACGTTGTGCCCCAGACTAAATTACGGAAGCCCTTGCCCACCCGCGGCAATCGCTCCAGGTCAGCGGGTCCCTTCGCTTGTTCGATTCGGCGCATGCCCAAAGCCAGCATGACCGAACTGGCAAAAGCAATCAGCGAGAAGCCAAAATGCAGCGCCATGATCGCCGCCGATTGAGGTTTAACCACCGCGAGGGCCCCCATGATGGCTTGTACCACGACGAATATCGAGGTTCCGATGACGTAAGCCATCAAATCCCGGCGGTCCCGCTTGTACTTCCAGAACGCAATCAGCGAAGCCAAGGCGGCCAAGCCGGCCATTCCGCTTACGGCCCGGTGGGAATATTCGATCATCGAGGACACCGTGTAAGCGGGAACAAATTTGCCGTTGCACAGCGGCCACTCTTGGCCGCAGCCAAGCCCCGACCCCGTCTTTGTCACAACCATGCCCCCGAAAGTCGCGCAGAACATAATTAAGCATGTTATGTAACTCAGCCACTTTAATTGTTTATCGTTCACTTATCTCACCTGCTGCTCATAATCATTCACTATTCAAAACCTATACAGGATCGCATCATATACAGTCCACATTTCATTATACCTGATTCTTCAGCCCCGGTCACTTGAGCGATTGTGACAAAATGTTCAAAAATGAACAAAACCTTCATGCTCAAGGTACTTGACTTCGCAATTCCCCTCATAATATCCAATGTAAAAACAACACCGCCGCCCGTTATAGCTCAAAGGCGGCGGTGCTATCGTCACTGCTTACTTGTGAATCGTACCGTATACGTCTACGGCACGCTGCAGGAAATCTTCAATCTCCTCGCGCGATTTGCGGAGTTTGTTAACGTAGCGAACCAGCTCGCGACCGTCAGAGTATGCAACAAAGCTAGGGATGCCCAGAATATTTTGCTGCTGACTCACGTCACCGACAGCATCGACGTCAACTTCCACCAGAGTCAATTGGTTGGAGAACTTCGTCTCAACCTCCGGCATGAATGGATCGATAAACTTGCAATCGCCGCACCAGTCCGCTTTAAATACGGCAACTGTCAGTCGTGGAGACTGGATTGCAACCTGAAATTCTGCTTCTGAAGTGATTTTTTCCATTAGTTATCTCCCCTTTACGTCGAATTCCTTCACCCCTAGTGAATCAAATTGTTGAGTGGAAGTCAAATTTTAGAGCATACTGACTGTATGAGGTTCACGGTCTGGAATTATCATCAGAAAGTGCAGGTGACAACCGGCATGCACTCGCACGGAGCCAAGGACAAACCAAATCGGGGCAGGGATTACGGGGCATGGACAGCCGCCATTCCGCAAGCCCTGGCAGAATCATGGTCGGGTATGGTGGCAGCTTGGCGATATTCCTTAAAGCTTCGGATGAACAGGCATGAATTGCAGTGGGATCCTACAGCCGTCAGGGCCATTCGCAGGCAGCTCAAGAACATTCTCTCCTCCCATCCCTATCTGCCGCAGGGCATTTCTTCGTTTCTCCCTCTGCAAGAAGGTCACAGCGATATTCGCGGTCATGAGCCGGACCTGCAGCCAACGGATGAGGAGCAAGAGCTGGTTCATCGCATTCAGGAGGCCGCTGCCGCCGCCAACCGAAGCAACGTGACCCGAACCAAGGCCTATTTGGACTGTTACGAGTCGCATCCGGAGCTGCATTGGGCCTTCCTTGCCCATATGGTATCACGCAATGCCGGATGGAATATGAGCGATCTGAAGGGCGGGCTGAAGTCGGATCTCATGGCCCCCCCATTCCAAAACCATCTGTACAGTTTCCTGGAGCGCTGCAATGCGCTGATTTTTCAGGATGCCTATCCGCAGCTGCTTCTCTATATGCACAGTCGAAAAATAGGAAAACCCTTATTCCATTTGCTCCCCCGCTTCCATGTTTCATCGTTCATGACGCCGTTCTGGGAACGGTTCTGGAACGACCAAGGCAGTTCGCTGCTTACGGTCGCCCTCATCATTAATGAACAGAACTATATTGAGGGGCGGGTGGCAAGACATCCTTTTTACCGTCAGCATATTTTGCAGGATCCCCTCTTCCGGATGCATGAGCTAACCCGGTTGAATCAGATCGTATTTCCGCTGGGTCATAACCAACAGACAAGCACAGACTCTGCCGAAAATCCCGTATCCCCTACCCGGCCGCTGGCCGGACTCACCATCCCCAAGTTTGACGACCTGTCCATCCGGATCAAGGCAGGCCGCTCGCTGTACGCTTTACTGTTCGGTTACGAGGATATCTACCATGCCGTGCTGGCATTCGCTCGTTCCACCAAGCATCAGGGCTCGCGCGCTGAATATTGGCCGGCGTTATTTACGCCGACGCGGGATCAAGCCATGAATCACGGCCACGAGGGGCTTGAGCTTATCCAATCGGAATGGCTGCCGGACGGCCGTCGTCTGTATAGCCCCCGTCTCGAGGAGATCTGGCAGGATGAAACCCCGGAACCGATTCCCCGGTACGACTGGTATCAGGGCCACGCGATGTTTAAGCATATTCGCAAACCGAAACCGCCGATGCTGCCGGATATCACCCACGCCCATCGGGCCGTCCTGGAGAAAACCTCCATCGCCCATGACGTATCCGATCCGTTCCACCGGCAATAAAAGAAGACCATTCCGATACGGCCGGAATGGTCTCTTCTCTAACGGATGAATGAATAGACGTGCTGTTCTTGCATCATAGGTTTAGGTTTATCCCCGCTCCCGCATACGCGCAGGCTGCAGCCTCATCAGCGGACGGAATACCTTCTGCAAAGGACGCGGGTAACTGCTAAGCTCCGATTGCCGCAGTACGCCAAACACCACCAGCAGCACAAGATATATAATGACTACGGCTACGCCTACAACCAGGCAGGTCAGCAGAAATGCCAACCTTGCCGGCATGACATCGACCATCTGAATACCGGCCAGGTTCAGACCGTAACCGATCCCCCCTGCGGCAGCAACCGTCAGTATGAAGCCCATCCAGCGTTTGCCCAGGATCGAGAAGGATACAATCGCCTTGATCGATCTGACGTTCAGTATCGTAATGACAAGGAAACAGAGAGCCGTGCTCCCGATGATGCCGTAAATGCCAAACAACGGAGCAAGCAGGAAGCTGGCAACAAGCTTGACCGCTATCCCGATCATCACGTGAACCATCGAGAGCTTAGCTTTGCCGATTCCAAGAAGAATGGAGTTCGTTGTCATCATCGTGATCTGAAAAATCGTACCGAATGTCAGGAACCCGATGATCCCGCTTCCGCCGAGGGAACTAAACAGCAATCCGTTGATGGAATAGGATGCAACGCAGAGCGCAATCACCATCGGCATACCCGTCAATATGGCAACGCGCATGGCCAGCGATACTTGCTGTTCCAAATGCTCCTGATCTTTCCTCGCAAAAGCGGCAGAGATGATCGGAATGAGCGAGGTGCTGAGGGCAATGGCTAGAATCGGCGGAATGCCCGCTACGCTTTGCGCCCGGTTTCCTAATACCGCTAGGGCTGCGGTAGCCTCTCCCAGACCAACCTGCCCGATCAACAGCGGCTTCACAATGGAGCTGTCAATGAAGTTGACCGCCGGAACAGCCAGGGAAGACAGCACTATCGGTATAGACAGCGTGAATATATCCCGGTATATCCCGCCAAGCGGAATCGAGCGGTCCGCCGCCGGCATTTTGAGCTCACGATCGCTTCGGCGAAGTTTCACCGTAAAATACAGCATGACCGCAAATGCCCCGATACTGCCGAGGACGCCCCCGAAGGAAGCACCTGCCGCGATCCAGGTATCGTCATATCCCAAACGCAGCAGCACATAGGCCAAGCCGATCGCTGTCAGAACCCGTGCAATCTGCTCGATAATTTGCGATATGCCGCCAGCCGTCATATTATTGCGCCCTTGGAAGTAACCCCGCATCATGGCGATGGCCGGAAACAGCAGCAGCGCCGGAGCGAGCGCTTGAATGGCAGCGGCGGCCTCCGGCTGCTTGGCTATATGAGTGGCATAAAAAGGAGCTCCGAAGTAAAGGAGCAGCGTCATGACAACGCCTGCTGCCCCGGCAAAAATAAGCGCAGCATGATAGACGCGCCGAGCCTCCGCAGGCTTGTTCAAAGCATGGCGCTCCGATACCATTTTACTGAGCGTGCTGGGAATGCCGGCCGTGGCTACCGTTAACAGCATTAAATATACGTTATTGGCGATCGTAAACGAGGCATCCCCGATATCATTCAGCATATGCTCCAGCGGCACCCGCTGAGCAAGGCCCAGGACCCGGGCTACCAGCGCAGCAGCGGCCAAGATGATGGTGCCTTTAATAAATGACTCTTTCTTAGACAAAACCGTACCCTTCTTTCTCCTCCAAAGCGCCTCTTACAGCGATCGCTATGCTCTATTAGAAAATCCAGATGAAGAAAATGATGATCATCGCAAGCTGCAATATAATCTTCACCACAATGCTGCTAAACAATCCAACAACCGATCCGAAGCCAACCTTCATGGATTTGCTTGCTCCCGAGCCTGCCAGCATTTCACCCAGAAATGCGCCGAGGAACGGTCCGATAATCAACCCGAAGGCCGGTATCACGAACGGTCCGATAATAAGTCCGATCGTGCTGCCCCAGATCGAGGCTTTGGAACCGCCGAGTTTCTTGACTCCCCAGGCATTAACCGCATAATCGGCAATGAAGAGCACCACCAGAATAATGGTCTGGATAATCCAGAACCATGCATTGTAATGCTCGAATGTAAAGAACCAGCCGTAAACGAACAACGCCAGGTAAATGGCGACAACCCCCGGCAGAATAGGGTATACCGCCCCGGCCATCCCAATGATAAACAGAGCGATGACGATAATCCAGCCCAATACGTCCATCAACATCTCACCCTTCGATCAAAATATGATCCCTGATGACTTCGACGATGCCGTCCTCATTGTTGCTGGAAACCACAAGATCCGCCTCATCCTTCACGGTCTGCTGGGCATTGCCCATGGCCACGCCGAGGCCGGCCTGCTGGATGACGGCCAGGTCGTTCAGGCTGTCTCCTACGGCTACAACCTCGGACATGCTGATACCGAGCAGCTCGCACACCTGTCCGATCCCGGTCGCTTTGTTGACGCCCTGCGGATTGATTTCCAGGTTATCCGGCGAAGAGTTCGTGATCTCCAGTCCGCCCATATCCTGCAATCGCATCATGATATTGTGGCGTACCTCATGATCATTCGTGTTATATCCGAATTTCAGCCACTCCTGATTTGCGACATCATCGGTCCAGTTCTCAGAGTTATACAATCTATCTACTGAATACGCCCAGAACCACGATCCGGTTTCAACCGCGAGTGCATGCATTTGTTCCACGAGCTTGCTGTCGAGCAGCGCGCGGCGATGCAATTCATACGGCGCACGCCATACTTCGCCGCCGTTCACCGTTACCATCGGCGTCGTCAGTTCAAGCTGCTTGGCATACGGATAAGCATCCTGAAACGGCCGGCCCGTCGAGAGGCAGACGTGAATGCCGTGCCGCACCGCCTCCTTGATCCACTTCACGGTTTCCTCGGATACTTCATGGTCGTCCTGAAGCAGCGTACCGTCCATATCCAGTGCCAACAATCGATATTTATGTTTCATGGTATTAACCCCCTTACGAATCAAAGCAAACATAACGACATTTTACCACAAAAGGCCGGGCGTCAAAACATTCCCCTGAATGAGCAGCCCCTCGATGCATGCCAAACCAGGTAAAACCCGGCCTGACGCAAGATTTCCTCTAGGGGGCTCGAACAAACGACAAGCCCCTTGAAATAAATAAGCAATGTAAAAGAAAGAATACTCGTTACGGTATGCTAGGATGAATACGAAGACAAACCCGAAAGGAGTTATGCACCCCAATGACCAAGCTCAATCAGAATCCCGTCGTCACGGCAGAGATGTTGATTCGAAGACCCGTTTCAGAAGTTTTCGAGGCTTTCATCGACCCTGATATCACAACCAAGTTCTGGTTTACCAAAAGCAGCGGCAGACTTGAGAAAGGCCGGCATATCCGCTGGGATTGGGAAATGTATGGCGTGTTTGATGACTTGTATGTGCACGATATCGAGGAGAACCGCCGCATCGCCATCGAATCTTCCGATCAAACGAGGACCGAGTGGATATTCACCCCGCGGGGCGAACATGAGACCTTCGTTACCATTACCCATTCCGGATTTACAGGAAATGATGATGAGATATTGCATGGGGCTATTGATTCCATGGGAGGATACACCATGGTGCTCTGCGGCCTCAAAGCGCTGCTGGAGTTTGGCGTTGTTCTGAATCTCGTGGCGGACAAGGCCCCGGACGCCCATGTATGACAGTAAAACGGCAGCCAGCCCTGCAGGGCTATTGGCTGCCGTTTGTCGATTATTCGTTCGTACTGCCGTCCTCATTCTCACCCTCGGTTTTTTTAGGGTGCGGCGTACCGTCCAGTCCGTAAATCTCGTCATAAGCGTCGAAAATTTTACGGGCAACCGGCGCGGCACTCTGGGAACCGAAGCCTGCTTCCGGAATGACTACGGCAACGGCCAGTTTCGGATTTTGCCGTGGTGCAAAGGCGATGAACACCCCGTTTTCCACCCGGATCCGAGTGCCGTTTTTATAAATATCCTGCTCGGATGTTCCTGTTTTCCGCGCAAAATCATATTTGAAATCCTCGAAAGCCCGAAGTCCCTGCGTGTTCATCCCTGCAATGACTTCATTCCAGTACTGCTGCGGGAATTCCTCTTTATTCAATACTTCGCGCTTGAACTCCTTGATCACATTGCCGTCCTGATCCACAATCTTGCTGGCAAGCTGCGGACGGATGCGTTCTCCCCGATTGGCAAGCGTGCTGGCATACTGCGCCAATTGGAGCGTCGTATATTTGCCCGACTGTCCGAAGGAGGCGTACGCCATGGCAGCCAAATAACTTCCCGCCTGCTCGATGTTGGTATATTCGATGATGCCTTTATGCTCCTTTGGCAGACCGGATTCGGTGGATACCCCAAGCCCGAATTTCTTCATGTATTCATCCCATACCTTAACGGATTCGGAGCCGTACTTGTTGTACAGCTTTTCCCCGATCCAATCGACCATAAAGGCATTGGAGGAATGCTCGATCGCTTTTCTTGCGTTCAGGGACCCGTAGGCTTTACCCCCGGAGTTCCGAACCCTCGTATTATCCTTACCGAAGAATGCCGCGCCGCCGTCATAATAGTAATCGTTCGGCCCGAACAAGTTTTCGTTAAGCCCGATCAGCACCGACAAAGGTTTCATCGTCGAGCCAAGCAGAACGACCGATTCCAGATTGTTGCCGGAGCGCCCGGAACTGTATGGAGAGATCGTACCGTTGCCGTAATACTTCATGACGGTTTCCCAATCGTCGGTTCCATTCTCCCATACATTGGGGTCATAGTCCGGCATGCTGGCCATGGCGACAATGTTGCCGGTATCCACTTCCATCGCTACCGCATAACCCGTGAGCGCATTCGGATGCGTTTTGCCGGAAACCGGATTGGCGTGCAGCCATTTCAGCTGATCGATGATCGCCTGCTGGGTAGCTTTTTGGATATCCTTATGAATCGTCGTATGGATGTTGTAACCCTTCTCCGGGGCAATCATGGTCGGTACCCCGTCCGCCATGTTCTGCGGATTAATCGGAATGCCGATATATCCGTTCTTGCCGCGCAGCTCATCTTGGAACATCATTTCGAGTCCGTCTACGCCGACCTTCTCCTGCTCCGTGTAGATGAGTCCCGGATCCTTTTGCTTCTTGTTCTGCTCATCGATCTCTTTATATTTATCCAATGTCTTAATGCCGCGGAACTCTTTCAAATAACCAATCGTCTGAACGGCGATTTTGTCCGGGTTGTATTGACGCTGGCTCTCTTCCACGACCTCGACTCCGGGATACTCGTTCTTATGCTCCATAAAGTAAGCCACTTCTTTAGTCGAGAGATCCGCTTTGATGCGTCTCGGCTCATAACCCGGCTGCTTGTTAAATTCCAGGTCCATCGCTTTGATTACATCATCTACCGTTAACTTCTCCGCTTTCGGATCACCGTATTGATCGAAGACCCTGACCATTTCCTCGGCCAGCTTTTCGATTTCCGGACGGTTCTTCTTCCCTCGTTCGGATGAACTATAATCCTTTAACAGCGTTAAATACAGGGCTTGGGAGGGTGTCGAGTAGGCAATCGGCGTTCCGGAAGCATCGATGATGCTGCCCCGAATCGGCTGAAGCGGGAAATTTTTAACCTGCCCGCCCGTTTCGAGCTCTTTCAGCTCCGGTCCTTCCACGAACTGCAATATGGCAAGACGTATAATAATGACGCAGAATATAATAAACGTGCTGAAAAAAAATAGATTAACCCGCAAGTTAAACTGACTGCCGGCATCTCGTTCTTCTTGTTTGCGCTTGTCCGGCCTAAACCCTTTCACGTAAGCTTCTCCCCTTTATCCACAATCACATAAACCCATATTAACATAAACGCCCCCCCACTTCATCTGAAGGCCCATCGGATAGCAAGGGCGGACTTCCCTGCTAGAAAGCCGCCCCTGCCTATATCACTCTATTAAAATACCTGCTCTTTAATATGCGTCTCGTTGAAGCGCGGCGGATTAAACCAGTTGCCGCTCTGTGCCCAGGTCGGGTCAAGAGGGATCCAGCGCTTCTCTTCGCTCAAGTAGACTTCATTCCATGCGTGCGGACCATAACCGCCTTGTCCGTTATATCCCCTGCCGGTAACCACTCTGACCTTAAGATCCTGGGACCTCGCCATCATGGCATACAACCGGGCGTAATCAATGCATACTCCTAACCTCGTATCGTAGGTATCCTGCGGCGTCTGCTCTTTCCATATCCGCTGCTCTTCATACAGCGTCACTTTGTCGTGGTCATATGCGATCCGGCTGCCTACCCAATCATAAAGCTTTCGCGCTTTCTCTTCATCGGTTGACGCCCCCTTCACGACATGGGCAGCCGTCTGCTCGATGCCCTCGGGGATTTGATGGTCGATGACCTCGTACTTTCGCTGAATGATCCCATTCAATTCTTCCTGAACCGACTGGGTAAACACCGGCAGCTTTTCCTTAACGAGAGAACCCGACAAAGGCTCGATCACAGCCCGCGCCCCCTGCTGATAAACCGGAGAAGCTTCAACGTACCGGCTGAAGCCGTGATCAGGATTCAGACTGACGAAGATGAATAAGATAGCAATCACAATAATGCTCCGCGCTGCGCCCATGACGACGCCGATTCCGGCACCGGTCAGCCGGCTCAGCAGCGATGCCGAGGTTTCTTTTTTGGTTCCGAAGAGTCCCAGCCCGCCTCCCATGATCAGGGAAACCAGCAGCCGCAGCATAAACACGATAACGGCATAACTCAGCATAAACAGGACCGCAAACCGAAGCAGCGGGAAATCCGCCAGCGATTTTACGGCCGTATAATAAATCTGCTCCCAGAAGCGCAGCTCCCGATTCGGTAAACCGGAGACCGTGCCCAGCCAATCGCCTGCCTTAGGCGACAGCCATAATGTAAAAGGAACGGAGATCGCAAGCCCGACCAGGCGAAGCACCGCGTCCCCCAGAAAAAAAACAAGCTTCCCGGCTGAGCGGGAGGCTCCGCGACTCCATCCCTGAATGAGTGAAAAAGCCACAATCAGCAGCAGCAAGATGGTGATTCCGTTCCCATCCAGCACACTTTCCTTCCATGCCGACATCAAACGGTATCCCCTCCTATCCCATGATGTCTTGTCAACGGACGTAAGCTTGATCGCATCAAGAACATGCTGCCAGCTTACATCCGCATCCGATTGCGTTCGTCATTTGTTGTTATTTCGATGCCGAATTGCTCTTGGCATCATCGATAAAGCTCTGAATCGTATCGTTGATGTCCCACTTCCCTACCGAAACACCGCGGAAGGTGACTTCCACCTCTTTCGAACCGGCGCTTCCTTTCAACTCGAGATTAGGCGCTTTAATGGAGTACGTACCGTCTCCATTCGAAGTATATTGTGCTTCCTTCGCTTCCTTCATCATCATGTTCAGCGCTTCTTTTTTTATCGTATCCACCGTCTCTTCCTTGACCGTGGTTACAACCTCGCCGATTTTGTCCAGGGAAATTCCGCTGTACACCAGCAATCCCCCGATGATGAGCACGGCAAGTGCCCACTTAATGACGGTTCTCACCACGTTCAGCACGATAAACAAGATGATTAAGGCAATGGCGATGACCAGCCAATTTTGTTTAAGAAATTCAATCCAGACCTGAGTATCCAATTCGTTTTCACTCCCGTCAATCGTTTCAAAAGCGGCGGTTTATGGCCGTCTTGTTAATTATACATGATACCCCGCAAAGCTGTCAGCCAACCGGGTCTTTTCACAAAAAGGTCTAAGCTTGACCTTTCGTACGTACAAGTAGTAGTACCATATCAACTTTAGCCGGATAGGAGGGTGCCATATTGAAAACCGCTTTATGGCTCTATATGTTTTTGTTTCTGGCGTTTTTTGATTTGCATGCTCAGTATCCTGTACTGACGCCTTTTGCCATTTCACTTGGAGCAGCCCCTACATTTATCGGCTGGATGATGGGCATTTATGCTCTAACCCATCTGCCCGGCAACCTGCTTGCGGGCAGTCTGATCGATCGTCACGGCAGCAGACGCTACATTATTTTCAGCCTAACCGCCGCCGGTATCATTCTGCTTCTTCAGGCCCATGTCCAATTGCCCTGGCAGCTGCTCGTGCTCCGCTCGATCAGCGGCTTCGTGCTGGCCTTTCTGTCACCGGCCTGCCTGGCGCTGCTGGCGTCGCTCTCCCGGGATCCCGTTACGCAGGGCAAATATATGTCCGGTCATGGCGTGATCCACACCCTTGCCTCTGTCTTGTCGCCGGCTGCAGGAGCTTTCATCGTCGCCAATGCGGGATTTTCCGGCACATTCCAGAGTCTCGGCTGGCTTTTGATTTTCACGGGCTTGATGGCGTTTCTCAGTCTCCCGAAGCCGATGTCGGCCGCTGCTAAACATATGGATCAGCAGGCTGAACCGATCAATAACGAGAAGCCGGCACGGCTTCCGTTTAGCTTGCGCTTATATTTGATTCCTTTTGCGATCGCTTGCTCTCAGGGAATCCTGTTCTTTGAAATACCGCTTCGGGAAAGCGGGCTGGCAAGCATTATGTCCACCGGGCTTCTCTTCTCCGTCATTAGCCTTGGAGCCCTGGTCACGCTAAGCATGCTGTTCCTCAACCGTTATGCGCCTCATATCAGGGTAACCATCGGCGTATTCGGGCTGGCCATATGCTTCTACGCCCTCGCGGCAGCAGACCATGTACCGATTATGATTATCCTGTTTACGCTCGGACTTGCCAAAGGCTTGCTATTCCCGGCTTTATCCTCTTTGTTCATTCAGCTCAGCGGCGGAGGCAGGCTTGGCAAAGTGTTCTCATTTCAGTCCATCGCCATGTCGCTGGGATCCTTTGTCGGCCCGATCGCGGCTGGACAGCTGCGCACGGTGGTATCCCCTTATTTTGTTGCGTTTCTCATGCTGATGACGGTTCTGCTGCTCCTACCCAAACGCAATCGTGAGGCACCTTTGACAGCCATCTCGCCCGAAACCCCAATCTCAACCGTCTGATGAATTTGTCCCAAGTTAAGAACAGCGCCCAAATCAACGCGGATGGGCCAATGCACAGTCCATATGGGTAAACCCACATAAGATACAGTGTGGCAAATGACCACGAACATTTAACCAAGGGGTGAAGTAATCATGAGTCATGTTCATCATAAACATTGCCATGGGGGCCATGGAAATTCCGTAGGAATGATTCTTGTATTGTACATTCTGCTCGTCATCATTCTGAGCTGTTTCTAACTAGAATACATGGATTTACCTTATTGCGGCCATCCACTGGATGGTCGTTTATTATGCCTCCTTTTGCATGATCGGCAGAAAACAAGTTACACTATACCTACATCATTCGACGGCAGATCAACATTTCCCGGGGAATGCTGCCAAGGATCTCCGTATCATGACAGAGGTGAAAAAAAGATGCCGATATTTCTCATTGTAGAGGGCAAGAACGACCGGAGCCGGCTGCGTCGGCTGCTGACTACGGATATAACCATCCTGTGCACTTTCGGAACGTTAAACACCGCCAAGCTTGAGAGTCTGCATAAACAGGTGAAGGATCAAGAGGTGTACCTTTTTATGGATAACGACAGCTCCGGCAAAAAAATTCGCGGGGCTCTGCGCGACGTCTTTCCTGATGCCGAACAAATCTATACCCGCCGGGGATATGCCGGCGTTGAAGGAACTCCCGACGAATACTTGATTGCCCAGCTGGAGAAGGCAGGGCTGGAGGAATTCATCATCTACCCGCCCCCTGACGTATTCTGATGAACTGCGTCTATTGTCAAGGATCACAAGAGCATCTTGAATGGCTTCAATTTTCGATATTTAAATAAAAAAGGCGTCCTCCATCTTTAACGATAGAGCGCGCCTTTTGGTTTTACCTGCAATTTATTCCTTAATCAAAGCCTTGATGTCCTTCACGATATCCTCGGTCTTCACTTCGGATGGATCCGCAGCATTATAGGTCTTCCGGATATTATTGTCCCGGTCCACCAAGGCAATGGAATTGCCATGCGTGAAATTCGTCGAGTTGTTGCCCAGCAGCGGAATTTTGAAAGACTCCTGCATCAGCTTCCGCGTTTCCTCCTGGTCTCCACGAAGGAAGTACCAGCCGCTGTAATCGGCATAGAACCGGTCTCCGAACTCCTTAATCTTCTCTTTCGTATCGGTCTCCGGATCAAAGGAGATGGACACAAAGTTAACTTCTTTACCGAATAAACCTTCTTGTTTCAAGTCCTCCTGGATCTGAGACAGAACCAGCGTCGTAATCGGGCACACATCCGGGCAGCTGGTGAAATAGAAATACATAAGCTTCACCTTGCCTTTGGTATCCTCCGACGTGATCGTTTTCCCATCTACATTCTCCATGGAATAGGCAGCAACCTCACGAACGATCGGAAACTTCTCCTTTCCGAATCCAAGCGAGTTGTATACCAGGTAGATGGCTGCTATTACGCATATAGCGAGCAGTACCCAAGTCCATTTGTAACGTTTGAATGCATTCATGACCTTCCCCGTTCTCCCTTCGTCTCAGGCAATCCCTGTTCTATCAGGTTTTGGTGTATCGCTAAAAGCCCAGCCACCTGTTAAAAGGTGGTATTGAGTATGAGAACGATCAGGCTCAAGGTCAAGTAGTTGATGGAGATAATGAATACTTTTTTGGACCAAGCTTCATCGTCCTTGGCACGGAAACCTTGGAGTGCGGCGTAGAGCCACCAAATAGCCAGAAGGAGTCCGATGACCAGAAAGAATATACCGGCATATCCGTAGGCGTACATCAGGATGGGAATCGGTATGAGAAGCACCAGGTAAGGAATCATCTGATACTTCGTGCGTTTAATTCCTTTGACAACCGGCAGCAAAGGGAATCCCGCTGCACGGTATTCTTCCACCCGGCGAATGCCCAGCGCCCAGAAATGCGGCGGCTGCCAGAGAAACAGCAGGGCGAAGAGCAGGACGGCTGCCATATCTACGCTTCCGGTCACGGCCACATAGCCGATTACCGGAGGCATGGCACCGGAGATCGCTCCGACCGACGTGCTCCATGTAGAAGAACGTTTAAGCCAGAGAGTGTACACCACAACGTAAACGAACATTCCGACGGCTCCGAATAGGCCTGCCAGCACGCCTGAGAACAGGAACAGCACGGCTAGTCCCACGACCCCCAGAATGACGGCATACCAAAGAACAACCTTGGGTGTCAAACGCCCGGTTGGAAGGGAGCGATTCCGGGTACGCTCCATCTTCATGTCGAGCTCCCGGTCGAAATAGTTATTGAAAACACAGGACGAAGCCATGACAAGCACAGTTCCGAGAAGTGTCATAATCATCAATCCAAATTGGATATCCCAACGCGATGCCAGCCAAAATCCGGCAAAAGCCGCTATCAAATTTGACCGGATGATTCCGGGTTTCGTCACCGTGATAAAATCTTTCCAAGTCCCCGCCTTATCGGGAGGTGCAGGCGCTGCCGAGGCCAGTGCTGCGGATTCTGAAGGAGCCTGGTATCTCAAGTGATTATCCACGTGTTAACGTTCCTCCTTGTATCTGTCGTTATGGAGGAAGTACTGCCTCCGCTATAAAGTTTATCATATCATTAGTAAAAAGTGTTTAGCAATCCTTCGGAATTCATTCCATCTATATGACAATTCAGTGACATTTGGAAGGGATATCACCTTGACGTTTCGCCGTTGTTTAAGGCACAATTTGTCTATGTAGCAGGATGCCTGTCGGGCCCCTGATATGAATACAAAGCCCGGAGCGCTGACATAGCGCTCCGGGCTTCCATACTCACGTTATGAGAGAGAGATTACAGCGTGCGGCCAGACCCCGAAAGAGCCTGTTCAGCTTGCTGTACCAAACGTTTAGTAATGTATCCGCCCAGGGATCCTGTTTCACGGGAAGTATAGTTACCATAGTAACCGTCCTGAGGAATCGTTACGCCTAGTTCTTGAGCAGCCTCGAGTTTCAAACGTTGTAATGCTGCAGTAGCTTGAGGTACAACCAAATTGTTGCTGCGACGTGCCATATTAAAAATCTCCCTTCACTGAATGTCTGTTATTCCAGTGCAAGCTTGCAAACTTATTATGGCTCCTTCTTGCAACGTTATACGTATTTTAAAAATTTTAATCTTTGGAGGTTTTTTTCATAATGAGTAAAGGCTTATCCCTATGGTTTGCGGTCTCTTCCATCGTCCTGTTGACCGCCTCCGCCATATCCATCAGCTACAACGGATTTCTGGCCGTCGGTCTCGCGCTGCTCTCCATCCTCAACATAGGCTGGGGATTCATTATTAAATCCAAGCGCAAGCCTTCCTAGAAGACCCTAATTTATTTTGGGGCCAGAAATCCCATCTTGTCCTTCACGCCATCGAGTATTTGGGCAGCGGTCTTCTGCGCCTGCTCGGCTCCTTTGGCGAGAATGTCATGAATTTCACCGGTTTGGCGAATTTCGTGGTATCTGTTCTGAAGCGGCTCCAGAGCGGCTACGACAACTTCGCCAAGCTCCTTCTTGAATGCCCCGTACATCTTTCCTTCGAAACGAGACTGCACTTCCTGCAAAGACACCCCAGCACACTCCGAATAGATGCTCATCAGATTGCTCACCTCAGGCTTAGCGGAAGGATCATACACCACTTCGGCTCCGGAGTCGGTTGTAGCCCGGCTGATTTTCTTGCGAATTTGATCCGGCGTATCCAGCATCGCGATATAACTGCCCTCAACCGGATTGCTCTTGCTCATCTTTTTGGAAGCGTCGTCCAGCGACATGATGCGCGCACCGACTTCAGGGATGAACGGCTCCGGAATATTGAAATACGGACCGAACCGATGATTGAAGCGTGCAGCCAAATCGCGCGTGATTTCCAGATGCTGCTTCTGGTCGTCTCCCACCGGCACAAGATTTGCATTATACAGCAAAATGTCTGCGGCCATGAGCGCAGGATAAACGAACAAGCCGGCCCCAACCGATTCCTTGCCTTCCGATTTGTCCTTGAACTGGGTCATCCGTTCCAACTCGCCCATATTCACCAGGGTGGTCATGATCCATCCCAGCTCGGCGTGTTGAGGAACATGGGACTGCAAAAAGATATTGGCGCGGTTCGGGTCGATTCCGGCGGCAACGTACAGGGCCGCGACCGATTCCGAGCGATCCCGCAGCGAGCTAGGCTCCTGCGGTACCGTTATTGCGTGCAGATCGACCACCATAAAATAACAGTCATGCTCGTTTTGCAGCTTCACAAAATTTTTAATGGCTCCGATGTAGTTGCCGAGCGTTAGATTACCGCTTGGCTGAATTCCCGATAATACGGTTTTCATGACTAGCCCTCCATTTATTTATATTGTCATTTAATCCAAGTCTGCCCCGTCCTGCGGGAGCATATAGGAACGCAAAAAAGCCTCACATCCGCAAGGGACGTGAGACCGTGGTGCCACCCTTATTCGCTGCAAGCATCATCCTACGCAGGCTGCAGCCTTCCATTCTTGTAACGGAGAATACCCGGCCGGCATATTAAGGAATAACAGCATTATCCCGTTCAGCCCGGCACTCGAAGGGCCATTCAGCAAAGCGGATCCGCCGGTTCGCATCAACCACCGGCTTTCTGAAGGATGGGCCGCACCTGCTTACTTGTCCTTGTCATCGTGTTTCAATCATAATGGATCACTATTACATGCAATGATAAAACTCTTGCTCTGCCTTGTCAATTCCAATTTGGAATCAAGATGTACGGGCCTATTTGAAGCATTTCTTTTACCCTTTCCGCAAAAATCTGTTATGATGTGGTTAATCGTCCAGACCATGATTTCTGTTAGTAAAGGAGCATCGATATGAATCAAGTGACCAAAGGCCAGTGGAATGGTTACGACACCTATATTTTAAACAGCGGCCGTCTTGAAGTGACTCTCCTTCCTCGTCTAGGTAATAACGTCATTGGGATTAAAGACAATGAAAACTCACGCGAAATCCTCCGAAAACCAGATGAAAGCGAGCTTGCATTCTATCTACAGAAGCCTTACCACTTCGGCATTCCGATGCTCATACCGCCAGGCCGGATTTCCAAGGGCCATTTCGAATATGGCGGAACGTCGTATCAATTTGACCAAAATACCGCGAACGACAATCATATCCACGGCCTCCACCGATCACAGGCTTGGTGTGTCAGCGACATAGAGGAGGAGGATGACGGCTGCGCCGTTTCGACCGAGTTCATCTCAACGGATGATCCGAAATGGATTGCCCAATTTCCTGTGCCGCTGAAGCTGGAGATGACCTTCCGTCTTCAGGGGACACGCTTAACGCAGAGCCTTCGCGTAACGAATCTTGGCGCTAGCCCCGTTCCGTTCGGCATGGGTTACCATACGTGGTTCCTGCTGGACGGCGAACCGCATCGCTGGACGCTGGATCTGCCAGTTGAAGGCATTTATACTTTGAATAACGAACTGATCCCGACCGGCGATCTTTCACCTCTCGGCCATTTGGAACAACTGAATTCGGGACTAAACCTGAAGGATGCCGACCTGGATACGATATTAAAGATCCCTGAGGGCAAACCTGCCGAGGCCTTGCTGAAGCGGGACGATGGTTACCAAATTCATTATTCGGCAGACCGTGCCTTCTTCAAGCATTGGGTGCTCTATACCAAAGGTGTTGCCGAGCAGTTCCTCTGCATCGAACCGTACACCTGGCTTCCTAACGCACCCAATTTGAATCTCCCGAACGAAGAAACCGGGCTGATTCATTTGGAACCGGGACAGACCGTGAATCTGACGACCAAGATCAGCATTCAGAATACGTCACCGGAGGCAGAGCAAGCATAAGACAGTGTCTCCATTGACACATAACATCCTCATATACTTAACTTTTCAGCAAGAGCAGCCCTTTGAATAACAAAGGGCTGCTTTTATTTGATCTATGAACAATGCCTACGGGTAATTTTACCAGCAGACGATCTGCCTCCTGCACGAATGAGATCCCTATCAATCAGGTCATAATATCCTCATACAACACCAAAGGAGGTGACATGACATGGCTCAAGGTCGTTCTTCTAACAATCTTGTCGTACCTCAAGCAACTGCAGCTCTTCAACAATTGAAGATGGAAGCTGCTCAAGAACTGGGCGTAACGATTCCACAAGACGGTTACTATGGAAACTATACTTCCCGTGAAACCGGTTCTTTGGGAGGTTACATCACCAAACGTCTGGTACAATTGGCTGAGCAGCAATTATCGGGTCGTTCGAACCTGTAATTAGCATCTCTTCCCTCCAGCCGTAAATAGAAAGAGGCGATCTTCTCCCCAAAGATCGCCTCTTTCGTTATATGTTCTATATAATAAATGATTTCAGGATTCCGAAGCAGCTTCGGCATATGTATTACGAGGGTACCGTATCATCAAGTTGGCCATGTTATAGTTGGATTCAAGCACAGCATCCACAACGACGATGCCTTGTCGTACCATAAATTCATAACTGATTTCGCCATGTGTCCAATGGCGTTTATGTTTCAGACTTTCAAGCGCCATCGAACGAAAAGAGAATTGTTGAGCCTCACTTAGCCCCTCCTCTTGCGGAGCTATGATCCCGTTACGCCCAGACAATGGATTATGCCGTATGCCAAATTTACCAATTACATTGTTTCGTATTTGTACAAAAACCGTCCCCGAGCTTAGACCTCCCAACTCTTCTTCCAGCTCTTTAAACACGATGTCCAGCTGCCTAGCCAGTGATAATTGATCTAGTTTTACCATCCCTTCTCCCCTCCTTTATTAGTAAATCTTCCCTATTATTAGGGCTTATGACTCATTATAGGGGATAGAAATCATTGGATCAACAATATTCAACACATTTAGGTATTTATTACTAAAATTGCACAAATATTTTAGTTTTCCGCTCCTTTATTGCGTCAACTTTCTTTCTTTTACGACAAAAAAAGAAGCCCCGAAGGAGCTTCTTTCGAATATGGGAGTAAATCTGCAGTCGGAGATCAAACGCCATAACAGGAACTGCATTTTTAACTGTTTTTTCGAGGATAACCAACAATTTATGCTAAATGCTCGGTCATTTGCAAGAACTGCTTAATATCGCTTACGCAGGAGTCCGCCGCGCTTTGCCAGAAGTCGCGCTGGGTCAGATCTACGTTCAGATGTTTCTTTGCCAGGTTCTCCACGGACATTACGCCTGTGTCTCGAAGCAAAGCATCATATTTGTCCGCAAAGGTCGGACCTTCTTCCAATGCCCGAACATAGAGGCCCGTACTGAACATATAACCGAAGGTATACGGGAAGTTATAGAACGGGGTGCCCGTGATATAGAAATGAAGCTTGGATGCCCAGAAATGCGGGTGGTACGATGTCAGGGCATCACAGTATGCTTCCTTCTGTGCCTCCACCATCAAATCGGAGATCTCCTCGCTGCTCAGCAGACCGTTCTTCCGCTTGTCATAGAAGCGGGTTTCGAACAAGAAACGTGCATGAATGTTCATAAAGAAGGCCACGCTGTTCTGAATTTTCTCTTCCAACAGAGCCAGCTTCTCCTCTTCGCTGCCTGCCCCCTTCACCATCGCATCAAAAACAATCATCTCGGCGAAGGTGGATGCCGTCTCGGCGACATTCATCGCATACTTTTGGTTAAGCACCGGAATTCCGCCCATCAGATGCTGATGATAGGCATGACCCAGCTCATGAGCCAGGGTCGAGACGTTCGAGGCCGTTCCGCCAAACGTCATGAAAATCCGCGTCTGGCCGCTTGCCGGGAAGGAGGTGCAGAAACCGCCAGGTCGCTTCCCGGGGCGGTCCTCGACCTCAATCCAACTCTTGTCGAACGCCATCTGCGAAAAATCAGCCAATCTCGGGCTAAACTTACGGAATTGCTCCACGATGTTAACAGCGGCATCGTCATACGAGATCTTGGTTGCCGAAGTACGGAGCGGAGCATCCACATCGGTCCAGGACAACCCGTCCAGACCGAGCAGCTTCGCTTTGCGGTTCAGGTACTCCACAAGCACCGACTTCGTATCCTGGATGACGGCCCACATCGTGTCCAACGTTTCGCGGCTCATCCGGCCGATCGCCAGCGGTTCTTTCAGGACATCGTTCCAGCCGCGGTTCTCGTACAGTTTCAAGCGGTAGCCGGATAGATGGTTCAAGGTATCCGCGCAGTAATCAGCGGAATCTCCCCAAGCCTTCTCCCACTTCTCAAACATGGATTGGCGCACTTCCCGGCGCGGATCATGCATTTTATTGAACGCTTGCCCTGCCGACAGCATGACCGTCTCTCCGTCTTCCTCATACGGAATTTGGATTTTCTTCACGATGGTGTCGTAGAACTCCCCCCATCCGTGATAACCGTCTACCCCCAGCGACAGAGCCAGGCTTTCCAGCTCGGGACTCATCTTATCCTTCGCGAGATTGCGGCTTTCGTTCAATACGAATTCCAGCTCGGACACCTTATCCGTACCGGTCCATGCGGTCCAGAGCTCATCGTTCATTCCGCGAAGCACGTTATCGAACTGGTTCTTCACCGACTGCAGGGCCGCGGACAGCGTAGTGACCCGCCCGGACAATTGAACCGCCTTCTTGTCATTCACGTTCTGTGCGGTCAGGCAGCCCACGAAGGCAGAAACCTCGCGGATCCTTGCATAGGCGCTCTGGAACTGCTCAAGGAAGCGCTCCAGACTGGACGCGCTCTCGATGGTCTCTGGAACAGCCAATGCCTTGACGTCTTGCTGAAGTTGATGTACATCCTGCTCCAAAGCCTCAATAAAGCTCCCGAGCTGCGGCGAGGAGGAGCCTCCTGGAAATATCGATTCCAAATCCCAAGTTTGTTGAAGTGCCATCGAACATTCATCACCTTTCGAGATAAAATATGAATTCAAACGGAATACCATTTGTGTGGACTTAGGGAAAAGTGTATAACTATATATAACTAAAATACTGTTTACCTCTTGATCAAACAAATTACTGCTGGAGGAGCTAGAAGCCATGAGACCTTTGCAAATTTCACCGGAGACGGCGGTTACACTGTCCAAGCAGCTGGGCGTTCCGCTGGAACAGCTGATGCATATGCCTCAGCATATATTAATGCAGAAGATTGCCGAGCTTGCCAAGAATGAGGAAGCGAAAGCAACCCCGAAAGACGATGAGTCCCATTCATCGAAGAACTCATGATTCCTTTTTCGAATACGTGGCCTTATGATGTCGTTGGCAACGACGTATATGTACACAGCTGCCCCTTCTGCGGGACCGACAATGTTTTGCTTCCCATGAAGCCTAAGGAGCTTGTAAGCGTTAGGGAAGGGAAAAAGAAGCTGCTCATCTTCCCCTGCTGCCACAACAAAGTTACCGTGCTGGACAGCGACATCGACTATTTGCTCACGGATCAGCGATTGCGCTGACTCTATCTTAAAGCGAGCCATTGCTGCAAATTGCAAATCAACAGCCTGCTGGCCCACCGTTCAGCGGGCTGTTTGCATTTAAGACTCCGCCGGAATCGCCGCGTTCTTCTGCTCCCGGATCTGTTCGGCTATCAGCTTCCACTGCTCTCTGGAGGCTCGGATCATGGCAGCATCCATGATCTTCTCGTCCTGGACCACTCTGGAGAACCACTGAACCGCCTCCTGGAACTGTCCCAGCCGGCGATGAATCTCTCCGATCAGGTACAGCAGACGGGCATCATTGGCCCCTACCCCTTCCAGCTCAAACACCCGGATATAAGATTCCAGGCTGTAGCTCAAAAAACGCTTCTCTTGATCCTCGTTGCCCTGATACCGGTACAGCCAAGCGATATGGTGCAGCAGGCTGGCCACGATGCGATCCCGCTCCCCGATCACCTGGGCGCAGAGGAGAGCCAGCTTGTACGACTCCAGAGCATCCTCCAGGTCGCGCGGACCGCCCATATCCCTCTTCTCCCAGCGGCATCCAACCTGTTCATAGAAGAGTGTCTTCTGCCGTTCATTCAATTTCAGGGTCGAGTTTTCCGTCGAAGCAAAACCGCATTCGGGGCAAATCCGCACCACGTAAAAATCGGGGTTCTCCGATTTGTAGTAAGCGCAGAAATCCGTATCCGTACGGTATGCCTTCTTAAAGCTCGGTCTCACCCTGGACGTTAAGTATTCATGCTCACAGTGCGCACAAACCACCTTGATGGAATACAAGGGTTCCAATTTCACGCCATTCGCCATCCCTTCATTCGCGTCTAATTCCTGTCCGTTTCTAGATCTAAGGCACTACGGAGTATTCACGAAATGGTGGGCGGGACCCGAAAGACGCTGCAGCACAAAACCACGTAAATCATCCTCCACGCCGATTTCGATTAAGGCTCCGGCCATGCAGCCAAGCCATTCTTCGGCATGACGGTCGGTTATCGGGAATTTCATGTGCCTGGCCCGCATCATCGGGTGTCCGAACGCTTCCGAGAACAAGGCCGGCCCTCCGAAAAACTGGCTCAAAAACATATATTGCTTCTCCATCACCGGCATGATATCTTCCGGAAACAATGGCGAAAGCAGCTCATTTTGCTGCACTCTCGGATAAAAAGCTTCGACGAGCGATCGTACACCCTCGGCACCCCCGAGGTTATCATAGATGCTTAAGTTCGGATTCATATCCGCTAATTCTCCCATCTGTTTATGATTCGCTTTCGATTGGATGTACCTGTCCATTATAGCAAAAAACAACAAAAAAAGGCGCTAAGCGATGGTTAGCACCTTTTAGAACTTATTAATAACTGCGCCAGTCCTCTTCACTCTGGACGAGAGAAGCACGTATAACATAAACGAAGGCGCATACCAGGATACCTGCGACTATGCTCATGATCATCACTCCATCCAAACATAATACGAAAGATGTGCTTTGATGGTTTTTATTATAGCACAATATCCCCGAAAATAAAGCATAAATGTAACCGCTTTCTCATGTTTTTTATACTGTTTGTCCTATATGCTGCATAGATTTTAAATATCGGACCATATTCTATCATTCACAACGATGCCAGGGGGCGTATTCCTTATATGACCATGAAAAAAATGGGCTGGCTCATGCTCGTATCGGCTCTGATCAGCGTAATTGTCCTGATGGCTTTGTTTCCCGAAGCGGCGCTCCAATCCGCACTCCGCGGCCTGGCGATATGGTGGGACGTGCTGTTTCCATCCCTGTTCCCGTTCTTTGTCATTTCAGAGGTGCTGCTGGGGTTTGGCGTGGTGCATCTGATCGGCACGCTCCTGGACCCCATGATGCGACCGTTGTTCCGAATTCCGGGCGCAGGGGGATTCGTGGCCGCGATGGGATATGTTTCAGGTTACCCCGTCGGTGCCAAATTAACCGCCAAATTGTGGGAGCAAAAAATGGTAAATCGGGAGGAAGGTGAACGGCTTGTTGCCTTTACTACCTCCTCGGATCCCATATTTCTGATCGGAGCGGTATCCATCGGCTTCTTTCACGATCCCAAAATAGGTTTCATACTGGCCCTGGCCCACTATGGCGGAGGGTTCCTGGTAGGACTGTTAATGAGATTTCATGGCAAGCGCGAGTCCAATGCATCAACCGATTCGCTCCTCCTGTCCCAAACGAAGACAAGCCGGCTCAAGTCCGCCTTTCAGGCCATGCATGCTGCGCGGGAGCAGGACGGCCGTGATCTCGGCACGCTGCTGAGACAAGCGATTAACTCATCGCTTCAGCTGATTATCGTTGTCGGCGGTCTTGTGGTTTTCTTCTCCGTGTTTCTTGAACTCTGGACCCGGGCCGGCGTCATGCCCGCGCTAACGGAGGTCATCAGCTTGCTGTTATCCCTCGTTGGCATGCCCGAATCCTTATCCACTGCCATCGTGGGGGGACTGTTTGAAGTGACGCTGGGCGCACGCTATGCCGGGGAAGCGGGTGCCGCTATTCCTCTGCCATACAAAGCGGCCGCGGCAGCCTTTATCTTGTCTTGGGGCGGCCTGTCCGTTCATGCCCAGATCATCAGCATCCTGAACTCTACCAACCTTAGGTATTTTCCGTTTGTCGTAGCCAGGCTGATCCACGGCATTATTGCGGCCACCGCCGTGTTGCTGTTGTGGAGAAGCGTTATGGGGTCTTCGATACCGACGCTGGCGGTGCCGTCTGTTTCGGATTCCGCCCTAAACGGGTATACCCATATTATGGCGGCTTTCTGCATCCTGCTCGGTTTCCTGATTGCAGTTGCGTTGTTTATTCAGATCCTTCGAGGGCTGCAGCAGAAATTCCGCTAATTCCCAAGGTGAACATTGTGTTCTTCTCCAAGATTGATTATCATCTTTATATAACCTTACAAAGGAGCTTATCAACTTGAGATATTATGTTCTGGACCGCGGTGACCCATTGTCTGTCGAGCTGACCCAGCAGTTTCACAAGCTGGCGGAACAGCGGGGGTTTGTGCTGGATGCAGAATCTCCGGAGATTGTGGTCTCGATCGGTGGAGACGGTACGATGCTGCACGCCTTCCATACGTTTATAGACCGTATTCCCGACCTCGCCTTCGTCGGCGTCCATACGGGCCACTTGGGATTCTATGCTGACTGGAAGGCGGATGAACTGACGGAGCTAATTGATCATATGAGCGGAGAAGGCGAACACGGCAACGTGAAGCCGCGCCTCGTCAAGTATCCCCTGGTTCAACTGGAAATCCATAAGAAATCAGGAACGTCCTCTTACATTGCCTTAAACGAATTTACGCTTAAAGGCGTTGACGGTACCGTTGTCGCGCAAATTGACATCAACGACGTGACCTTTGAGATGTTCAGGGGAGACGGCATTTGCGTATCCACGCCATCCGGCAGCACGGCGTATAACAAGAGTGTCGGCGGCGCGATGGTTCATCCCTCGATCGATGCGCTTCAGATTGCGGAAATCGCCTCGATTAACAACCGGATTTTCCGTACGCTGGGCTCGCCGCTGCTTCTGCCCAAGCATCATCATTGTGATATATTCTCGCGAAAAGAACAGCGTTTGCTGCTTACCATCGATCACGTTAATATCTCGATTGACGACCTCGTATCCGTGCGCTGTCAGGTGGCGGAGCAGCAGGTCAGTTTCGCACGTTATCGGCCGTTTCCGTTCTGGAACCGCGTCCGCGATGCATTCCTTGGTTAATATGAAGAGGACCTCTTTCTTACGTTTACCAGGAGGGCCAACGCTTCACGAAGTCTTTCCTTTACCAATACCCGAAAAAAAGAACGGTCTACCTGCCAAAATACAGGTGACCGTTCTTTGGTTATTGCGGCTGCTCTGAAGGGACATGAGACTCCTTGGAAGGCTTTGCTTCCTTCTCCTTGGGGGCCTTGGCTTCGCGCGGCTCGCGTCTTGAATCCTTGCCTTCGCGCCGCTCGCGCTGGTCCTTGTGCTCCTTGCCCGGTTTTGAACCCTCTTGGGCTTCCTTGCTTCCCTGTGCTTCCCCCTCAGCCCGGTTATCCTTAGGGGATGTTTCTCGAACCTCTACAGGCTCTTTCGTATTGGAGGCATGCTCTTTCGTTTCCTTCTGCTCCTTCGTTTTCTGAAGCACAAAGTGAGCACAGCCAAAATTGCAATATTCGTTAATGTAATCGGACATGCTGGAAAAGGTTGAATCCTTGGCAGCCTTGGGATGATTGTCCCGATAGAAGCCTTTAAGCCGAAGCTGATTGTAACCCCAGTCTCCCACGATGTAATCATAGCGGTCCAGCACCTCGCTGTACCGCTCCCGGAAAGCTTCCAGATTCCAGCCGTTTCGATGGTCCTTTAACACTTCATAGCTTTTGTTTCCGATAACGATCATTGAAAGCTTCCCCTGCCTTTCCAATAGGTTAAGACTGCACCGTCTCTTCCTTGTTGCGTTCCGCAGACTTCACTTGCTCGTGTGCATGATAGGAGCTGCGCACAAGAGGACCGGACTCCACGTGGCTGAATCCGCGCTTCATTCCTTCTTCCTTCAAGATCGCAAACTCTTCCGGCGTGTAGTATTTTTCAACATTCAGATGTTTAGGCGAAGGCTGCAGGTATTGGCCGATCGTCATGATGTCGCATCCCACCGAACGCAAGTCGTCCATCGCCTCCAGAATTTCATGCCATTGCTCCCCGACGCCCAGCATGATGCTGGATTTGGTCGGAATGTCAGGCTGCATCGCCTTGGCATTCTTCAGCAGCTGCAATGAGCGGGAATACTTGGCTTTGGCACGTACGCGATCGGACATACGCTCCACCGTCTCAATGTTGTGGTTCAGAATATCCGGCTTTACGTCCATCACGATTTTCAGCGATTCTTCGTCTCCCATGAAATCCGGGATCAGCACTTCCACCGAGCACAGCGGCAGGCGTCGGCGAATGGCTTTGACGGTTTCGGCGAATATGTAGGCACCGCCATCCTTCAGATCATCCCTTGCCACGCTTGTTACCACGCAGTGGCGCAGGTTCATTTGCTCGGCCGCCTCCGCTACCCGTTCCGGTTCCTGCAGGTCCAGCTCCGTTGGAAGCCCCGTATTCACGGCGCAGAATCGGCAAGCGCGGGTACAAATGTCACCCAGAATCATGAAGGTTGCCGTACGGTTAGCCCAGCATTCGTAAATATTTGGACAGCGAGCCTCTTCACACACCGTATGAAGTGTTTTGGATCGCATCATGCTTTTGATTTCTTTATAATTATCGCCAGTAGTCAGCTTGATTCGAATCCAGTCAGGTTTTGGCTGTTTGGTTTTAGACAAAGAAAAAACCTTCTTTCGAATGTAATGATGTAACTCAAGACATACCCCATCGTTTGCTGTCCCATATTATATCATGAAAACCATCATATTACTTGTTTCGCATCGATATGAGATTAATCTAGTTGCGGCATGGATAAAAATCCTTGTTTCGATTCACCCTACAGGTAGGCATGACTGTCCGTCCTTAATTACGACTATCGAAAAAGGGAGGAGAAGGACAATATGAGGATTTTACAACCATTGCGCGCAAAGGGCATCATGTATCGGTCCACGGCTGCAGTCATGGCTGCTTTGATGGCTGCCTGCTGCATGTGCGGGCCTGCGTCCGCATCCGCCTCCATGGCGGTCAGCGCGGCTGACGATTCGGCTAAAGCAACGGATGCTGCAGCGAATTTTGCGGACCGGAAATCTTTATACGATCAGGTTTCCACGGTTACCCAAATTCCTTGGCACCGCCTAGCGGCCATTGACCAGTATGAACGAACGCTGACCCGGGTTCATCCCAAGGATCGAAAGCATCCGGACCGCACCCTAGGTATCTTTATCCCTTCCACCCGATGGGCTGGCCCGTTGAATCCCAATCAGGAAGACGTGAATCCCACGTCGATCAGCGTGTTCTCCGGGATCGGGCTCGATGGGGACGGGGATGGCAAGGCAGACCCTAATAATGATATCGACTTGCTCTACACCGTTGCGACAAGACTTTCCCCTTATGGGCATGCCGCTGATGATTTCAGCATCGGCCTATGGTCATACTACCAGAACACGCGGGCCGTACAGCGCATCATGCAGTATGCCAAACTGTACGAGACCTTCGGGAAGCTGGACCTGTTCGACCATGCGTTTCCCCTTCCCGTCAAAAGCAACTATTCCTACCGAAGCACCTTTGGCATGGGACGCAACTGGGGAGGCAAAAGGGTTCACGAAGGAACGGATTTGTTTGCTTCATACGGAGTCCCCGTTCGAAGCACCTGTTACGGCGTCGTCGAAATTAAAGGCTGGAATAAATACGGCGGCTGGCGCATCGGCATCCGGGATTTGAACAATCATTACCATTATTACGCCCATCTGCAGGGGTTTGATAAAGGGATTTCGCTCGGGGATGTCGTTACGCCGGGTCAAACCCTCGGCTGGGTCGGCAGTTCCGGCTACGGCAAGCCGGGAACCCAGGGCAAATTCCCGCCGCACCTGCATTACGGCATCTACCGGGACACCGGATTGACCGAATGGGCTTTCGATCCTTACCCGCTGCTGAAGCACTGGGAACTGGAAGAAAAACGCTCGAAGAAAAAAACGCGCTCCTGAATTCAAACCAGGGGCGCGTTTTTCCTTTAAGGGCATACCCTCATGTCACGTAGACGGCCAATCCATACTGCAGGTACACAATACGGTTTTGAGAATGAGCGAATGAGCGTCCTACTCGCCTGTTCCGCTTCCCTCCGTATGCCCTGATATGTCGGCGCCGCCCGGCGTAGGCACAAGAGGCGTCGTCGATCCCTGGGCAGGAGGGTCCGGCGTCGTTGAAGGCGGAATCTCCTGCTGCCCGTCATGGGTGTTCTCGTCCGTTACCGGTGGCGGTATCGCGATGCTCGGTGCGCTTGCCTTATTCTCGCCGACCGCCTTTCCTTGGCCGTCGTAATAATACATCGGCACATCGCCTACCACGAGCAGATACGAGATCGGAATATCGGTTTCCACGATTTGCGGCTCCATGTCAAAAGGAACGACTACCGCTACCTCCGTCACGATGTGGACGAACACCTCCACCAGGATCATATTGATGCCGGCCCCCTGCTGCCTCGTATCCAGCTGAACCTTTACCGCTCCTTGGGGTTCGATCTTTAAAGGTATTTGCGGACCGAATGAAGCGATGATCGGGCTTTTTAACACCTGTCCCAGCGGAATCTGCTCTTTGCGCTTATGGATTTCGTCCAGCGTGCTCTGCACGACCTGTGTCGTATGGGACGTGATTTTTAAATGCTCGGCATAATTCAGCATGAATCCGGTCACTTTGCCCGAGCTGTCCGTTTTCCAGTTGACCAGATTATCAAAATCCTTGCCCTGCGTCACCTGGGAGGTGATCGCTTTATTGATGGCTTCGGTAGCGATCTGCTTAACCCGGATTTGGGCTAAATGCATGATCGGCGGCCGCAGATTCTGCTCGATATACATAAAAAACTCAACGATCCCAAACACAAGGAGCAGAGCGCCGATCAGCCACCATTTTTTTGTGCTTCGCCGTTTGGCAGCCTGAGGACGCCCCCGGCTCTGCGGTACGGGCCGAAAGCCTTTGCGCGGTGGTTTGTAAGCTCTCCTTGGTTTAGGCCACGACAGCGACGGAAAGGCCAAACGCCTGCTTCCCCATCTCTTTCGTCTCATGCTTGGTCCCCCCTATTTACGCCCCGAGGAGCATGTTTACCATGGCAAGCTCTCCTGTATAGAAGGTATGCGGACAAACGGCAAAAAAGAAGAGCAAGGATGGCTTATCCTCACTCTTCTTCCTTAGCGTTCTTTGGATCGTCTTCTTGATTTTCCACGTAATATTTCAGCATCGACAGTTTGTTCTCCCAGAAGCGGTCGAAATAAGACAGCCAATCCTTCAATTCCTTAAGCGGCTCTGCTTGCAGGCGATAGCGGGTCTCGCGTCCCACCTTGCGGTCCTGCACCAGACCGGCTTCCTCCAAAATACGGAGATGCTTGGACACGGCGGTTCGCGTCATGGAGAAATGTCCCGTAATTTCCTTAACCGGCATTTCCTTATCGCTTAACAAGCCGAGCAGCTTACGGCGAGTCGGATCTGCGATGGCTTGGTAGACATCATGCTTCGGAGCGGCCTGCGACATCGGTTACGCCTCGACGTATCCCGCAAGCTTCTGGACAATGCCAGCCCAGCCGTTGTCCATGCGGCCTCGAACGATGTCATGCGCTTCCCCGAACTCGGTTACTTGATCCGCTGTCCATCCGCCGTGGATGAGCGTGAATTCCGTATGGTCTCCCTGCTCCACCAGTTCGAACGTAACGCTCCAATCCTTGCCCCAGTTAAAAGACAACCGGTTAGGCTCATCAATAAGCGTCACCTTGCATGGTGAGTTTCCGAAGGGGCCGGCATTCAATTGAAACTCGAACCCTTCCACCGGTTCAAAATTGTTAGGCATAAACCACGCCGAAATCCCTTCAGCTGTGGCTACGGCTTTCCACACCTTCTCAATGGGCGCTTTCAGCACAAGAGTATGACGAATATCCGGCAGCTTGCCGTTAGTTGCGTTGTCCATATCAGATTGATCCCTCGCTTAAACTTAAATTATGAAACCATTTGGTTTCCCTTTATGCATTATAGGACACCAAATGGTTTTACGTCAAACCCCAATATTCACCTGTTCGTCATCACCCTTAGGTCAATCAGCCGACTAATCGGCTCAAAACAGAGACCTTGCCGGCACACCGCACTTAACTCCACCTCACGTTAGGGTTGATCCGGGTAAGTCTTTTTCAGGAACGCGATCGATTCGCGAATCAGCTGCTTCAGCACCTCAACTTCAATGTCCGCCACTTTATTAATGTACACGCAGCCTTTCCCTGCCGTATGCTTGCCGAAATTCGTCAGCAACTCCTCCCGCTGATCATCGCCTGGCGCAAAATACAGGCTGATCTTCGCTTTTCGCGGCGAGAATCCTACAAACGGCGCATCTCCCTCATGGCCGGAAGCGTAACGGTAATGGTAGGAGCCGAAACCAATGATGCTGGGTCCCCACATTTTGGCCGAATACCCGCTCGTTTCTTCAAAAATCTCCAGCAAACGATAGGCATCCTCCCGTTTTTTCGGCGAATCCACTTGCTCGATAAACTCCACCACGCTGTGATCCGTTTCTTTTGTTTTTTGCTCGTACACGGGTTTAACTCCTTTCGAACATGCCTGTTATTATGACCATCTCTGTCAAGAATAAAAAAGGCCGGTTATGATCAGCAATGTTATCTAATCATTCCCGCCCCTAATCGAGCTATTTCCTGTCTCTATAAATCAGCATACTCCCTCTGCCTTAAAGCCTCGTACATCAATACGGAAGCGGCCATAGCCGCATTCAGCGATTCGGCAGGCCCCGGCATGGGGATACGGATGGCATCGTCCACGAGTGCCGCGACCTCAGGCGAGACGCCGCGTCCTTCGCTGCCGATGACGATCCAGCTTGTCCCTTTGAAGTCGTACTCAAAGCATGAGCGCTGTCCTTCCAGCATGGTGGTCACCAATCTGGCTCCCCGTTCCCTGGCTTCCGGCAGGATGCTCAGCAGATCACCCTCCAGCACCGGCAGATGGAACAGAGATCCCATGGTGGAGCGCAGTGTCTTGGGATTGTACAAATCCGCACAGCCTCGCCCCAGGACCACGCCGGCAGCCCCTACGGCATCGGCGCTTCGTATGATGGTTCCCACATTGCCCGGATCCTGGAGACCGTCGAGAACAACGACCAAACCGTTCTCGCGCAGGATCAGGTCCTGCCATTGCCGCGCTTCCTTGCGAATGACGGCAAACACCTGCTGCGGCGACGGCGTATCGCTGACCTTCGATATGACGGCATGGGATACGCCGATCCATTCGGCACCTTGTCCTGTATCCGTAATATGACGAAGCTCTTGGGGGATGCCCTTGTCCACGTCATAAGCCACGCACTCGATGTCCGCGCCGGATGACAGGGCTTCCTGTACGAGATGGATGCCTTCCACCACGTACTTGTTCTGCTTGTCCCGGTGTTTTTTCTCCTGCAGCTGTGCCCAGCCCTTCACTCTGGCGTTCTGCGGCGATAATATCTCCATTGTTAACCCATCCGTTCTTTACATATATACTCATCAGAGCCCGGGTTCGGCCCGGTATCCGAAGCTGACGGCTTTATTTGGGATAAGCAAGCTCCAGCTTCGTTAAGTCATTCTTATGTCCGACGATGACAAGCACATCGCCTTCCTCAATCCGGTCATCCGGACTCGGCGAAATGTTCATGTCCGCATCGCTTCGAATCGCCATGACATTGCAGCCGAATCGTGCGCGAATATCCAGCTCTCTCAGATTGTGGCCAATCAGCTCGCCCGTAGCCAGCATCTCCATAATGCTGTAGTCGTCCGACAAATCGATATAGTCGAGAATATTCGGCGACACCAGATGGTGGGCAACCCGAAGCCCCATGTCCCGTTCTGGGAAAATCACCTTGTCCGCGCCGATCTTGTTAAGCACTTTTCCGTGCAGCTCATTCTTCGCTTTTACGATAATAGCCGGTACGCCAAGATCCTTCAGAATCAGCGTCGTCAAAATGCTGGATTGAATATCCTCCCCGATAGCCACGACAACCACATCGAAATTCCGAATGCCGAGCGCCCGGAGCGCCTCTTCATCGGTCGAATCCGCCGAAACGGCATGCGTGACCATGCTGGCAGTTTCCTGAATACGCTGTTCGCTCGCATCAACGGCCAATACGTCAAATCCCATGCTGCTCAATTCCTTGGCAACGCTTGTGCCAAAACGCCCCATACCGATTACTGCGTACTGCTTCTTAGCCATTTATATATCCCCCCACGAGCCTAGGTCGATCCTTAATCATCAATGATAACAGTATATCATACTGTCCAGAATACTTGAATGTAACTCCCCTGGAACGGGCACATTACACAATGACCCTTATATAACAAGGAGGAACATTTCGATGTCCATATTGTTAGATCTAAGGCAAGCCGTCATTCATAAAGTCCACAATCAGGACGAAGAAGAGCTGCGCTCCATGATCGAGGGTTCCGTTGACGGGCCTGAAGCCGCCCTGCCGGGACTCGGCGTGATGTTTGAAATGATGTGGAAAGACATGGATGCTGCCCAGCAAAATACCCTTGTCTCTTCCCTTCACGACCATTTGAAAACCGTTACGCCTGGCAATCTTCAGGGATAATCCGCGCTCAACAAAAAGAACAATCCCCTCAGCCTTCAAGCTGAGGGGATTGTTCTTTATACTGCATATTTATGCCATCGCTTACGGAGCGGTCTCAAGAAACTTGGCGGTTGGGTTCTTGTCTATGGCGGTTCTCATCGCATACTCATTTTCGAAGAGAACGACATAATTATCCTTCTTGTCTTTCACCAGGGTCGAGTTAATCCGGAACTTGGACGGATCAATGTTGTCGTCCACGAGCCAGCGGGCGAACTGATACGGCATCCGTTGCAGCTGGACATCGACGCCGTACTCCCCCTTCATCCGATACTCGAACACTTCGAACTGGAGCTGGCCGACCACCCCGAGAATGGTCTCGTCGAAGCTAACGGTGCGGAATACCTGAATGGTCCCCTCTTCCGTCAATTGGTCAATCCCCTTCTGATATTGCTTATGCTTCAGCGCATTCTTCACGGTTACTTTGGCAAAGATCTCCGGGGAAAACGTCGGAAGCTCGTCGAATACAACCTCGCGTCCTTGGCTGAGGGAATCCCCGATCCGGAAAATACCCGGGTCAAACAGACCGATAATATCGCCAGGGTATGCCTCCTGCACAATATCTCGATCCTGCGCCAAAAATTGCTGCGGCTGCGCCAGCTTGATTTCCTTGCCTACCCGCACATGCTTCACGCTCATACCGCGTTCGAACTTGCCCGATACGATTCGAAGGAAAGCGATGCGGTCCCGGTGAGCCGGATTCATGTTGGCTTGGATCTTAAATACGTAACCGGAGAATTTCTCATCGGTCGGTTCCACCACGCCTTCCGTGCTGCGGCGCGGCTCCGGCTTCGGCGCAAGCTGGAGGAAGTTTTCAAGAAAGGTCTGGACGCCGAAATTGTTGATCGCACTGCCGAAAAATACTGGCGTTAACTGCCCCTGCATCACTTTCTCCAGATCAAACGGGTCGCCGGCAACATCCAGCAGCTCCAGATCCTGACATAACTGGTCATGCAGATAATCGCCAGCCATTTCGCGGATGAGCGGATCTTCATACCCTTCGACCTTCTGCACTTTAATCGTGGAATGGTCGTCCCCTTGGAACAATTCCACCTGATTCTTCACCCGGTCGTACACGCCGCACAGGTCGCGGCCGGAACCGATCGGCCAATTCATCGGTACGGAGCGGATGCCCAACACCTGCTCAAGCTCTTCCATCAGGTCAAACGGACTGCGTCCTTCGCGGTCGAGTTTGTTGATGAAGGTGAAGATCGGAATGCCCCGCTTCGCGCAGACCTGAAACAGCTTGATGGTCTGGGCCTCGACCCCTTTGGCTACGTCAATCAACATGACGGCGCTGTCGGCAGCCGTCAACGTACGATAGGTATCCTCACTGAAGTCTTGGTGACCCGGCGTATCCAATATATTAATCCGATGCCCTAAATAATCAAATTGCATCACGGACGACGTGACGGAGATTCCCCGCTGCTTCTCGATCTCCATCCAGTCACTCGTTGCATGCTTGCTCGCTTTACGAGCTTTAACCGATCCGGCCAGACGAATGGCGCCCCCGAACAAGAGCAGCTTCTCGGTCAGCGTCGTCTTACCGGCGTCAGGGTGGGAAATAATCGCGAACGTGCGACGCTTATCCACTTCCTGCTGCAGTTCATCTATTAGCTTTGCCATTTCACTTATCCCTTCGTAACTAAAGTCATGTATATCATTGTACCACAATTCATACGCAAATCATCCCCATGCGCCGTGCGCATGAGGATGATTTTTATCGCATAAATTTTAGCTAATCTTCTATTTTTTCAACCACACGACGTTATCCTCAAGCTGACCGTTAACCGGCCACCAGTGGAAGCCGTCTTCCTTCAGCAGCTCATCCGCTTTGTCAGGTCCCCAGGAGCCGGCAGGATACGATTCCAGCTCGCCCTGGTTCTCTCTCCAAGCGCTAGCGATGCGATCCACGAAGGACCAAGCGGAAGCCACTTCGTCCCAACGCGTAAAGTAGGTGGAATCCCCGCGGGCGGCATCATGCAGCAGACGCTCATACGCTTCAGGAGAGTTAATGCCCACGATGCAGCTTTGGCAGAAGTCCATCGCAACCGGAGCGATCTCGGACTCGGAGCCCGGCTTCTTCGCGTTGATCTTTACGTAGATGCCTTCCATCGGGTTAACCCGGATAACGAGCAGGTTAGGCTCCAGGGAATGCTTCTGGCCCAAGTATACGTTGGTTGGCATCCGTTTGAACTCTACGACCACCTCGGTCGTCTTAACCGGAAGGCGTTTGCCCGTGCGGATATAGAACGGTACGCCCGCCCAGCGGAAATTATCCACGAAGACTCTGGCCGCAAAATAGGTTTCCGTATTGGATTCCGGATTTACCTTGTCCTCTTCACGGTAAGCCGGCAGATCTTTGCCGCCTGCGGAACCGCTCGTATACTGACCGCGAACCACGTTGTTCTTGACTTCTTCGTTTGAGGCATATGGACGCAGGGAGCGAAGCACCTTCACCTTCTCGTCGCGAATATCTTCTGCGAGCAGGCGGCTAGGCGGCTCCATGGCAATCATGGTCAGCAGCTGCAGCATATGGTTTTGACCCATATCCCTGAGTGCGCCCGCATGGTCGTAATAACCCCCGCGCTCCTCGACGCCAACCGTTTCACCAAGCGTAATTTGGATGTTGGCAATATGCTTGTTGTTCCACAGCGGCTCGAAGAAAGCATTCGCAAAACGGATAACCTCGATGTTCTGCACCATTTCCTTCCCGAGGTAATGGTCGATCCGATAGATCTCCTCTTCCTTGAACACTTTACGGATCTCTTCGTTCAGCTTGGCAGCGGACTCCAGATCGTAGCCGAACGGCTTCTCGATCACAAGACGGTTCCAGCCCTCTCCGTCCAGCATGCCGCCCTTCATCAGGTTGAACGATACGCTGCCGAACAATTCCGGTGCAAGCGCGAGATAGAACAAGCGGTTGCCCGGTATATTAAATTTCGTTTCCAATTGCTCCGTTTGTTCGCGGAGCTCACGGAAACCGTCAATATTGTTGATATCTAAAGATTTATATTCAAAATGCTGTGCAAATGCATTCCATTCACTATCCTGTTCCGAACTATATCGGCAGAATTCCTGAATCGAACGATACACGTCCTCCCGAAACTCCTCTTGGGTGCGCGGACGCCGCGCCACGCCGATTACAGCAAAATCCTCATCCAGTTTTCCTTCACGATAAAGACTGTAGATCGCCGGAAACAACTTACGTCTTGCCAAATCACCAGTCGCTCCAAAGATGAAAAATACAGCTCCCGGTGTCTTCATTGTATCTAGATTTTGATTTTCAGCCATGGCTCCTCATTCTTTCTATGAATTATAGTGTATTTTTATGCATCGTCACTTAACTCGATGTGATGACATTTTAGCATATTCATTTCAAGTATGCTATCTCATTCCGTATTTTTTCATCGGAGTTTCAGATATTATTTTCAATATTCTATTGTAATGACGGGAAATCCGATCGTTATTCTACTGCTTTTCTTCACCGAATCTTCATGCACCGCGATCTGCATATGAATCGGCGTGTCGCCGCTCTTCACAAAAGTCCCCAGCGAAGGCGCCTCATAGGATCGGCTGATCGTTGTAACATCCGCATAATCCTCAACGGAACGAAGCGGAAGCTTTCGGGCTACGGCCTCTTCTACTTGGGCCATCGTTCCATCCACGCTGCCTGACTTCGTTGCATATCCTTGAATGGACGCATTCCACGTATTCGGTATGCCTGCTTGCTCCATCCGTTCTTGAACATGCTGCTGAAGGCTCATCATTTCCCGGGCCTGGGCTGCCGCCTCTCCGACAAGCATGACTCTGACATAACTATGGCCTTTCGTGAGGGCCCAATCCAAATGCACGGAGATGCCCGATCGATCGCCTTCCGATTGGAATACGTCATTTCCTTGAAGCTCGTTCGAGGTAATGCCGGAAAGCCCCATTGCACGAGCCAATTCTTCGGCTGCTGTCTTAGCTTGATCCTTAGAAATCGAATTTATCATTTCGCCTTGAATTTTTACCGTGAGGAGCGCGGAAGGATCCATATGTTCCTGTCCAAGGGCTGCAAGAAGCTCCAAATTGCTTTCGGCTGTGGTCCCTGCTTCCGATGCTCCATTCGCCGTTCCCTTCCAAGCTGACGCCTCTGCCGTTTGCGGAACCGATTCCTCCCCATTGCGTTCCGTTGTTCCCGCAAAACCCGCCATCATCCCTGCTGCCCCGCACAGCAACAACATCATCACAATCAGCTGTAAACGTATCTTCCGCATCGTCAGCCACGCTCCTCGTACGAATCTATCAATCTAGTAAAAGGATGGCCGCCTCACTTCAGATTTATACCTCGCCATTTAAAATGATCCTGCTATTACCGTTTTAAAAATACCTCCATAACAAAAAGCCTCCCGATTGGGGAGTCTTTAAGCCTGCCTATCATTGTTTACATGGATATGTTGATACCCGAACGCATCGCATCACGGATCTGTTTAGAACCGCGCTCGGCATCTCAAAACTGTTTATTTCACGTTCATAAACATAAAAAAAAGAGCCGGCACTCCTTACTCCGCCAGCCCATTTTTATAAGCGTAGATGGCAGCTTGGGTCCGATCCTCTACCCCCAGCTTGCCCAAAATATTAGTCACGTGAAACTTCACGGTTTTGATGCCTATAATCAAATCATCGGCAATGTCCTGATTGGATTTGCCCTGTGCCAGCAATCGCAGCACTTCCATCTCCCGGTCCGTCAGGTCATTATGCGCGGGCGCTTCATTTTGCGGATGGCGGAAACGATTCATCATCTTCGAAGCGACCTGGGACTCCAGAACCGACTGGCCCCGTGCGGCCGCACGTATAGCATCGGCGACCTCGGAAGCCCGGGAGGTCTTCAGCAGATAACTGAACGCGCCTGCTTCAATGACCGGATACATCTTCTCATCGTCCAGATAGCTGGTCAGTACGATCACCTTAAGATTCGGAAATTGCTTCATCAACTCCCGCGTGGTCTCAATGCCGTCCATCCCATCCATGACCAGATCCATCAGCACCACGTCAGGATGATATTCCTGCGCCAGACGTATGCCTTCCTCGCCGCTGCCCGCTTCGCCTACCACCTCAATGCCGTCTTCTGTGCCAAGCACGGCAGCCAAGCCGATCCGCACCATCTCATGATCATCCACCAGCAGTACCTTAATCGGTGCTTCCATCTCCATCCCCCCGTTTGCGTTCTTCGTTTATGAGCGGCACGATAATCTCAATCCGCGTCCCTTTTCCCGGGGCCGTGATGAATTGTAACGAGCCGCCGATTTCCGTCACCCGTTCCTGCATGGTCGAAAGACCGTAGGAAGTCTGTTTCTTGTCGTCCAGTTCGAACCCGACCCCGTCATCTCGCAGCATTACCCGAACGGTGTTTTGCCTGCGATGAATCCGGATGTCCATTTTTTCCGCCTTCGAGTGCCGAAGCGTATTCGACATGGCCTCCTGAATAATGCGGAACAGATGATTTTCGATCCCTTTAAGCAAATGTATGTCATCGTCCATTTCAAACGTAATTTCCATAGGTACTTTGATCCGCAATTCCGTGATCAAATCCCGCAGCCCTTGTTCCAGTGCTTTTCCTTCGAGATATACCGGCCGCAGATGAAGGAGTAGCGCCCTCATCTCGGACTGTGCCACAGCCGACATTTCCTCAATCAGAGCCACCTGGCGCTGCGCTTTGTCAAAATCCTTATCCAGCGTCCTGCCCACAGCTGTTGCCGTCATCGAGATGGCAAACAGCTGCTGAGAAACCGCATCATGGAGCTCGCGCGCCAGACGCTGTCTCTCTTCCACGATCGCCGTAACCCTGGCCTGCTCGGCTAGCTGGGCATTGTTCGTGGATAACCGCTGCAGGGAAGACACCTGATCCTCCCAGCGCTTGCTGATCTTCACCAGCTGTTCTCCAAGCCGGCCCACTTCGTCTTCGCCGATGTCCGGCATGACGTCCGTCAGACTCCCTTTTTCCCAGTTCACGAGTGTTTCCCTAACGAGATCGACCCGCCGTTTTACCCGGTATCCCTGGAAGAAGCCATAAATCGCTCCCAGCCCGATCGGCAGCAATACCAGGGTTATGCCTGCCTCGATCCGGTTCTTCCACGTCTCAAACGGTTGAAGATAACCATATGTATATAATAAATAAAGGACAACGAGCATGACAACCAATCCCAGAAGGGTCCCCTCACGCATACTTCGGGTAATGATATTTGCTTTCTTTTCCGTTTCCACGGGGCAACCCTCCTGAATGGTTTACACAAAACAATACGTTTATTATGTCATTCTTATATTCAAATCTCCGCCTAAATAAGAAACGATAAATTTCACTTTATATTCGCTGGTCTCATAACTGGGCGATTGATATTTCACTCGGTTCAATATGCCGGTTTCCTTCCGGTCGTCCATATGAATCGATCCGAATAAGATGAATGCCTCGATCTCCACCCCGTAATAGTCCGGGATCATCAGATCGATATCACCGAGCATTCCGTGGAACATGAGCACCGTTTGGCGTTCTTCGGGAAGCGCCAGGGACAGATCCACATCCGCTTCCCCGAGCACATGCCACACGCTCAAGCTGCGCATCACCCAGGGTGCACGGTCCCAGTCAAAGTTGGACATAAAGTTCTGCTTCTGAATATATCTGGTCGTGGTATGGGCCCGTTTGGACTTGCCGTAGAAAATACCCAGCGATATCAAACTGACGCCAATAATCAACATAAGATGCTCGAGCAGCAGCAGCACGGCTCCGACGCCGAGCAGAATGTACCCCTTCTTCACATGGCCTTGCCTGATCTGAAGGACGCCCGCGAAGATGAGCAACAGGGCGACAATGGTGAAGAAACCAAACCATCGGCCGAAAAGCATAATAAAACCCAAGCTGATTAAACCTACTGCTATCCAGCGGTTTCTGTCCATGTCGCACCTCCTTGATGACCAAGATATAAGCTCGGAAAAGCCATATCAGTGAGATGCTCCCCACTGTATGGCTTTGCCTGTACTATACGACAATCTCATTCGTATAGCATATCATATGAACACGGTATTCGAATACGCTTTGTTCTTATTTTGCTGACTTGCTAAGGAATTACTCGGATTTCGAGGATTTCCCCATTTTGTTTTTCAATGCTTGCAGCTGCTCATCCACCTTCAGTTGCTTCTCAGCATCCACTGGGCTTGTGTATGCTGCGTTGTTAGGGCGGTATGGTGCGCGAAGCACATCAGCTTCAGCTTCCATTTGCATGATTTTTTCTTCCATGCGGTGGAAGCCCATCGAAGCACTGCCGCTTTCAATGGTATGCAGGCTGCTCACTTGAGACATTTGCTTCTTCGCTTTCGCCATTTGAGCGCGAGCTACAAGCTCATTGCGCTTGTTGCGCATTTTGTAGAACTCGTCTTTCATTTCATGCAGCTGAGCAACAAGCTCTTTCGCTTGAGCCTCGGATTGCAGGTGCAGTTCCACGTACTCGGTTTCTTTTTGATCGAAATAGATTTTTTCTTCAAGCAGCTTGCGAGCCACTTCTTCTTGACCGTTTTTCAGAGCCAATTCCGCTTGAGCTTCACGTTGTGCCGCCATCTTCACAGCCTCATCGACGCGCTGCTTCATGCGACGCTCATTTGCCATTTGCTTCGCAACCGTTACCTCTGCTTCATGAATTTCTGCCTCCATGTCGCGCAGGTACTGGTTCAGCATTACGATCGGATCCTCCACTTTATCCAGCAGCTCGTTCACCGATGCTTTCGTCATATCCTTAATTCTTTTAAATACTCCCATGTTATTTATCTCCCTTCTCATAGTTCGAAAGTTTTTTCTTCAATTCTTCGATTTCTTTTTGCATGGCTTTTCTTTCAATATCCTTCATCATCGCATCCAGATCGGAATCGGTGGACGCGTTCGTTCTTGTGCCGTTGGGACGGTCATATTTGGGACCAAAGCTTCCATGCTCATTAGGGTTAGGATAGCCTTGATGACGTCCATAAGCATCATTGTAGCTGTTGTAGCCTGGCCCCGGGCCCGGATGGTCGTTGTAACGGTATCCGCCGCCATGTCTTCCTTGCGGTCCGTACGGATCGTGATAATACGGTTCTTTAGGAACGACGAGGCTTGCAATCAGATAGATCAACAGCGTTGTACCGCCTGTGAAAAAGATACTGACTACAAATATGATTCTAAGGAGGGTAGATTCGACTCCGAAATGATCGGATATACCGCCGATCAACCCTGTGAACATCTTGTCTCGGGTGGAACGGTACAATCTTGTCATGGTTACTCCTTTCCGCTGTTATTCAGCTTTTGCTTCAAGCGGGCAAGTTCCTTTTCCAATACCGTGGAGACGGATTCTCCAGCCTGATCCATGTATTCCTGCCCCATGCGGCGTAAATCGCGAAGGCTTCTGGCTTCCAGTTCCCAGTCGCTGATACGGTCCTCGAGGCGATTGAACATCTTCGGTACATCATGACCCCCGCCATAGGACCCCGTACGTTCATTCATTTTTTGCTGAAGACGAAGGGTTTCCACTCGGGCAACATAATACTGGCGTTTGCTGTAGACCGTCTGATATTCCATCCGCAGCTCACCGAGCTGCTCCTCGATTTCTTTCAACGACTCCAGGCTTGAGGATAACAGGCCTTGATACTGTTCAATCTTTTCCTCATAAATCAACTTCTCCTGCAATGCCAGCTTGGCAAGATGCTCTTCGCCGGCCTTCAAGGCAAGCAGTGCCTGCTCTTCGCGTTTAAATCGCATGGTTTCCGCTTGATCCACCTGCTGTTTCAGCTGTCTGGAATGTACTTGGCATTGCTGCTGCAGCTTTTCGGCCTCAGCAATGTCCTGTCTGGTTGAATGTAGGAACTGGTCGATCAATCGAACCGGATCCTGGCTCTGCTCGAGCTTTTCATTCAATGTTGCTACGGTTATGTCTCTTATCCGCCGGAAAACACTCATATCGGCTTAGCCCTCCTCATCTATCATGATCTGATCTGTTGTTTATGCAGGTTATATAATGTAGTGGTTCCTTATCAATAACGGGGTCTTCCATTCTTCAATCGGGACACTCCGTAGATGATTAAGATGACACCAAGGATCGGACCGATCAGCCAAGACAGTTTACCCATCAACCAGATGATGCCGATACCGAGAATGATCCATCCCATCAAGGTATTGCCTCTTCGAATTCCGTAATATCCCAAAGCAACCATCAGTATCGGAATTAGAAGACTGAACAACCATCCAAGCAGAGGACCGAATACTCCCAGAAGAACCAAGATCCCTAAACCAATCAACAGGATACTCATTCCATTGCCTTTTGAATTCCTCATTTATACACCGCCTTTCTGTTGTTTGATCGTTGTTTCATTTGTTCAACCTTATGACTCTATTCTAGGTAATTTCGGGTTTGACTAAAACGGCCTGTGGACGGTTTTTGGACCTAGACCTAAGGCGGGGCTTCCTATAGACCTACGTCCAACCCCTGGACTGGTCTGCAGGTTTTGCGTTATATCCGTGAACGAACACCCTCCTGTTACCGTATCACTTATTGAAGGAACATCGATCTACAGGAGAACGATCTTCAGCAGCTGCGATTGGGAGTGGACTTATCGTGTGGATGCTTCGATCGAGAGGCAACAAAAAAAAGGAATGCAGACGTTGATCGTCTACATTCCTTTTGATTGATGCCGGTGAAGGGACTCGAACCCCCACGGTTTCCCTCACGATTTTGAGTCGCGCGCGTCTGCCAATTCCGCCACACCGGCTTACACAATGGCGTGCCCTAAGAGATTCGAACTCCTGACCTTTTGATTCGTAGTCAAACGCTCTATCCAGCTGAGCTAAGGGCACATATGGTTGTTATGGAGGCGCCACCCAGATTCGAACTGGGGATAAAGCTTTTGCAGAGCTGTGCCTTACCACTTGGCTATGGCGCCAGAAAATAAAAATGGAGCGGACGACGGGAATCGAACCCGCGACCCTCGCCTTGGCAAGGCGATGCTCTACCGCTGAGCCACGTCCGCAAATATGATATGTATTCCGATTCCAGCTCTCTTGGTAAAGATGGTGAGCCATGAAGGACTCGAACCTTCGACACCCTGATTAAAAGTCAGGTGCTCTACCAACTGAGCTAATGGCTCTTATTACTAAGAGTTAAAGAATGGCGGAACTGACGGGATACTCTCTCTTCGTTCGAGACTGCGAAGTCTATGCTAACGAAGCTAAGCTCCGACGAACCCAATATGGATTCTCATCCCTGAAGCTAATAAGAATGGCGGAACTGACGGGATTCGAACCCGCGATCTCCTGCGTGACAGGCAGGCATGTTAGGCCTATACACACCAGTTCCAAGAGGAATTATCGCAATTGCGATATAAATGGGGTGCGGGGGCCGGATTTGAACCTACGACCTTCGGGTTATGAGCCCGACGAGCTACCGAACTGCTCCACCCCGCGTCATTAAAAGGGTTGATAATATGGGGTCCCCGAAAAGTAATCGGAATTACCTGCGAAGCGTGAGCTTCACTTTATGGGGATGAATTATGGTGGAGGCTGAGGGGATCGAACCCCCGACCCTCTGCTTGTAAGGCAGATGCTCTCCCAGCTGAGCTAA
>NZ_JAVFHM010000293.1:0-3558 GCF_041954005.1 Priestia sp. BR_2 | reverse complement strand
CGTTAAAAGCGTCGCAAGCAGGCTGTACACTAAAATCAAATGAAAGGATAACACAAACTGCGCTTTTAACGTCGCCCGGTTCATCCATTTTTTTATTTTACCCATTTGTAGCCAATGCCCCAAACGGTCGAGATATAAGGTGTTTCGTCATATTTTAATAGTTTTGCTCTAATTTTCTTCACGTGTTCCGTAATCGTAGACGAATCTCCTTCTGCGTCATAGCCCCAAACTTTTTCATACAGCTGCTCACGTGTAAACACTTGACCTGGATGAAGAGCCAGAAAATGAAGAATCTCAAATTCTCTTGAAGTAAACGGAATGACTTCATTGCTATGTAAAATTTGATAGCCGTTTAAATCGATGGTTAACTCTCCAAAGTGAAGCCTGTTATAGGAATTGCTGCTAATTCTCTGCTCTCGGCGCAGATGAGCATAAATGCGGGCTTTTAGTTCCTTCATGCTAAAAGGTTTAACTAAATAATCATCCCCGCCCACTAATAGTCCTTTTATCCGGTCCTGCTCCGTTTGTTTGGCGCTTAAAAAGATAATGGGGCATGATATGCTTTTTCGGATCATTTCACAAAGTGCAAAGCCGTCCATACCTGGCATCATCACATCGAGCACAATTAAGTCTGGATTTATCTTTAACTTTTTTAAAGCTTCCTGCCCTTCGTAAGCAAACACCACCTCATATCCTTCATCACTCAGCGCATCTTTCATAAATGAAATAATGTCTTTTTCGTCGTCCACTAGTAAAATTGTTTGGTTCATCTCCAGCTCACCCTACCCATTCTTTCTTTTTCCACACGAATAGGTTTATTATAAGGCTAATGAGCAAAATTGGAAATAATAGGTTTGCTAAAAATTCAGAGTTAGACTTACTTAATTCATGAAAAACAGAATCGGTTACGGAGAAAAAGAAGCTTAGTTTATCTGACACATACACGCTTCCAATCAAAGCACCAATAGTTGCTACGTAAGATAAAATGGAATTAGGCATAAGAACACTCAGGATACTCCCGATGCTAATAACCGCTATAAAGATACAAAAACAAATGCCGTAAAATTTGAGCGAATACAGCAACGCCCCTAGAGTCCCTAACGTATGTCCGCCTAAAAACGTCGTTTCATTCACATGAGGCATAGCTATTTTTCCAAGACACGTCCCCCATACCCAAGTAATACACAAAATAAGAAAAACTAGTAAACATTGAACGGTCCACTTTACAAAAAACAGCTTCAAACGATGATGCGGTCGAATTAATACCATACGCAGCGCTCCGGACGTGTACTCGCCGTTAAAACTATCTGCCACAAACATAGGAATGATAATAAACGTAATTACAAACGATAGGTCTCGAAGAAGCAGCGGTGCTGCATTTAAAGAATCAATTTTCACGTCATGGTCTGCATCAAAAAACGAAATGCCTCCCCTTTGAAAGAAAATGAACCAAATAAAAGCAAGTAATCCTATGTACACACCTAGTACCACCGCTGTTTTTTTTCGTTTAAACGTTCGCTCTAATTCACTGATAAAAAGTCCTGTCATAGTTTCTTCTCTCCTTTTATAAAAATGATTCTTTTTTCCGAATCGCTACATACGTTAAACCGCTAAAGAATAAAATATAAAAGCCTAAAACACCGAAATTCCACCCTACAAACTGCGGTTTTTCTGCCATCATGACTGTAATGCCCTGCCATTAAATCATCGGTATAGAAGTAAAAAACAGCTGTCCAAAAAGCTCTTCACTCATCCACTGCCTAAATCCCGTTAATAAAGTCGGATACGAAAATGAGATTAGTATAAAAGCAACGCCAATTCCAACAGCCGTAGTAGTTGTTTTGCTGATAACCGAAATAAAAAACAGCACACAGCATATCGCAATCGTCGTTAAATAGGCATATCCATAGAATGAAAGATTATATACTAGCGCTGCTTTTATACTAAAAGCATGACTGTGATAAAACACAAAGTAGCTTTGCGGGTGTTCAAACAGCAAAAAGCCTATCATATAGCTCATACAAAAATACGTCATAAAAAACAGTAAATTAAACAGCAGAAGCACTATAGCTTTTGCGATGATGATTTCTTTAAACGAATACGAGCGTATCATGACCATTCGCAGCTGTCCTGACCGGTACTCTTCAGTAACAACGAGCGTAATAAAAACTAAGAACATGGCATTAAAAACGGTAAATAACATTTCGGCTAAGCTCAGCACAGGAAAGTTTCCCGCAAACGTATACTCCGGTAAATCGACTGTGAGTGCTCCGTTTTGTTTTTGGAGATAAGATGAAGCAACTAACAGTACCACAGGCACTAATAGAAAGGTCAGCCACGTCACTTTTCGTTTCCAAAGTCTTTCCCACTCCGCTACTAGCAGCTCCTTCATTGTGACACCAGCTCTACAAACGCATCTTCAAGATTTTTACCGGATGCTAACTGATCTAAAGCGCCGTCCCACATTAGCTCTCCTTCTCTCATCACAACAATTTGATCACATACTCGCTGTAATTCATCCAGCAAATGACTAGAAATCAAAATCGTTTTGTTATAGTCGCGTTTTAAGGTGAAAAGCAGCTCGCGCAGTTCACGTACGCCCATTGGATCTAAGCCGTTGGCCGGCTCATCCAGTATTAATAAGTCCGGGTCGCCTAAAAGCGCTTGAGCAATACCGAGTCTTTGCTTCATCCCAAGAGAATACGTTCGAACTTTATCGTTTTCTCTGCCGGTTAATCCCACAATATCAAGCACTTCTTTTACTTTTTGTTGCCTTTCTTGCTTTGTGTGAAATGAATGCAGCCGAGCTAAATTTGTCAGGTTTTCTTTTCCCGTCATATAAGGAAAAAAGATGGGCGACTCCACAATTGCGCCAACACTCTGCAGCGCTTCTTTTCTTTGTGAAAGAATGGTTTTGTTATTAATAAAAACTTCTCCCCCGGTTGGTTTAATCAATCCCGTCAATAAACGAATTAAAGTCGTTTTACCAGCTCCGTTTGGCCCTAGCAGTCCGCATATTTCCCCTTCGTTAATTTGAAATGATACTTCTTTTACTAAGTGACGGCGTCTTACTTTTTTCGAAACGCTTTTCACGTCTAAAATGATATTTTTCATATTAAATCCCCCCCTACACGTAGTATAGGAGGGATTTATAAAGAATTTATAAAGTTTATAAAAATTATCGTACAGGTTTTTTGGCAATGATAAATGCTGCAGCTGCAAACAAAAGTAAACATACGGATAAAAACAAGTAGCCAACACCTTCAAAGCCTCTTACTTCTACATAACCAATATAAAAGAGAACAACAGCAGCCATAACGGTTAGAATTGAAGGAATCACTCTAATGCCCTTGTTCCACTTCATCTTTCTGAACAGCCAGGTTACAAGAAGTACAAGTACACCTGGAAGCAGTGCAATAAGCAAAGGACCGCCTATCATCATCATCTATCAACCTTTCAAGATATCTGTTATTGAGGAACATATGCAGAAAAATATTTAAGTGCTGTGTTTAATTTAGTTTTTTATTCCCTTTTCCGTAAATCACAACTGTGTAAGCT
>NZ_JAVFHM010000292.1:0-1043 GCF_041954005.1 Priestia sp. BR_2 | reverse complement strand
AGCTTCAACAGCATGACAAAGTGCATCAATTCCCGTTGCTGCTGTAACTTGTGGAGGTGTAGAAATTGTGAAAATTGGATCTACAATCGCTACTTTCGGAAGAAATGCTTGATGTTTAATCATCATTTTTATATCTTCCTTAGTATTCGTAATTACGGTAACATTTGTTACTTCCGAACCCGTTCCAGCCGTAGTCGGAATTGCAATAAGCGGAAGAGGATCTTCTGTAATTGGAGACTTTCCGCCTGCAAAATCACCAATATAACCACCATTGGTTGCTACTACAGCTACAGCTTTAGCAGCATCAATGCAGCTTCCTCCACCTATTGCGATAATAACATCGCATTGCTCTCTTAAACACAGGTTTAATGCTTCATTAACATGTAAATCCGTGGGCTCTGTATTAACATCTAAGTATGCAGCATAAGAAACATTTAAATCCTCTAGTATTCTTTCGCAACTTCTTACATGTCCTATTTTTTCCATAACACGATCACTAATTAAAAGTACTTTCTTTCCATAAGCTCTCACTTGCTCTCCAAGCTGAGCTAAAGAATTTTCACCATAAAAGACTGAGTTAGGCATACAAAATTTTGAATACCCTTTCATAAAATCCCTCCTTACATTAACGTCACTATTATTAATGCAAGAACCGTGCCAAGTATAAATGCTTAATTCCAAACGCTTCTTTTAGTTAAAGTGTCCATTTTTAAATACATAAGTGTTTGATATATGTCCGATTATAAAGACACTTGAACTATAATCCGTATTTTTTTAATTTTATGTAAAGAGTAGAACGCTGAATCCCAAGAATTCTCGCGGCAGCAGCCTTATTACCGTTCACATCAGCAAGCGCTTTCAAAATAGTGTCTTTTTCACTAGATAAAATATCTTCTCTTACCTTTTTTAAGAGTCTGTTTGTATCACTAGTTTTTTCTGTTATAAAAGAGCTTGTATCTTTTTTTCGAAAATGAGCAGGTAAGTCTTTTTCCGTAATTTCTTGATTTTCTACTAGACTTACTAACATTTCCACCGTATTAACA
>NZ_JAVFHM010000291.1:0-2603 GCF_041954005.1 Priestia sp. BR_2 | reverse complement strand
GGTTAATATAATCCTCAAACATATCGTTTATGACTACAATATAGCCACCGAACTCATCTGCGGTCTGTTTTGCAATAAACTCTTCATTAACGAAAAAACTATCATCTGTATCAAGGTGCTAAAAGGATTATGATAAGACTTTATGACCAAGCCTTTTTTAAGAGTTCCACACCTCTCGTAATTTCATCTCGAGAAAGATTGCTAAAGCCAAGCTTAATAATTGGTTTATCGGGATTGTTTTTAATCACGTAAAGTGAGATGGGATACACTTTAACACCATAAAGGGAAGCTTGTCTGATTAGCCATTCTTCTGAGTGATCCAGATGTACTTTCACTAATAAATATAAACCAGACTGCTCACCAATAATGGATATACTTTGATCAAACTCTTTTTTTAATACTGATACTAAGTGTTGCATTTTTCGTTTATAAACCAGACGCATGCGTTTGATATGACGACTCCATTCTCCCTCTTCCATAAATTTAGCCATTGTAAGTTGGTTAAGAATTGAAGTAGTACTTTCGAATTGAAGAAATTTATTTTTGTAGTGATTTAAAATTGGTTGAGGCAATACCATATAACTTAAACGGATTCCTGGGAGAAAGGCTTTCGAAAAATTCCCTAGATAGATGACTCTTGCAGAATCAATAGAGGCAAGAGCAGGAAACGGCTTTTGTGTATAGCGAAATTCACTATCATAATCGTCTTCAATAATATATCCATGCATCTCATTAACCCAATGAATAAGCATTTGTCGTTGTTGAATAGACATGCTTACTCCAATTGGACTCTGATGGGAAGGGGTTACATATATTAGTCGTGATTTCATTTGTTCTAGTTGTGAAAGATCAGCACCTGTTTCATAAACGGGCAAAGTTTCAAACGTAAAACGATGGAATTGAAAAGCTTCTCTAGCACCGTCATAACCAGGGTCTTCAACTATAATACTCTGGAAGTCGTCTTTCATTATATTTCCAAGATATACAAGCATTTGTTGGGTACTACTACCGACGATAATAGAATTCGCATCTGTTTTTACTCCTCTAGATTGGAGCAAGTAGTCAGTAATTTGTTCGCGCAGACATTCTTCCCCAAATGGTTCTCCGTACCTGAAGCTATCCTGTAATGTTAATACTTGATTGGAAATTCGCCTCCAAATTCTCAGTGGAAAATGTGTTTGATCAACGGCATCTGCCCTAAAATTAACTACTGGAAGTTTCTTCGACTCTTTTTGTTTTTTATCATGAGGGATTAATGAACCTTGAAATATTAGGGGTTCTAACTCATTTGCAAAATAACCTTTTCGTCCCTCCCCGCGAATATATCCTTCAGCAACTAGTTGCTCATATGCCATTAAAGTTGTATTGCGGCTTACTTGTAAGGAATCTGCAAGTTGACGAACGGAGGGCAATTGCTCATTTGCCAAAATGTCTCCTTGTTCAATAAACAATTTAAATTTCTCATAGATTTGTTTGTATTTTGGATAGTTATCTTCAAACATAAAAATAGTATTATTCATTTTCATCCCTTCTGTCATGTGTATTTGTTTGATATTGTACCTTTTTTCATGTCAGTTTGTATAATATTATTTTTTTATCAAATATTTATTTTTAGTGCTTATATTTTAAAAAACTTCAATACACGTTGAAAGGATGATTATAGTGTACATTCCTAAGCAATATCGTATGAATCATGATGAGGCAGTTCAAATTATGAAGTCTAACTCGTTTGCTCTATTGGTTACTGTTAAGGAACATTGTCCCTTGGCTACGCATATCCCCTTGGAAATTCGGGAAGATGAAGGGAAAATCTATGCAACTGGGCACATTGCATACGGAAACATGCAGAAAAAAACTTTAGACAATAATAGCGATGTGTTACTAATTTTCCAAGGATCTCACGCTTACATTTCATCTAGTTGGTATCAAAGTGAAGAGGTCCCTACATGGGACTATCTAGCTGTCCATGCTTATGGAACAGCACGTATAATCTCTGGAGATGAGTTGAAATCGGCTTTGGATACTATGCTTAAACACTAAGAGTCTCACCGAGAAGATGGTCGAACCTGGGATACGTTTGACCCAGAGTTGCTTAAGCGTGAAATGAAAGGAATAGTTGGCTTTGAAATTGAAATCACATCTATTCAAGGTGCAGCTAAAATGAGTCAGAACCGGAGTGAGACCGATTATAAATCGATTGTTTCAGAGCTTGAAAAATCACATAAACAAGAGGAAGTTCAGGTTGCGCAGTGGATGCGTGAGCAACGTAAAGAGTTATTTAAATAATTGGTTTAGTATATTTGGGGTTAGTTCATATCGTGACCCCTATTTAGTAAATTCAAAGTTACAAAATTGGATAACTTTACAACAATGAATGAAGTGTATATACAACAATTTTCTGCATCATATCCTGCTTGTACAAATATAGGCGTAGCACCCTTACCTCTAGACGCACAGATTGAAATAGAAATGATAGCTAGAAGATCATAAAAATAACGAAGCAGCATTCCTTGATAAAGCAAGAAATGCTGCTTCGTATTAGTTATTTTTCTACAAAAAAAGTAATAGATGAACTAGAATGGAAGTTCTATATATTTATATAT
>NZ_JAVFHM010000290.1:0-505 GCF_041954005.1 Priestia sp. BR_2 | reverse complement strand
GGTTATAGGAGTATCAAAATAGAAGGCCTTTGCCTCTTTCCTTTAAGAAGAATTTATAAAAGCTCGCATGGGCTTTTTTTTAATATATTAGAATTTATAAAGTTATTTGGGGTCCCCGCAGAGTATTTGGAATAAGCATCGGAGCGCAGGCGCCATTTTGTGGGGCTATTTTAGGTTGTATGCGTAAATATACTGCTGAGAGGCTGCTGGGTGATAATAAACATGAAATGGTTGGAGCAGGACCCTAAGGAAGTAAAAGGTTTTCTTGTTGCAAGTCTCGTTGCCTCCGCAGGCGGCTCCTTGATGTGGCCGCTGACAACGATGTACGTATTCGACGAGCTGGGACGCAGCATGCAGGATGCTGTCTTTGTCATCTTGATTCAGTCCATGGGGGGCATCGCGGGTCAGCTCCTTGGCGGCGCGTTATATCACCGGGTCGGGGTGAAGAAGCTGATCGTGGGCTCGCTCCTGCTGAACGCCCTCGGATTGTTCACCCTTCCGTTCA